>DAHWKG010000075.1:0-21041 GCA_027343765.1 Sulfobacillus sp.
GGTGACGTTGAATCGTATAGGTTTCACGAATGGAGAGTCGGCCCCGCTTGTTCAAGATGTTGTCGGGAATGGCCATCTTGCCGATATCATGCAACATCCCCGCATGACGGATTTGCTCCACCACGTCCTCGGGCAATTTCATATACCGGGCGAGAACCGCGCCATATTGACCGACCCGCATGGAATGACCAAACGTATAGGGATCCTTGGCGTCCAATCCCACCAAGAGCACCCGAATCGAGTGGTTATACATGTCCCGTAGCCGCTTGACCAACACCATCCAAGCACGGACGGCAATGAGGGGCAATAAGAAGATGAGTTCGGGCCATGGTCCTGAAATCCGATACACCGCCGCCATCAGGTACCCGATGGGCAACATCACGAAGAAACTCGGCAACATCCACTTGAAATACACTCGGGTGATTTCAACGAGGGAGCGGTCTTCGCGGAGTACCACAGCGACGATTACAAATAGAAGGTTAACGACAAAAGACGCAATCGCCGTAACGGCCAACGGACCGCTTGCACGGGCGATAGAAAGGTGCTCAGGTGTCCCACCTAAAAGGCGAAACACCTCCGCTGCAACCCAGCCAGTGATTCCGAATTGTGCACGGTTAAACAGAACGGACGGCCATTTAACCTTTCCGGTCAACTCATGACTTGTTAAGCTACCGACTGCACCAATCCAAAATCCTGGTCCCGGTCCCAGAGCCACCCCAGCAGCTAGGATAACGGGAAGGTCGATGGAGACCGCTCCTTGTCCCCGCATCATGTGGATAGCGAAGAACGCTCCCACAAACACCGCCAACCCAAAAACCCCAAGCGCAATAGTCGGATGCATGATGGTAGCCCAATATCGGACCAGCAACACCGCAGCAACACCACCAACCGCCGCCATATATACGCGTAATTTAGTGGGGTACATACCTTGCCTCCTCGACTTACGCATCCAAAAATTTATCGACCAAACGCCCGGCTCTAGTAAAAACGAACTCCGAAACCGCCACTGACGACAACATGCTTGACACCGGCGACGAGGTTCTTGACGAAACCCTTCATTTTTGGCTATTACTCCATTCGTAATGGCCGACGGGGTGACTCGCTCCTGTCACAATCCCGACAGTAATTCGCTTGGGTTTTCGGTCGTTGGTCGAAACTTTGAAACTAAACTTTTTGTCCTGTATAGAGAACGAATCGCCGATTGATGGCGTCGAGCACCGCCCGTATCATGGTCTCCTCCGACGCTAAGTCCCGCTGAATGGCATTTCCCGCCGTAATGTCGTCCTCGTCCTTGACCAACACTAAGGCCATGGCCACGCCAGCCACGGTGAGTTCTTCCGCATGCATGAGCTTTAGGCCGCTCTTCGGTCCAAGCGCGTTGTTGACCGCCCCCAATGTAGCCAAAGCGACCGCTTGCACACTGTCTGCAGCCATCCCCGTGCCCTGAAACTCCCGTTCGCCATGCATCAGCCGGCACGTCGCCTCGTAGCCTTGGTCCCCATAAGTCACCGCAAATCCCGCAATCCGGAGACGCCCTAACGCCTGCCGCTGATCGGGATCCCGTTGGATCTGGACCATCATCACATCGTCGACCTTGATGTCTTCCCATCCGGCCGTGCGCAACAACGAGACAATTTCTCGGACCACATGCCGTGGAGACTGGGAACTGTGGCTCAGCACTTGCACCCGAGCCCGACCAAAGCCATCGTCAACAATTTCCACGTTCTGTATGTGCGGCACGCGCTCCAAAATGGCGCGGTACTCTTCATATGCTGCCGTCATGCGATCCTCCCATAGGACACTTGGATTACTTCGACCTCCAAATAGATATTCCTTCTTTTTCCTAAGAAAAACCGCAGACCCGTGTCGAGCCTGCGGTTTTTCTGTCGTTCTTTGGTACTACATATCAACGCGGCTCTAATAAACCATAGCGCCCGTCTTGACGTCGGTACACCACGTTAATTGTCTCGGTCTCTGCATTGGTGAAGGCGAAGAAATCATGGCCGAGGAGGTCCATTTGCAACAGCGCTTCATCGACCGTCATCGGTTTTCTGGGAAAGGTCTTCCGCCGCACCAGCTCCGACTCGGTCTCTCCGGTGGGTTCACCATGCACTTCACCCGAGTGCCGTGGCTTGCTACGAGCCTTATACTTGGTCAACTGCCGCTCCAGCTTATCCACCACCCGGTCCACGGACGCATACATGTCTGGTGAGGCCTCTTCCCCGCGCAATAAAAGACTATCCATGGGGATGGTGACTTCGATGATTTGGCTTTCCTTCTCAACACTGAGCATAGCGTGGGCGGTAATATTCCGGTGGTGGTCGAAAAACTTCTCCATCTTGGACAGTTTCCGCATGACATGGTCTTTGAGCGCTTCCGTAACCTCAACGTTCTTCCCACGAACGATCACGTCCACAGCTTCTTCCCCCTTACCGGTTCTTCCCAATCCACGGACTGGTATCCACATTATAGCATCGCAGGACTCGTTGCCCGCAAAAAGAATCAAGGCCGGTTACCCGGCCTTGACGAGTCGAACCTCTGACGGTTAAAGCCGGACGACGTTGGCGGCCTGAGGACCGCGGTCACCCTCTACAACCTCAAATTCGACACGCTCGCCTTCATTGAGCGTACGGAAACCTTCGCCATTAATGGCACTGAAATGTACAAAGACATCGCCGCCGTCTTCCCGCTCAAGAAATCCGTACCCTTTTTCCGCGCTGAACCACTTTACGCGACCAGTCATCTTCAAGTTTTTCCCCTTTCACTCTAAAAGCCCGCTCCGAAGAGCGACCGCGGTCAGCATAACATTGCCTTCCAAAAAAGTCAAACTGTTTCAACCGACAGTTTTCGAGAGCTAGGCCGTCTGCTCGGAGGATCGGGGCGTTTTTAACGATCGAGCCGTTAGACTCCACAACGTAGCGAGGAGCCAAACCGCGGACGTGAGCCCTATAGTGGCGGGAAGTCCAACGTCTTGGGCTACCACTCCACCGAACATGGCTCCCAATGCCCCACCGACCCCCATAAGCGATCCGCGAACGGCCAGCGCCCGTCCCCGGAACTCTAAGGGCACCGCTTGCTGCACCCACATCATGAGGGCTGACCCATAAAAGGAGTTGCCGAAGCCCACGAGAGCCAAACATACTGCCCCCACTTCCCACGAGTGCACGAATACCAATAGCCCGAATCCCAAGGCTGTTAAGAAGAACCCAATGCCCAGCAAGACCGACACCGAGTATTTTTGTAAGAGTTCCCGCCGTTCTATCAAAATTCCAGACACCAAACTCCCCAGTGCCAACGCCAAGAGAAGCCACACGTAATGTTTGGAACTGACGTGCCAAAGTCCATGGGAAAGCGGCGCCAATAAAGTGTTTAGAGTTCCCACCCCGAGCGCCACCAATCCACTTAAAAACACTAAATGGCGAACCGTAATTTCTGTCTTCAGGTAGCCGACTCCTTCCGAGAGTTGCTGCCAAAACCCTCGTTCATTACTAGCCACCTGACCCCACACGTCATGGCCCGCACGAATGCCCCCGACAAGAAAACCTGCACCGATAAAGGTTGCGGCATCGACCAAAAATGCCGGTTTGATGCCCCAGATGAACAACACACCTCCCGCCGCCACGTATCCGCCGATGTCTGCTAATGCCATATATGTTTCTTGGCGGGCGTTACCTTTCGCATTCATTTCCGCCGTTCCAGCAATTTGCGGCTGAATAGCTCGCAGCACAGGTTGATATACCATCGAAAACGTGTACATGAGAAATACAGCTGCCACGGCCCAGCTATAACGACTGACAAAGGGGATTGAAGCCACTAGCAAGGCCCGCCCAAGGTTGGAGCCCAGCAAGACCGCTCGTTTAGGCAGTCGATCAATGAACCCAACGACGGCCCACCCCAGTGCCACCCGAGGAACGTATACCATCGCCAACACAACCCCTAAGGCAGCCACGTTATTGCGGGTGACTGACAGCACAAAGAGGGCCAGAGCGACTTCCGTAAAGTTGTCGCCGAGCTTACTTAGGGCCTCGGATATCACAAGTTTGTGGATATTGGGGTGGAGGCGGGATGTCGTCTGCATTAGCATTACCCCTCGTATAAACGTATTGGGCTTACGTGTGAGTTACGGTTGAACGCTGATTAACGCGCATGATCATATACTCTCTATCATTAAACAACCTGCTTAAATATCCTGTCGAAACTTGACTTTTGGACCGCGCTTTTTTCGTTTTGTTGTCCACAATTCCACAGATTTACAGTCATTCTCACTTGGGGATAGTGGGGATAAGTCTGTTGATAAAGACAACGACAAGGATCGCGGCTGGGGATAGAAAAATGGAATCGAGAATCACGGCGATGTCAGCTTCTGGAACCTTGCCTTCCGAGCCAGTTTGTTCCCGTACATTCGTGCATCTGCCACATTTAAAAGTTCTTCCGCCGTTTTTCCATCCTCGGGATAGGTCGCATAGCCCCCGCTCACCCCCAGAGGAATTTCCACATCTGCCCAGTTCTCCGTCTCAAATTTCTGCTGAATACGGTCGAGGGCCACGGCCGCTCCCGCCCCGTCAGCCCCGTCCAAAACCACGACAAATTCGTCCCCGCCATATCGGGCCATGAAGTCATGGGGACGGAGAGCCAACTGTACCAATTCCGCAAACCGACTGAGCACCCTGTCGCCCATCATATGTCCGTAACGGTCATTGACAGCCTTGAAGTTGTCCATGTCTAAAAAGGCCAGCGTTAGCGCCCTTTGATCCCCCGTCTGTAGGCGTTCAGTCAATAGCTGGTGAAAATACCGGAAATTATGGACCCCAGGAAGAACAGGATCGCGTCGCGAAGCCAAAAGCGCCTCTTCCTGTAAGAGCCATTTGCGGTAGGCCATGGCCGCATGACCGGCCAGTACTTTGGCCATTTCAAAATCGCGCCGGTCATACCGATTGGGCACACTGTAGCCCATCACAATGAATCCCCAAATCTTCTGGTCCGTTCGCAGCGGCAGCACGAATCCTGAAACGACCGGATGAGTATCCTTGGGATCAGGGTTGGCGCTCGGATGCTCGCGGGCGTCTCGGATAAATTCTGCCGTACGGGTGGAAAGGGCCCAATCCGTCAGGCTCTCCCCGCCGCGCAAGAACACGTCAGGATATGGGACGTCGTCAATGGGGTAGGACACAGACGCTCGTCTCAGGTGTCCACTGTTCGGATCCTGTAGATACATCACAAAGACTTCAAAGCCGATGGCCTCTTCCATTCCCCGATGTATCGCCCGAACCAGTTCGTCCTTCGTCATGGCCGAGGTAATCATTTCAGACGCATCGGCCGTGAGCGCGTTCATACGGTGGGAGATCCGGGTTTGGTAATAGAAGCTTAACAAGAGCGTCACGGTCACATAAGGCAACAACCCTAATAGGCCGATGACCACGCGATGAGGATAGGCGCGGTCCAACAGGACAAAGATGGCCACCAAAGGAAGGCTAATCACCCAAGCGAGGCTGTCCCAAAAGAGCGCTTCAAGAATCTCCTGGCGACGTTGATAACCATCGCGAAGAAAGTAATAGACGTTGACCAAGAGGTGATTCAGCACGAGAAAAGTGGCGGCAAAGAGGAGCGCTTCAAACCATGGGCGGTGTGTCAGCCGCACCACCGCTTGAGCGGCGTCAAGTGAGAGAAGCATGAGGGCAGTGGAGGCGATGGTGGTAATCCCACGGAAGTCCCGAATCCAACTGACCGCCCGACCAATTAAAATCGTCCAGAATACCTCGACGGGACCCGCCACTAAAAATACGGCGAGATATCCCGCACTCGCTAGGCTGATGGTACTTCCCCGGGCTGCCTCCAACGGCCAAGACTCCGAAATCACAACAATCACTATGCCCACCGCCATCGTCAGCGGATGAGCAATATGGAGCCAATGGAGTTTCGGCTCAGTCCACCAGAGCACGATCGTAAACGCCGTCAAAGACCACAAAAAGTTCTGGGCAAGACGGGGATGTGGACGGACCATCGCGCGCCCCCTGGCCGGGAGAAGTGGTGTCCAGATCGCAAAAACCCGAACCCCGGCATATCAGAATTCGGGACAAACCGACGATTTCCTGCTTTTCAGCCGCTATTTTGTCTGAAGCATACGGCGAAGCCCTCCCAAAAGATCATGAGCGCGGCGCGGATCGGATACATCCAACCAGATGACGAAGGGATGCTGGCACGCACTCAACACCCCATCGGCATTGCTGGCCTCAATCCATTTAAATCCCGTCCGTCGGGTCAAGCGGTCTAAAATGGCTTCCGTTTGGTCCGATGACCCCTCGGTCCAAAGGAGCACTTCCAAACGCCCCTCGGTTCCACTCTGATTAAAGAGACTCTCCAGATCCCTGAGCGTTTGCTCGACATGACTCTCCTGGTTGGCAACGCGCACCACCAAGCTCGCAGCCGGCATGGAAGGCACATGGCTTCCGACGATTTGGTCGTAAACCCACTCTAAAAGCACCACGACGCCATATAGCGCCAGTGCCAAACCCAACGCGCCCCACCAGGTCAAAATTCTCGCCCCCTGTCCGATATATACGCACCGGACGCGAGAACATACCTGGGACCGTTACGCCTTCGCCAATTGGGCGCGCTGCTTTAATTCCTCCACGCGATTCAACGCTTCCCAGGGAAGATCCACATCGGTTCGGCCGAAATGGCCATAGGCGGCCGTATCACGATAAATGGGCCGTTTCAGATCTAACTCCTCGATGATGGCCAAGGGCCGTAAATCAAACACCTGACGCACCAAGTCGGCCAGTTTGTCGTCCGGGATTTTCCCGGTCCCAAAAGAATCGACCATGACCGAAATCGGTCGCGCCACCCCAATGGCATAGGCAATTTGAATTTCTGCCCGATCGCAGAGCCCCGCTGCCACCAGATTTTTAGCCACCCACCGGGCAGCGTAGGACGCCGAGCGGTCAACCTTGGTCGGATCCTTGCCTGAAAAAGCCCCGCCTCCGTGGCGGGCAGAACCGCCATAGGTGTCCACAATAATTTTCCGTCCCGTGAGACCGGAGTCTCCGTGGGGTCCGCCCACTACGAAGCGCCCAGTCGGATTGACCAAAATGCGGGTTTCCTTGGTGAGCCATTGATCGCCAAGCACCGGGATGAGCACGGTCTCAATCACGCCGTCGCGAAGCGCCTCGGAGGTTACGTCGGGATTATGCTGAGTAGAAATTAACACCGTGTCCAGAGCCACAGGACGATCGTTTTCGTAACGCACCGTCACCTGAGTCTTCCCGTCCGGCCACAAGAAGGGCAGGATCCCATCCCTCCTTACGACCGCCAGCCGACGGGACAAACGGTGCGCCAACGAAATGGGAAGCGGCATCAGTTCTGGAGTTTCCCGGCACGCATAACCGAATACCATGCCTTGGTCGCCTGCGCCGATTTTCTCCCGAGGGTCGCTCGGTCCCACGCGTGATTCCAAGGCTTCATTGACGCCTTGAGCAATGTCGGGCGATTGCTCGTCAATCGAAGTCAGCACCGCCACGGTATCGGCGTCGAATCCCATCTTCGCGCGGGTATATCCGATGGAGCGAATCGTCTCCCGCACCACCTTAGGGATGTCCACATAACAGTCGGTGGAGATCTCCCCCACCACCAGGGCTAAGCCCGTCGTCACTACCGTCTCGGCGGCCACTCGCGCATCCCGGTCGTGGGCCAGAATGTTATCCAAAATAGCGTCAGAAATTTGGTCTGCCACTTTGTCGGGGTGGCCTTCGGTCACCGACTCCGACGTAAACAAGAAATTACGCCCCAATTTTGCGCCTCCCAATAAAAAATCCCCTTCCACTGAGAGAAGAGGGTATCCTCTAATATCTCTCATCCCTCCGAAATATCGGTCGGGGTTGGCACCGGGGCTTCGCCTGGTTGCCGGGCTTCATCGGGCCTGTCCCTCCACCACTCTTGATAAGAGAATGTCCTTAAATTGTCGAGAGAATTATATGCCAGAGGTGCAAAAGTGTCAAACCGAGGAATTTATCCGGTGGAATGGGATGCGCGCCGGGGGCGCCTCTGCCCCCGGCAGGCCGGGCAAAGCGTCTTGGGAGCTACAATGGATTTTGAGTCCGAAACTTCTGCCGTGTCGCTTCGCCGCCGCGAAGGTGCCTCTCCGCCTTGTTTACCTCCAACACTTTCTTAACTTCATTGGCGAGATGAGCGTTGACCTTCGGCAGGCGTTCGGTAACATCCTTGTGCACGGTGCTCTTTGAAACCCCGAATACCTTGGCGGTATCCCGCACCGTTGCCCCACTCTTCAGAATATAGTTGCCAATTTCCATGACGCGTTGCCAGATGTGGTCCTTCACCGCTCCGGCCCCTTTCTCCCCCCGTCGTCTGCTAGAGTATATGGCCCGAACAAAAATAAATGCCAGGGCCTGTGCCCTGGCATTATGTGGCTGTCTCAGCTTAAGATGAGGGGTGAAGGTAGTTCATGGGATTGGTCGCGGAGGCGCCGTGATAGACTTGGAAGTCTACGTGAGAGCCCGCATTGCGGCTGTATAAGCTTGCGGCACCGACCGTGCCAATGACTTGTCCCTGGTGAACCTCTTGACCCGCTTTCACCTCAGCACGGCCCAAGTGGCCGTACACTGTGGAGAATCCGTCCCCGTCGTTGACGGTCACCGTCAATCCCATATGCGGCTCTTTGGTGACCTGGGTGACCGCCCCCGCCCAGCCCGCCTTAACCGGCTGGCCCTTCTTGGCGGCGAAGGTCAGTCCTGGATTGTAGTACCATTCGTTCAACGCGCCCGAATACTGCCACCCAAAACCACTGGCAATTTTGCCTTGAACTGGGGCAGCAATCGGGGCGGAGGTAGGACCACCGGCGAGACGGGAAGTCTGGCCAGTCTGGGAAGAGGCCGGCGTGGATACTGGAGATGTCGTGGTGGCCGTCTGGCGATGGGTCAGCACCAACGCTGACGCTCCTCCGACCACCACCACGCCGGCGACAACGCCCATAATGGTTGTGCGACGATTTGCCATGCGAATTCCCGCTTCCTCTACTGAAATTACCCCGTAGGGGCTATTTTCAGTTTGCCCAAATAATTCCAGCTCAAACTCAATAGGTTACAGTAATCAGCGGAGATCCCACGTACACTTGGGTTTGATGGGTGTAGCTGTTGTAGCTTAGGGCGACTTGGACATTGACAGGCTGGCCATCCAATTGATCGGATGTCGAAATGAATGGACTTTTACCGGCGTAAGACATATACCCGATGGTATTGATCCCGTTGGTTTGTTGGGCACCTACCGCATGAAGTGCTGCCTGAACCACGGCCGTTTCTTTCTTACGGCTTAAGCGGCCGGCAATGTTGCCTTCCAAATTGATGTCCTGATGGATCCGGCCATAGGGTGTGAGAACATGGCGAAAGAGCGTTTGACTCTCGTTCAGACCTTCAAATCCGTGGGGCACACTTCGGTCGAATACCAGATAGGTGTCTCCACTCGAAAGCCGCTCAACGATAAGGCGGGTCGTAATACCAGCCACCGTCCTAGTCTCAGAAATCTTTTGATACGATGCCCCATTTTGGACCACCGCCGGACCGGCCAAGTGAAGCTCGTGAGAGACCTTGTCAGCCAGCAAAGCCAAATTACTAGCCCGGGCGGGCTTGACGCGGACCCAGTCATTAATGCTATAGCCGCTCGGTCGCGCTCCTGTCGCCTGAAACGCGGTCGTAAGCGGGTGAACTACCTCAGCCCGTGCCTGGGCACCTACCCAGATGAGCGCCCCGATCCCAGCGAGCCACCAAATATTGCGCATCCTCTATCCCCCCAATTGGCATCTTTCAATACCAAATTGTTCCACGAAGGGATGGAATTCATACCTAAAGGATGCGCGTTGTGAGAGCGCCTGCCCCGCTAGAGAGGACGAGGGGATGCTGCGTCCTTAAAACCGTCCCGGGATTTAGAACCTCATTTCGCGGGCGCGGTGGGAAAATAAGGGTTCACCGGTTGCGCCAGTCCAGAGCCACACCTCCCCACCCGATTTGGACACTAGCCAGATTGTCGCCCAATAAGGGTGATGCCCGTGCGACGAAAAGGAAAAGGAGCCCAGCCAGTCGCTGGACTCCCCTCGGTCTTCGCCTTAATGCGTAGTCGTGGTGGGCTGACCTCGTGTCAGATCCCGGCCGGTGAGCTTCAACCGATTCTCGGCTCGCGCCAACGACCGCTGCGCTCGCGCCAGATCGACCGTGGACTGGGTGGAACCGGTGTTGATCCGTTCTAAGGCCCGCTGGCGGGCACGTTCCGCACGGGCAACATCCACCATGTCGGCCGTCTCGGCCGAGTCGGCTAGGATGATGGTGGACGCGTCCTGTACTTCCAGAAACCCGCCGCCAATGGCCATCTGCTCCGTCTTGCCATCCGGATCGTAGACCGTCATGATGTGCGGTACCAAGGGCGTGATAATCTGCATATGGTGCGCTAAAATGCCGATTTCCCCTTCGGTGCTGCGAACGATAATCTCGATCACATCCCGGTCGTACACGACCCGCTCCGGGGTCACGACGCGAAGCCGATAGGTGGTAGCCATGCTCTTCCCCCCTTAAAGGGTCTTCGCCTTGGCGATTGCCTCATCGATGGAGCCCACCATGTAAAAGGCGAGTTCCGGCAAATCGTCATGCTTGCCCTCCAGAATCTCCTTGAAGCCCCGCACCGTGTCTTGAATGGTAACGTACTTCCCAGGGATTCCCGTAAACTGCTCCGCCACAAACATCGGCTGCGACAAGAAACGCTCAATCTTACGCGCCCGCGCCACGGTCAGTTTGTCCTCGTCGGAGAGTTCGTCCATACCCAAGATGGCGATAATGTCCTGCAGTTCTTTGTAGCGCTGCAACACCTGCTGGACACCCCGGGCCACTTGGTAATGCTCCTCGCCCACTATCTGCGGGTCCAAGATGCGTGAGGTGGACGTCAACGGGTCCACAGCGGGGAAAATCCCTTTGTCCGAAATACGCCGCTCCAAGTTGGTGGTCGCATCCAAGTGGGCAAAGGTGGTGGCCGGAGCCGGGTCAGTGTAGTCGTCAGCGGGCACATAGACGGCTTGAATGGACGTAATCGAGCCCTTCTTGGTGGAGGTGATGCGCTCCTGCAATTGCCCCACGTCCGTGGCCAACACCGGCTGATAACCCACGGCTGAGGGCATGCGGCCCAAAAGCGCCGAAACCTCAGAACCGGCCTGGACGAAGCGGAAGATGTTGTCGATGAAGAACAACACATCACGGCCTTCCTGGTCGCGGAAGTACTCCGCCATGGTAAGACCCGACAAAGCAACCCGCATACGCACCCCAGGCGGCTCGTTCATCTGGCCGTAGACCAAGGCGGTCTTGTCAATAACGCCGGACTCGTTCATTTCCCGGTAAAGGTCGTTTCCTTCACGCGTCCGTTCGCCAACGCCCGCGAATACGGAGTATCCCCCGTGTTCTTTGGCGATGTTGTGAATAAGCTCCATAATCAATACCGTCTTGCCCACACCGGCGCCGCCGAAAAGCCCCACCTTTCCGCCTTTCGGATACGGAGCCAAGAGGTCGACCACCTTCAGTCCGGTCTCGAAAATCTCCGTCGACACAGCCAGTTCCGTGAACTCGGGCGGGTCGCGGTGAATCGGCAAATTTTCCCCCGACTTGGGCTCCTCTTTACCGTCAATCGGCTGGCCCAACACATTGAACATGCGGCCCAATGTCACTTCGCCCACCGGAACCGCGATCGGCTTCCCTTGGTCAATAACCTTCATGCCTCGCACCACACCATCCGTCGAAGCCATGGCGATGCAACTCACACGGTTGTCGCCCAAATGGTGCATGGCCTCCAGCGCAATGTCGATCTTGGTTGCCGACACCGAACTCTTTGGGCCCTCGCCGGGTGCCCGGCGATCGTCTGCGACAATCCTGAGCTCGTTGTAGATGGCGGGCAGGTTCCCCTCCGGGAATTCAACCTGCACAACCGGCCCCAGAACCTCAACGACTCTCCCTTCATTCAAAGCCACCCGAAACCCTCCTATTTCAACGCTTCCGCGCCGCCAACCAGTTCCGCGATTTCTCGCGTAATGGCCGCTTGACGCAACCGGTTGCGCAACAAAATCATGCGACGAATCAATTCATCGGCATTCTTGCTGGCGCTGTCCATCGCCGTCATGCGCGCACCCTGCTCCGACGCCTTGGACTCGAGGAGCGCGCCGAAAATCAACATCTCCACGTAACGCGGCAGGAGATCCTCAAACACTTCCCGCGGATCGGGCTCAAATACGTACCCGAGTTCCACCCCCGTCTTTTCCTCCGAGCCTGACGCCACATCCGGCGGCTCTACCGGGAGCAGGCGGATCGTCTTCGGTTCCTGCGACATGGCATTTTTGTACTCGGTGTAGGTCAAGTACACCGCGTCCACGTCTTGGGCGAGATAGCGGGCGACGATGATGTCCGCTATCGCCTTGCCCTGACGGTACGTGGGATCGTCGCCGAGACCCACGAATTCTTCTTGAATGGGGACATTGCGATACCGAAAAAAGTCGCGACCCTTGCGGCCCACCGCATAGACACTGGTTTGCCGCGCCTCCAGCGACCGCATATCGGCTTGCGCCCGTCGGAGCACGTTGGTGTTATAGGGGCCGGCCAATCCGCGATCGGACGTTACCACCACCATGGCCACATTCTCCTGGGGACGGGTCTCCAAGAGCGGGTGGTTACGCCCGCCCTTTTGCACCGCACGGGCAGTCACCGCCCGAATTTCCCGGAAGTACTCCCGGGAAGCGCGGGCGCGTTCTTCCGCACGGCGGAGTTTGGCTCCCGCCACCAACTTCATGGCACGGGTGATTTGCTGGGTATTCTGGACGCTTTTAATTCGCCGTCTAAGCTCCTGCAAACCGCCCGCCATTTAAAACACCGCCGTCTTCTTGAATTCCTCAATCGCTTCCGTCAGAGCCTTGGTGGTCTCGTCGGAGAGCGCCTTGTCCTTCCGGATGGTCTCGAGAAGGCTCGCGCGCTGTTCGTGAAGGAAACGAAGCAACCCACGCTCGAAGTCGCCCACATGCTCGACGGGAATATCGTCCACAAACCCCTTGGTTACGGCAAAAATCACCGCCACCTGCTCCTCAACCTTTAGCGGCTGATATTGGGGCTGCTTTAAGAGTTCTACCGTACGGGCACCGCGCGCCAAGCGCGCCTGGGTCGCCTTATCCAAGTCCGATCCAAACTGCGAAAAGGCTGCCAGCTCCCGATATTGCGCCAAGTCGAGACGCATGCCGCCAGCCACCTGCCGCATGGCCTTAATCTGCGCCGAGCCACCCACACGCGAAACGGAGAGACCGACGTTTACCGCCGGACGCACCCCAGAGAAGAAGAGATCGCTCTCTAAGAAAATCTGGCCGTCGGTGATGGAAATCACGTTGGTGGGAATATAGGCGGAAATGTCGCCTGCCAGCGTCTCAATGATGGGAAGGGCCGTGAGACTGCCGCCGCCCTTTTCATCCGATAGACGGGCTGCGCGCTCTAAGAGACGCGAGTGGAGATAGAAGACGTCACCAGGATAGGCTTCACGGCCTGGGGGACGGCGCAGCAAAAGCGACATCGCGCGATAGGCCACCGCGTGCTTGGAGAGGTCATCGTAGACGACCAACACGTCCCGCCCCTTGTCACGGAATTCCTCGCCCATAGCGCAACCGGCGTAAGGAGCCAGATACTGCAACGGTGCGGGTTCTGCCGCCGACGCCGAAACGACAATGGAATACGCCATTGCGCCGTGCTCCTCGAGTGTGCGTACGATACCGGCAATGGTCGATTCCTTTTGTCCAATGCCCACATAGATACAAATCACATTCTGATCACGCTGATTTAAAATCGTGTCGATGGCAAGCGCCGTCTTCCCCGTCTGACGGTCGCCAATAATCAGTTCGCGCTGACCCCGACCAATCGGAATCATGGCGTCAATGGCTTTTAGACCCGTTTGCAAGGGGGTGTTGACCGGCTGGCGGTCAATAATTCCCGGTGCCGGAAATTCGACTGGCCGACGGATGGAGGTCTCGATCGGACCCTTGCCGTCAATCGGCAGTCCCAAGGCGCCCACCACGCGACCGATTAACGCGTCACCGGCGGGTACCTCGACCACACGCCCGGTACGACGTACCCGATCGCCCTCTTTAATTCCGCGGTCATCCCCTAAAATCACGCAACCGACGTTGTCTTGCTCGAGGTTCAAAGCCATGCCAAAGACGCCGTTGTCGAATTCCAGCAACTCCCCGGCCATGCAATCGCTGAGACCGTAAATGCGGGAGATGCCATCACCCACCGAAAGCACCACCCCAGCCTCAGATAGCTCCGTGGTGACGCCATATTTCTCGATCTCTTCTTTTAAGATGGCACTAATTTCATCAGGTTTAATGCTCAACGACACTACCTCCCCCGTCCCCACTGCGTAGCTTGTCACCCAGGATTGCCAATCTGCGGATCAGGCTGCCATCCAGTACCCGGTCGCCCATGCGGATGACTAGCCCACCTAGGAGCGAGGGATCCTGCTTCACCGTGATCGTGACCGTCTGCCCGGTCGCGCGCCCCAAAGCCTCGGCTACCGCTTCCTGCTGCTCCCCGCTTAAGGGGCCCGCCGAAATCACGTCCGCGTGGAGAATCCCACGGCTCTCGTCCCAGAGGTTCCGGTATTCTTCGTAAATTGTGGACAGCAAATCTTCCCGCTTTTTGTCCACCACCACATCAATCAGATGGGCGGCATAAGGGTCCAGATTATCAAACAGGCGATGCACGGTCTCCTTCTTAACGGCGGGCGAAATTTCCGGTCGGCGAATAAATGAACGGAAGGCGCGGTCGCCATCCCAGACATTCACCACGCGTCCCAAATCTTCTGCCACGCGCTCTTCCTTTTGAGCCGACTGCGCGAGTTCGAATAAAGCCCGAGCGTACGGCCTGGCTATCACCACCTGCTTCATTGCAACTGCCCTGCGTCCTTCAAAATTTCATCGAGGTAGCGGCTTTGGTCTTCCGCATTCAAGTTGCGCTCGATGATTTTCGATGACGCCAAAAGGACCAAGTCCGCCACCTGCCCACGAATGGAGGCCAAAGCCCGATCCCGTTCGTGCTCAATTTCTTCAATGGCTTGTTTCTGCCGGTAGCTGGCCTCGCGTTGTGCCTGCTCGATAATCTTTTTCGCCTGTTCGTCACTGTCTTGGCGCGCCTGAGCCAACATCTGCTTGGCCTCATCCCGCGCCTGGCTCACCAAACTCTCCGCTTCTCGGCGAAGCTTTTCGGATTCCGCCTTCACGCTCTCGGAATCATGGACTTGCTTGGCGATGTTTTCCCGTCGCTGTTGCATGGCGGCCAAAATCTTCTTGTAGACCAGCGCCCGCAGCAAGAACAACAGGATCAGGAACTGCAGCACCGCGGCAATCAGATTGCCTAGAGTTAACGAAGTGCTGGACACGTTAATGCTCCTTCCTCAAAACCGTTTAGGCTAGCCAATCTTGGTGAACACGAAGAGCACGAAGGTAATAACCGGCCAGGCTTCAACCAACGCCACACCAACCAACGCCCATGTCAACAGCCGGCCAATCGCCTCTGGCTGACGGCCCACACCTTCCACCATACGGCCCATGACCAACCCGTTACCGATACCGGCACCGATAGCGCCGCCTGCTGCAGCCAATGCTCCAATGAAGAGCATAATTTCCTTCGCCGTAAACACTTGATAAACTCCTCCTCTTTCTCACACGCTAATGGTCTTTGTTTGCCTGAATGCTCATGTAGGCCACCGTCAGAATGGTGAAAATCAACGCTTGGATCATGGAAATGACCAAGCTGAACACCAGCCAGAGGGTCCCAATGAAGAAGGTGGTAAGCACCCCGCCAATGCCGTGTGGCAAATGGGTGGTCATGCGCAATACCAATTCTCCAGCGAGAATGTTGCCGAACAACCGGAATGCCAAACTGACCGGCATCACCAGCTGCTCCAACGCATTAATAATCAGACCGACAACCGGAAACGGCTTCCATACCCAGCCATAGACCCAGCCGCCAAACCCCTTATACTTGATGCCGGCCCATTGGATCAGTAAAAACATCCAAATGGCCAACCCTGCGGGAATGCTCAAAAAGGCCGTCGGCGAGTGAATCCAGCCAGTGCCGATTCCCGGCAAGGGTAAGAGTCCAATGATATTGGCCACCACTAGCATCAGAAATAGGGTGAGGGCGAGAAGCGACAGGTTCGGCGCCAGCTCCGCCGGAGCCATTTGACCCACTAAATCCTGAAATGTCTCAATGGCTGTTTCCATGAGATTCTGCGCACCCGAGGGCACGCCCGCCGTGACCCGCCGCGCAGCTGCCAACCCAAAAATGAGGACCAAGGCAATGGTAATCAGCCCCGTCCAAAAGGGTGACCATTGGAAAGCCGTCAACGAAAAGTTCATCCATTCACCCCCTTGCCCTTATGGTGAAAGGCTGCCCACACCAGGTAGACCAAGTGGGGGACAAACACGCCACCTAACGCCGCGTCCAAATTCACCGAGGTGTAACGCTTCAGCACATAAAAATAAATCCCGAGCACGACCAGCCGCGACAAGAGTCGAATATTCAAACCCGAGACGGCTGCGCGGGGATTTAAACGGGCCCACAAGGGGAGCCGAAGGCCGAGTCCTATGAGATCAATTTCCCCTGGCACGATCCCGGCTGCAAGACCCCAAGCCGTCTGAGAGCCGCTTAATGCAGCGATCACGACGAACACCACGCCAGTCGCCAAGCTAATCATCGCCGCTTGTTTCCATAGTTCCTGAAATTCTTTCACTTCGACATAACCTTCGACAAATGAAAGAGCCCCATGAACCCGGCCACAATTCCGATCAATACTCCGAAAATCGCAAGCCACGGCGTTGTGTGCAAGAGGCCGTCAAGCCAGTGGCCCAACAGAAATCCCAGAATAATGGCCAGGACCAGCTGAGCCGCCATCGCCGCTGCCATGCCGACTCCACGGAAGGTGGAACCTGTTGGTTTCCTGGGTTCTCCCACCTAAGAGTCACCTCTCTTGCGGCGGTGTCCCGCATCATCGCTTGTGACTGGGCGAACAAACCTACGCCAGACTTCGGCAAAATTCGAGACAACACGGCATCTCTCGCAGTCGGATGGGCATAAAAAACCCACCCCTCACGATGCATAAGTATAGCGATCGGGGAAATTGAAGTCAAGTGGTGGCGATTTTCAAAAGCCTTGCCGGGCGACCATGAAACCCTTACAGGGTCCCGAATTGACGGTCGCCCGCATCCCCCAACCCAGGGATGATGTAGCCATTCTCATCGAGCCGCTCATCGAGAGCCGCCGTATATACAGGAACGTCGGGATGGGTCGTTTCGACACGCTTGACCCCTTCGGGAGCCGCGATGATGCTCACCAAGCGAATGTCCCGGGCCCCCTCGGACTTTAAGTAATCCAGCGCATCCACAGCCGATCCCCCCGTGGCCAACATGGGATCCAGCAAAATAAACGGGTGACTCTGCCGCTCCATAGGGAAATTGGAATAATAGCGCACCGGCTTTAATGTGGTATGGTCCCGGTACATGCCCAAATGTGACACCACGGCTCCCGGAATGACGTCGCGAAAACCTTCCACCAAGCCGAGGCCCGCTCGAAGCACCGGGACCAAAATAGGTTCCCGCAAAAGACTTTCACCGGACGCCTCCGCCATCGGGGTTGTCACCACCACCGGCCGGGTGGCCAAGTTCTCAAGCACGGGATAGGCCATCAAGCGCGCCAATGCCGTCAAGTGTCCACGAAACGCATCCACGGAAGTCCCCTTATCGCGGATGGCTGTAATGTGCACCCGCACCAGCGGGTGATCCACCAGAATCATCGATATCCCTCAAGTTTTGAAGTTAGAGTCCGGGTTCACGCCGTTCAATGCCGTGGAGTTTTTCCACCCGCTGCATGTGCCGCCCCCCCGCGAAATCGGTCGATAAGAACACCGCCAAAATTTCCTCCGCCAAAGGCTCGGCGACAAACCGTGCCCCCATCGTCAGCACATTGGCATCATTATGTTCACGTGCTAAGCGAGCCGATACCACATCGTGACATAAAGCCGCGCGCACACCGGCCACCTTGTTGGCGGTCATGCTCATCCCTTGACCGCTGCCGCACATCAGAAGGCCCCGGTCCACATCTCCACGGGCCACCGCCTCAGCGACCTTCACCGCATAATCGGGGTAGTCAACCGAGTCCTGACTGAAAGTCCCAAAGTCCTCGACGTCCCAGCCCTGCTCGATGAGAAACGCCACCAGCGGCTCTTTCAGGGGCCACCCAGCGTGATCCGCTCCTACCGCTATCCGCATCCATCCCATCTCCTTGGCTTTAGGCGTTTTGTTGCTCGGTCGTTATGGCTCCCGATTCTTTTGGTCTAACGTTTCTTTCAACCGCGTTAAGAGGGCATGGAGGTGATCCGCCACCGCTTGATAGGTCTCTTGATCCTGTCCGATGGGATCCATAATATCCCCCGGCTCGCCGACGTAATCTCCGAGACAAAAGGTGCGCCCTTCCCAATCCGGCTTTCTTTGAATGACTTGGAGCCGCTGAGACTCGGTCATGGTCAGCACCAGGTCAGGTTCATCGGAGACCGCCTCCAAATCGCGGGACCGATGATGCCCTAAGGTTCCTCCATAGCGCCGGACGGCCGCTCGCGCCCCGGCTGCGGCCGGTTGGTCCGACCAGCTGGAGACGCCGGCTGATGCTCCGTGCCCACCCATCGCCTTCCAAATGGCCTCGGCCATAGGACTACGACAAGTATTGCCAGTACAGACGAACAATATCTCTGGTGTGTCCTTTTTCATCAATGAATTCGCTCCGCCGCCGCCTTGTCGATTCGGTTTTGGATGGCGAGTCCTAAACCACGGTCTTGATCCCACACTACCACAATCGCGCCTGGGTTGCCTGCATCTAAGGCACGGATCGCGCCAAAGAGCCGATGAGCCGCCGACACGTCATCCGATCCGAGACTCAAAAAGGGGCCCTCAAATGTCTCCTGAAATGGCTCAGGAGCGACAAGTCCCAAGGTTCCAAACCGTGCTTGCAGTTCTTCAAGAACTTGGCGGACTCGCTCTTGAGCCGTACTTTGAAGCCATACCACCGGAGCCTTGGGGGCATAATGGCGATATTTCATCCCCGGGGCCCGAGCCGGCCCCCGACCGTCGGCGATGACCACCTCGCCCACCACGTCGGCCAGCATTTCCAAAGATATGCCCCCGGGTCGAAGCAACACCACGGGATCGCGAGTGCAATCTACCACGGTCGATTCGAGGCCCACCCGCGCCGGGCCCCCGTCGATAATGTAAGGGATACGGCCTTCAAGATCCTCCTTCACCGCCTCGGCATTGGTCGGGCTCGGACGACCGCTGAGATTCGCACTGGGTGCGGCCAGGGGCCGTCCAACGCCTGCAATAAGCCTCCGGGCCACGGGGTGATCGGGAGCCCGCACCGCCACCGTATCTAGCCCCCCCCGAACCACCAAAGGAACCTCGGGCCGGGCTTGGACTACCACCGTCAAAGGTCCCGGCCAAAAAGCCTCACAGAGCCGGATGCACGATTCGGGCAAGGAGCCTTCCGCCAGCGCTGCCAACCCTTGAAGATTCTCCACGTGCAATATCAACGGATTGTCTTCGGGGCGGCCCTTCGCCTGGAAAATGCGCCCGGCCGCCTCGCCATTAAGGCCATCGGCTCCCAGTCCGTAGACCGTTTCGGTCGGAAACGCGACCAGTTGGCCCCGCTTAAGGGCCTTTACGGCCGGCTCGAGATTATCCGGGTGAAGCACCTCTGTCTTCACAGCATCCCCCTAGAATCGTATCGCTAAATAAGCCAACGCGAGTAGTGCCGTAAACCCGGCCGTTTTAAGTCCAAAGCGGGCATAGCGAGCAAAGCTCAGCTCATAGCCCCGTTCCAGCGCCATTCCTTGTGCCACCACGTTAGCGGAAGCGCCAATCACCGTAGCGTTACCGCCCACCGCCGCTCCCATCGCCACGGCCACCCATAATTCTACCCCAAATCGTGGATCTTGCACGACCATCCGAGCTAGTACCGGGATTAAGGCAGCTACCAACGGCACATTATCCAAGAGCGCGGAAAAGAGCGCCGTGCCCAGAAAGAGGATGAACGGCATCCACGGCCCCAGAGCCGGCACTAAAAGCCAGCGGGCCACATGGTGGATGAGGCCGGAGGTTTCCAATGCCCCGACCAGCACAAACACTCCCACAAAAAACCCCAAGGTCCCATAATCGACGTGCCGCCAAAAGTGCCGCCCCAAGCGCCACGAAATGACCGTCGCCAAAAGCGCCCCCGAAAGCGCGATGTAGCCCACCGGAACCCCCAACTGGCGTTGTATCACAAAGCCTGCCAACATTAATAGCAGGACGCCCAAAAGCGCCATGAGGCGCCGGGGAGCCACGTCCTCATCGCTATCGAAAGATCCCGGCGGAGGCCCTTCGGGTTTGGTCTGGGACCGAATCCCGATATAGCGCGGCAACACCAGAGCCAAGCACCCCAACAAAATCACGGCCGCCGGTCCCAACACCGCAATAAAGGACGTAAACGAAAGGTTGGCGGCCGTCCCAATTAAAATGTTGGGCGGATCACCGATAAGCGTGCCCATTCCGCCGAGATTCGAGGCCGCCACCTGAACCATCAATAGAGGAATGGGATCCACATTCATATCTTCGGCTGCTTGCATCAGAATCGGCGAGAGTAGCAAGATGGTGGTGACATTGTCCAAAAACGCCGAGATTACAGCAGTAATGAGATAGAAAATCCAAAGAAGCCGCCACGGTTTCCCGCGCGCATAGCGCCGCGCCATGCGGCCCAACAACAAAAAGAGTCCCGCGTCGCCTAAATAGGCGACAAAAATCATCATCCCCGCCAAAAGAAAAATGGTATTCCAATCAATACTGTGAAAGGCGGTCATGGGGGAGATGGTTCGGCTTATGACCAACGCCAAGGCCAGTCCTAACGCAACCCAGGCACGGTGAAACCAATCGCCCAACAACAGCACAT
>DAHWKG010000081.1:0-14641 GCA_027343765.1 Sulfobacillus sp.
CCAAAATCATCGACCCCCGCTACTAAGAGCCAATGATCCCCGGAAGGAATCGCCTGCTCGGTCCGGCACCAAATCCAGGCGGCCGCTCTGGCAATTACCAGCTCCGAGCCCGGCCGCACCGGCGACGCACCGGGCGACTGCTGGCCTCGAAGCCTCGTTGGCCGGCTATAAAAGCGGGCTAGCAACTCCTGGTCCGCTCCTAAGATGCTTAACGAAAATGGTGTTCCGGGGCGGACCAGGTGATCTGCCAGGTAACTTCCTTGATGAACAGAAACCGCCACCAATAGCGGATCTAATGACAGGGACATGAAGGCGTTAATGGTCATTCCATGTGGGCTCGCACCTCCCGACAAGAGAACCATGACTCCCGTGGCAAAGGTTCCACAGATGTTCCGGAATTCGCGCTGACGTTGCAATGGGTTAGGCATCGCGCCGCCTCCCTTCACTCCACGCTGCGAGGCCTGTCGGGGAGCCGGGGCGCATGAACTGACATGGGCTTTCCCGTTTCCCAATCGTACACCTCCATCGCTTCATCAAACCACTTTCGGGGGGCATCGCCCCCCCAAAAGGTCGCTCGTCGAGGATCATTGAGATCCCAGCGGATGGGCTGCCAATCCGGCTCCACCGCCAAATAGTCCCCCGTAAACAGTTCCAACCGATTGCCGTCCGGGTCACGGAGATAGAGGAAAAAGGCGTTCGTGGTGCCATGCCTCCCGGGTCCCCGCTCAATGTGCGACACCTGCCCCTTGGACGCAAGAATGTCAGCGACCCGGAGGAGACTTGCCTGCGACTCGGCAATAAACGAGGCGTGGTGAAATCGCGGGCCGATGCCATTGGATATGGCCAGGTCGTGCGAAGACTGCTTCAGCCGAAGCCATGCGCCCCATAGCCGGTCACGACCATCGTCTACGCTGACAGTATATTCACTTAATCGAAAGTGGAGCTTATCCTGATACCACCTGGCCGCCGCTTCGATCTCTGGCGTGAGATAATTCACGTGGTACAGGCGCATCACAGCGGCCCCGTGATACTGGTCATAAGACTGAAGCATCCACGGGACGGCCTCAGCACTATAAAAGAATTCGACCGGAAAACCAAACGGATCCCGTACTCTGAGCACCTCCCCAATCCCAACCTCGGGCGAAGCCGTTTTCTCGTGCCACAGCCCTTCGCCATTGGCGAAGTTTTCCAGTGCGTTCAGGTCTTCTGGGGAGGACACCCGAAAAGCCACGTGGCCGGCGCCGGCATGGTCCGCCAACGTCAACACCAGATTGTGATGCACGCGATCTTCCAGACCGCGCAAGTAGAGGTGCTCCTGATCCCGACCAGACAGCGTAAATCCTAGGGTGTCCACGTAGAAGGCTTCGGCCTTCTCCAGGTCTCTAACAAAATACTCGGCATGGCTAGTTCGGACAATCGAAAAGCTCACGAAATCGCCTCCTCAGTCGGACGCGACTGGCCCAGAAATTGGCGCACCGCCTCCTTACTCGGTTCCTTGTTGTAGGTCATATATAAGGCACCGGCCATCCGAACCGGGTCGCCAAAAAAGAAGCGCTCATAGAGTACTTGCCGGGTTCCAAACGCGGACACCGCCATGTCCCAGGCGAGCCGAAACAATTGCGTTCGAGTCTTCGCGTCGGTGTTGCGGGCCTGGAAGAACCGTTCCACATCTTCCTTGATTGGGCTCTCAAAGTCACGGGCACTGGGGATAGCCACAAGCCCACTCGCGGATAGTTGCTGGATAATCTCCACCAGGCGCGGGTACATTTTCGGGAAGGTGTTGCGGGCCACATTAAGCGGCGTCCAATCGGGTGTCATCACCCCGTAACGATTCAGTTTAGCCTCGGCTTCACTGGCCACCACAAACGCCTTCATGGTCTCCAAGGCGGTAATGATTTCGGCCATTTTCTCCTGCACATGTTGAAATAGTTCGATTCCGATGGTATCGACAATGAGTCCTGCCACGCCAAGAACAAATTCGGCCTTGGCAATGTTTTTGCAAATCACTTGATGGGTCATATGCACGGTGGCGTCCGTCACCTGATAGAGTCCGTTGCACGCCTCCCCGTCCTCCAAGATGAAAATGCGATCCCAAGGGACCAGCACATCATGAAAAACCACCACTGCATCCATTTCCTCAAAGCGAGAACCCAGCGGATGGTCAAAGTGCGATCGTCCGTCATCGAACGACTCGCGACAAATAAGGCGGACGCCAGTCGTGGAGAGGGGCAGGGCAAAGGCGAAGGCATAGGGCCGGTCTTCTGCGGTATTGCGAATGACTGTAGAAGGGAACACCAAAATCTCATCAGCCACCGGCAATGTGGCTAACATCCGGGCGCCCCGGATGACAACACCATCCGACCGCCTTTCCACCACCCGGGCGGCTAGAAACGGGTCGGCCTGCCGCGCCGCCGACTGGCTGCGATTGGCTTGCGGAAGGATCAAGGTGTGGGTCAGGCACAAATCATGTTCCCTGACGTACTCGTAATAGTGTTGGATGTTGTCCCCGAAGCGCGAGTCGCGATCCGCCAAGAACTCTTTGGCACTGGCAATGGCCATCAACTCTGAATTTAAATAGTCGGAGCCCGTCCCATCATGCCATGAGAATACCTCGCCCACTGCATCATCATCTGTCGACGCCGTGTCAAATCCTCGCGGGTGTGCGGCTGCATAAAGGACAAGCCCACCAAGTCGCCTGTCGAGGGCGAGCGATAGGTCAGCATTCCCTGTAATTCGGGAACATGTTGCATGTCGTAGAGGGCCGCCACCGACCGCGTGACATTGCGAAAGTCTGGATGTTCGGTTATCCGACCCACCACCTGCTCCCCATCAATCCACAGATCGCGTGGACTCGCGTCCAAATCACGAAGATACTGTTCTCCCGTACGAATACCCATCGTCATCTCCCTCGATTCTTGGAGTTATTTGGGGGCCTCTCCCCACCTTGGTAATGGCATAGGCATCTTCTTCACTCCGTATTAAAATCGAAGCGAAAGCGGCCGCCTTCATGGCCAATGCCACTCCCTTTTTTCCCCTGAAGGGGGTGCGCAAATCCCACACGTTTTGCCCATTAATCCACACCATGTCGGATTCCACCTGATCCGCCACCGGGTGAGCGCGTGCCTGGTCACGCGTCCAAACCTAGTCCGTATCGGACCCCATTAGGGATGCTGAGGCCCTCATCTTCGGTGTCAAAGGGGGTAACGGCTAGCCCCGGACCAAAAATCTCCTCTTCGCGCACGCGCATTCCCAGCCGAACCCCCGTCAGCAACGTTGCTGCGGTTGGTGGTGGGAGCGCTCGGGGAATTACCCCGAAGGCCATTGTCTTCAAATATGCGTGGCCATTTCCGCGAAAAACCGGAAACTTTCCGCCGCTCGGGGAATTTGTCTCGGGTTGGCGAATCGGAATGCCGGTGTCAAGGGTTTCCAAAAGCGCCAGTTCTTCTTGGTGCTCCTCCCTCACATCCGCCAAGCGCCCGAAAAGCCGTTCCCGGGCGCCAATAACGCCGATATGCGTCGCCGACAACGGTCATGGCCCGATCGACATCGACCGCCCGTCCGCGGGCCATAGCCAGTTATGGTTGATTGGCATGCGGATCCCAATCGACAAACGTCTCTTGCCGCGCCGCCGGAGGAAATTTTCCTCCGATGAAATGCCACCCCTGATCGGGTAGCCACCATTTCGCCTCGGTACGACTCATCGCGTTCCCACCCTTTCCGTCTCAGCCACCACCGGATTTTCCAGAATCCCTAGTCCCGATACTTCCGAGCAAATGCGGTCACCCGGATATACCGGCGAGATCCCTTTGGGTGTGCCGGTGAGAATCACGTCGCCCGGCTCCAAGGTCATAAAGGAGGCTAAGTAGGCGATAATATCGGGAATTGACATGATGAGCCAGGCGGTGCTGCCCGACTGCCGCACCTCACCGTTGACGCGCGTCTCAATGGTCAGCGTGTCTGGGTCGTCAATCATTTCCCGGCTGACCAAGGCCGGCCCCAGAGGACAAAAGGAATCGAACCCTTTGGCACGGACCGGCGGCCGAAACATGTTGCGGATAAAGTCCCGGCAGGTAAAGTCGTTGGCGATGGTGTAGCCACGAACATATTCCAGCGCCCGCTCGGGCTTCACCCCCCGGCACCGCTGTCCCATCACCACCGCAAGTTCTGTCTCGTAATGGCAGTGAGTAGCGCCTTGGGGATAGTAAATCGCCTGGCGATGCCCCACCAGGGATGAGGGCGGCTTAAAGAAGAGGGCCGGTTCCGGTGGCTCTTCCAATCCTAATTCCTCGGCGTGGTCGCGATAATTGAGGGCGAGGCCAATAATCTTGGAGGGGCGGACCGGTGGAAGCCAGGTGATATGCTCGATCGCAAAGGTCGGTCCGCTCTCGGTGACAATTTGATCGTCAACCCACTGACCTTCCCATTCCTGACCATCTGAGAAAAACCGGACGTAACGCACTAATTTACCCTCCCCTCCGGCAACAACCGGTACTGTGTTAGGACCGCGCTGATGCTCATGCGATGCTCATCCGAGACGTCGCTCAAGGGCAGGCGAAGATGCGGCCGGATGAGGCCCATCATTCCCATGGCTGCCTTGAGCGGCCCCGGGTTGGTTTCAATAAAGAGCACATCGTTCAAAGGAAAAAGCTCATAATGGATGTCGCGGGCTTCCACCCATCGACCTTCTGCCCCCAAGTTGTACAGGTCGGCAACTTTCTTGGGTAGCAGGTTGGCCGTCGCGCTGATGTGGCCAGCACCGCCTACGGCCAGCATGGGAAAGCACAACGACTCGATGCCCGAATACACAAGAAAGTCCCGCCCCAACAAGGACAAGACCCGTGTCACCTGCTCAAAGTCGCGATTGGACTCCTTGACCCCCACCACGTTTTCTGCCGTTTGACGGATGCGCTTCAGGGTTTCTGGCTCCATGTTGGTAGCCGTGCGACCGGGTATGTTATAGACAATCACCGGCACGTTCACGGACCGGGCAACGGTGGTGAAATATTGGTAAAGGCCCTCCTGGCTCGGGCGATTATAATAGGGGACAATCACCAAGACCGCGTCCGCCCCGAGCTCTTCCGCCCGATGCGTCAGGTAAAGAGTCTCCTCCAGGTTAATGCTGCCGGTCGCGGGAACCACCGGAACTTGGCCCCGTACCGTGTGAATCGCAGTCTCCATAACCGCAGACCGCTCCTCTAAGGTGAGCGAACTCGGCTCCCCAGTGGTCCCGGTGACCGAAATCCCATGACTCCCCTCCCTTATCTGCCACTCGATGAGCCGTCTGAGACTTTCATGGTCTACGCGGTTGTCGTCGGTAAAAGGGGTCACCATTGGGACAATCGACCCTCTTAACCGATTAGTGGTCATTTGCCGATGCCTCCTTGCACCCACCGGCCGGGGAATCCCATGCTCTTACTGACAAAGCCTTCATGAACCCCCGCGCCTAAGCGGTTTTGATACCTCTCTTGAATCCCGTGTCGCAGCGGAATTATCCGCCCCGTTCCGCTAATCAACCTCCCCAAGACAGACGCTACTCGCCCCTTTCGATCAGGGGGAGCGACCATATTGAATCGTCCTGGGGAGTACTCTTATGAAAGGCCTTGAGTAACGCTCGCATATGTTGCTCCATCAAATGGGCAATCAACGCCGGCGGAGCCCCCTCCTTTAGGAATTGCAAAAGCTGGTAGTGATCTTGAAGGGTGACTCGCGCTGTCGGGCACGTGAACATAGATGCTGAGGTAGCGTGGTGCCACTCGGTTCCACAACCGATTGGTGAGATCGCCCGGAAAGTGGTTTTCCGCCAAGTCATGAAGAAACCGATGGCACTGGCCTTCCAGCGCGACATAGCGCTCCAAACGCCGATCCTCAAACGCCATCTGCATGCCGCGGGCGAGAGCCGTCAAGATATCCCCGTGTCCCGCATCAAACTTGGCTTGGACCTGGCGGCACGTGAGTCCCTCGAGGTGTGCGAGCACTTCGTGCATTTCCATGAAGTGATGCGCGTCGACGCCCGCCACCTCCGCCCCCACATTGGGGTGATAGCGGACTAATCCTTCCGCCTCGAGTCGTCGCACCGCTTCGCGCACCGGCATGGTGCTCACGCCCAGGTCCCGCGCGAGTGCGTCAATCACCAATCGAAACCCGGGGCTAAGCTGGCCCCCGACGACCCGCTCGTAAAGGGTACGGTAGACCTTATCTGTCTTCGACATGTCCTCCCCCAGAATTGGAGCCCCCTTCAATTTTATATCCGATACGATGTACTATTCAATCTGTTCATTATTATTCCAGTATTTTGGGTTTGATAAGGTGTTTGTGAAGCCCGGAACTTTTGCTATCATGAAAGATGAATGGAGGTCATGGGGTGGAAGCGACGGATTTGGTAGTGATCGGGGGAGGGCCGGTGGGTCTCTTTGGAGCCACTATGGCACGGCTCCATGGGATGAGTTGCACCGTGATTGAAAGTCTTCCGGAGTTGGGGGGCCAACTTTATGCTCTCTATCCCGAAAAACCGATTTATGATGTCGCCGGCTTTTACGGCATCACCGGGAAGGACTTAGCCTCTAGGCTCATCGAGCAAGCCGACCACTTCGCGCCTCGTTTTTTGGTGGGGCAATCGGTCGAATCGATTGCCGCCGAGCATGACGCGGACCAGTCCGTCCGATACCGGGTCACCACCCAAGATGACACCGTCATCGCTCGTGCCCTTTTGGTCACCGTGGGCATCGGAGCCTTTGTTCCCCGAAAACTGCCGGCGGAGGGCGCTCAACGTTTTGAGAACTGCGGGGTCTATTATTTAATGCCACCTCTGGACCACTTCCGTGGTCGCCGGGTGCTCATTGTGGGCGGCGGAGATACGGCCCTGGACTGGACTTTGGCTATTGCCCCGCGCGCTCAGCACGTCACCTTAATCCATCGCCGCACCCAGTTCCGCGGCCAGGAAGAGAGCATCCGTCTGGTGCATGAATCTCCCGTGATCAGCGTAAAAACCCCGTACGAGCTTCTCGCCGTTGACGGGGCCGAAGGGTTGGAAACGGTGACCGTCAAAGAGAGCGTGAGCGGCGCAATCGAACAATGGCCGATGGACGACGTTGTCGGAGGTCTGGGCTTTCTCCCCTCGTTGGGCCCCGTCAAAACCTGGGAATTGGAGTTGGACGGCAACACCATCCGAGTCGATCCCTCATCCATGCTGACCAACCGGCCCGGCGTTTATGCGGCCGGCGATGTGGCCCAGTATCCTGGCAAGGTGAAACTCATCGCTACCGGTTTCGGGGAAATCGGGATTGCCATTAATCATATCCGGAGTTACTTAGACCCGAGCAAACGGGGACATCTTCCCCACAGCACCAATCTGAAAAACATTCCTCGCTGAAGCCCTCAGTGCCAGAGGGCCACCACGGTGAGCCCTACCACCGCTACGAAAAAGACAATGTCCCGCCATCCGGAGGGCGACGCTCGATAGTAGGTGCGGGCGTTCGCCGATGCCGTGGTGGGACCGCGAAAGCCACGCGCTTCCATGGCGATGGCCACGCGCTCCGAGAGGCGTACCGCATCACTTAAGATCGGGAGCGCGTAGGTCACGATGCGCGTCCAGGACCGACGGGTCTCCTTACCTCGAACACGACGTGCTAGCACCAGTTTATTCCACTCGTCGCGAAACCGGGGAAAGAAGCTTAATCCTGCTAACGTGCCATAGCTAAACTTGGGTGGCACCCGGAATTGCCGGGAGAGGCTTTTCACGAGATCCACTAAATCCACCGTGGAGACAAACAAAATACCAAACGAGACGGCGGCCAGCATCCGCGTACCCAATACGAGACCCTTCATAAATCCAGGGTAGGATAAGCGATACCACAGAACATGAACCACAGGCGTGTGAGGCCCCACCGCCGCATAGGCGGTCATCATCCATACATAGACGGCAAAAAACACAGCAAACGGCAGGACCCGTCGAAGCGTGGCCCGAATCCCCACCCCGGAAAATCCCACGAGTAACAGAATAGGCAGGGCGGCCAACGGAATTGTCGTCCCTAGACGGTTCGCAGCGGCACTCAAGCCGACGGCCACAAACACCGTCAGTAGCTTCCAAGCCGGGTTGAGTCGCCCTAATAGGCTCTGACGGCTGCGCGGAGTCCAGCTCGAAAATACTGGCGGATGCCCCGGATCCCGATTATCCTCTCCTGAGAAATCGCCGGCCACAAGCCTGGCACGACACATAATGGACGGCTCCTTGAAGAGCGTCTCCGGTGTTCCATCAAAAATCACCCGTCCGCCTTCAAGCGCGATCACCCGGGTCGCGTACTGCCGCACCAAATCCAGATCATGGCTGGAGATGACCACTGCCGCCCCGGCTTCTCTCCGATTCTGTAGGCGTTCCATGATAATTCGGCGCGTCCGCGCATCTTGACCAAATGTAGGTTCGTCGAGGCAATAGAGACGACGCTCCCTATGGACCATCACCGCGACCGACAACCGACGCTTCTGGCCTTGACTAAGACTATAGGGACTGTCCCACTCGTGGCCGGCCAACTCAAACTCCTGAAGTAGCCGAGCCACCTCTTCGGGGATCGCACCCCCAATGTAGTGGTTGGCCAACTCATCGGCCACCCGCTCAAAAATGAACTGGTGCTCTGGGTTCTGAAAGCCAAATCCTGCCTCTTCGGCCGTTGGCCGCTGAATATCTCCGGTTCTGACTTTGAGAAGTCCCGCCATGGCCTTCAGGAGCGTGGACTTGCCCGCACCATTGGGGCCCACCAGCGCTACCAATTCCCCAGGACGCACAGCAAGCGTCACACCGTCCAGGGCCACCGGCGCCCAACGGTGATATTGGGCAGAAACGCCCCTCAGCGTGACCACCAGCGAATTGTTCGAGGACGGAACGGCAGCCCGCCTTCTCTGGGCGGGTGCCTCGTCCACCAATCCTTCACGAGATAACCAGTCTTGTTCTTCTGCCAAGGTTTGCTGGGTCGGGCCCATGCGATGGATGCTGCCATCCCGATTGAGCAGCAACACCCACGGAATACGGTGAACCAGGTCTTGAAACTTGTGCTCAATCACCACCACCGTACGGCCCTTTTGGATCAAACCTTCAATTTGATCGAAGATCGCCGCAGTCGCGGCGCCGTCCAAGTTGGCCGTGGGCTCGTCCAAAATCAGCATTTCCGGATCGAGAGCCAACGCCGCCGCCAGGGCGAGTTTCTGCTTGTTCCCGCCAGACAGCGTGTGGTGCTCGCGGTCGACGGCCGACGCTAAACCCACCTCATGCAAGGCATTTTGAATTTTTTCCGCCATGCGGTCAGGATCCATGCGCCGATTTTCCAGCCCAAAGGCCACTTCTTCCCCCACCCGGATCTGACAAAACTGGGATTCAGGATCCTGGAATACATAGCCGATCGCCCCTGGCCTCTCCAAATCTGGATGGCGCCAAATGGTGCCTTGCACCTTGGCCTCCACCGGCTCGGGTATGAGTCCCGCGGCCAGCATGGCCCAAGTGGACTTGCCCGAGCCACTGGGGCCCACCACCAAAATTGCCTGACCGCGACGAATACTGGTATTGATGTCATGCAACACCAGTCGGTCGCCAAAGGCCACGGATACCTGATCAAAGGCCAGCAATGGCATCTCTAACCGGCGCGTTTGCGTCTCCGGCGTCGCCAGCATTAGGAAGCCTGTCGGTCCGCATCGCGGCTAATGGGAAAATTCTGCAATACCCCGGTTCGCTTAAGCCCACGGCCAATCAGGTAGGACAACAATCCCGCCAGCACGGCACCACTAATCATTGTCACCACCAGGTAACCCACCTGCACGGCGGGGCTATAGGCATTGACGCCATAATAGAAGTAGGAGTACACATAATTGCCGATGCCACCCAGTGCCGTGGCCAACAAAAGCCAACTAAGATTCCAGCGACGGTAGCCGCCCAGCATAAATCCAAGTTCAATGCCCAATCCCTGAGCTATACCGATCGTAAAGGCTTGAATACCATAGGGACTGCCCAACGCAAACTCCATGAATCCGCCAATGGCCTCGGCCAACAAAGCGGCGCCGGGTCGGCGAATAATAAAGGGAACAATCCCCCCGGCAATCCACCATAGCCCATTGAATCCCGCTGAAGCCACGGGATTGGCAATCGGGACCACTTTGAATAAGAAGTCCCAACCCAGATAAATCGCTCCGCACATCGCCGCGAACACGGCCGTAAGTACAATATCGCGAGTCTTCCACTGCATAATAATGACCGGCCTCCTTCATAGAAAAAACCCCTCTCCTGGCCGGCTGCAAAAGAGATGGGGTGTCGGTTTCGGCACTTTCTCCCGCTGGCATTGTCCAGGTCGAGTTCTAAGGGTTAACGAGTCATCGTTTCTCAGCCTCAAGGGCACCCCTAGCGCCATACTGATCAATCAATTATCAAATCGCAGTTATCGTATCACGATTTCCAGTCTCCGTAAATGCTAACTGGTCATAGCTTGGGGGAAGAAGTGCATTTGCATGGAAGCTAAAACTTTGAATGCTTCCGCTCGTCCATGGGGCTGACTCCCAATATGTTCCTGATACAACCGCTCCGCCTCCCCGGTAAAGTAGCTAGACAGCATGGGCCAAAGCGGTGTATCGAACTGGGAGGCATGCGCCTTTAGTGCTTCCAATTTGGCATCCCAGGTTTCCGTGACGTCGACAAAGACATTCGGCCAGGCGGAGCCATAGAAAGCCACTTGCGGAACCTCGTAGGGATCCCCCTGCCCTTTCAAAACCACACCGTTCTTCGCATAGATGAGAGCCGCCGCCACGGCTTTGCCTGTCTTAATGTGGTCCGGGTGGCTTTCGTAGGGTGTCCACGGATCGACGGTCATGACCATCTGGGGCCGAAATTGGCGCAAAACCGGCACCAATGCCAGCATCAGATCCCGATCGCTCCAGGCGCCCCCATCTTCGAATCCCATGTTGTAGCTAGCCTCCACCCCGAGCAGCGCTGATGCCCGCTGCCGTTCTCCCATCCGAATGCGCACCATCTCTTCCGCCTTCATAGCGGCATCCTCTGACCCGGCGCGTCCATCGGTGGCACTAAAGTACACCACGTGGCAGCCTTTTTCAGTTAACTTCTTGATGGTGGCGCCAGCCCCCACCTCATTATCATCGGGATGTGGCTCAATCACCAACAACGACGACACGTCCAACAAGTCTGGCAGACCCAGCAATGCGCGGACTTCCTCGGTAGTCACCTTTCTTCATCCCCTTGTTTGTTAGCGTAGGGCCTGGACGAAAACCCAGGCCCATCCTATCAAAAACCCTAGTCCTCCGAGCGGCGTCACTATCCCTAAAGCCCGTGGCAAACGTTTAACCGTCAAGCCGTAGAGGCTTCCGGAAAAAAGCACAATGCCCGCGAGGAAAAACCATCCGGCGAGCGCCGCCCCAGGGACCACCAAGCTTCCGGCCAAAACCATCGCCAGAGCGTGCACCAAGTGGTATTGTACGCCGGTGTTAAAGGTTTTCATTGATTCACTGTCCACCCGTCGCGAGAGACCATGGGCGCCAAATGCCCCTAGGGCCACCCCCAGAAACGCCATGAGTGCGCCCAGTGCCACCATGTCCCTCATTGGGAGACCGCCAGGCGAAAAGCCTCGCCGACCAACCGTCCTGGATCCGACCGCGTAGGCGACCAGTGCAACACGTTCTTGGCACGATCGATGGCCGCGACCAGCACGGGAGGATCGCCCGGCCGGCGAGCCACCTTTCTCGGGGCGGGCATATCGGGCAACCAAGCCCGAAACGCCTCGACCATCTCCAAGACCGACATCCCACGACCCGATCCCAAATTGAGGGCCGTGGATTCCCCTCCGTCCTCCAAGTACTGGCGCGCCGCCACATGGGCCTCAACCAGGTCCTGAATATGGATATAGTCCCGAATGGCTGTGCCATCCGGGGTCGGATAGTCGGAACCATAAATGACGGGAGCCTCGCCCGCGACTAAGGCCCGGGCAACCCGCGGCAATAGATGCGTCTCGGGATCGTGATTCTCTCGAATCCGCCCATCGGTACCGGCGGCGTTAAAGTACCGGAGTGCCACAGACGGAATCCCGTAGGCCCCCTCGAAAGCGGCCAAGATCTCCTCAAATTGACGCTTCGTCACCCCATACGGGCTTAACGGACGAAGGGCGGCGCCCTCATCGATTGGCGTTTGCTCCGGCACGCCGTAGACGGCGGCCGACGAGGAAAAAATTACCGGAATGGGGCCAAAACGCTCCAGTACATGCGACAGCATGGAAAGTCCCGCCGAGACATTGTCGTCAAAATAGCGGGCGGGCTTCTCGACCGACTCGCCCACCTGAATTAATCCCGCACAATGAAAAATGGCCCGTGGCGTATCGACTTGATCCCAGACGTGAGCATCCCGGATATCGCCATGAATCACCCGGACATCCTCAAGTTGTGGAGGGATCGGGCGCCGGTCAACAATTATCGGGTCTTCGCCGCGGCGCTGCAACTCCGCCGCGATAGCCTGTCCTATGTACCCGAGACCTCCCGTCACCACGCTTCGTCCACCAGCCATTCGATTCACCTCGTTGCTACCTTAGCAAAAGAGGGCTTCGGAGACAATTCGCAAAAGCTATTGTCCTCGCACGCGGTGTAATACCACCATGGCTTCAGGGTAGTCGTTGGGATATCCTCCGAAAGACTCGTCCCGAACAAACGTAAATCCGGCCTTGAGGTAAATACGGATGGCCTCGTGACTCCATGTTTGGGTATGGATCCAGATGTCTCGCTCGCCCTCAAGGGTTAATAAGCGGCCAATGGCCCATGAAACCAACGCTGACCCTAACCCGCGCCCTTGGTATTCGGGACGGACCGCCAACCAATGGATTGACGGGTCCGAACGATCACCCGTCTGGTTCCACCAAGTCGTCACCGTGCCCACCTTCTCACCCGCAGGTGCGCGAACAAACACACAGCGCCGGCTTAACTCAGTCCCATGGAAAGCGTAGGTACGCTCAAAGTAGTTCCGGGCCTCATCCACTGACGGAAATTCGCCGACCGCGGTCTCAATGTCCGCCCAGGCGCTCTCATCTCCGGGCTCAAACTCATCCCAGATAAAATCGCCTCCCAATGCATGCTCAAAAACGGGCGCGCCCCGGGGGCGTTTCATGATGACATGGAAATATGGCAAGGTCTTATCCAGCATCCACCGCACTCCTTGCGCTAAGGCACTTTCAGCGAACCTTGGTCCAAAAAAACCGCACTCGGAACTCGTCTAAGAAGATTGTAGGTCTCAGTCTTCTCCCGCGAAACACCAATTTTTCGGTATCCAGCTCCACACAACTGAGCCCCTGTTGTCATGGCGCGTATACTCATGAGGCCTTAGGGATTTTGAAGACTAGATCCCCCAGTTGCCGAAGAAATGCAATAAAAATGGCGCGACATACGCTTCTATGGCCGTGCCAACCAACGTGACAGCCGCCATCACCACCACCAAACCAGTGAAAAACGCAAACCCTCGCGCAAGACCTGCCCCATCCTGGCGTCGGCTGGGCGATATCAGGTCCCACGAAAAGCCGAGCGCCACGGCCGCCGCAATGACTAAGGCGGGCACCATAAAGAGATTGGCCAGGCCAATGGTAGCGATTCCAACGCCCACCCCTTGCCAATGCATGGTGCCCACTAAAAAGGCCGAAGCAAACCCTAAGACAAAGCCCCGAAAAAAGACCAAGATTAACACCAGGGGCATCCCCGCGACCGACACTCCCAAAAGATAGAGGAGGCCCACCACTTTGAGATTGTCCGCTAAGGCCCGTTGAAAAACATGATGATAGGTTGGTGCTACCACCTCGATGCTCAGAAACCGCCGAATATAACTCAAGAGCGACAGTTTGTCGGCTAGCGATAGGGTGCTAATAGCCAGAACGCCAAAAAGCACCCCCACCAATAAGGTTGCAAGCGCCACATAAAGCTGTGGGGTGTAGCGTCCGAAGTGTTGCTGAATGCGGTTTCCAGGCGCGGTAATCACGGACCCACCTCCTCACCGGAGGATATGCCCTACCGTGCCGGACTAGACCCGTGCTTGATGAATCAGCCACCACCCCACTCCGATCAGCATGATGCCGTTGGTAATTTCGCCCCTCAGTCGCGCTTCGTCTGCCCGCGCGGCCGTCCACAGGGACACCTCTAGCTCTTCGTCGGGGTCGCCGTGGGGGTCCCCCGGAACAAGTCCTGACGCAAAAAACAGATGGATTTCCTCCGTGCTGTAGCCGGGACTCGGAAAGAAACGGTACACCGCCTGCCAGTGTTTTGCACGCCATCCGGTCTCCTCGGCCAGCTCACGTTTCGCCGCAGCCAAGGGTTCTTCTCCCGCTTCCACGAGCCCTGCAGGCAGTTCGAAAAGCCAATCAGCGACCGCCCAACGATATTGGCGCACCACCACCAACCGTTTGTCAGGCGTCTCGGCAATAATCGCCGCCGCAGCGGGGCGCTCCACCACCTCGCGGGTAGTAGGGCCGGACTTGGCCCAAACAGGATCGACGCGCACTTTCAGGACCCGGCCAGCAAACGCCGTCTGCGACTCACCATGTTGCCGCTCGATGTTTATCCCCCCCGTATACCGCATAGACTAAATCAGATCGGCGACGGCTATTCTAATTTAAGGAGGGGCTCCATG
>DAHWKG010000086.1:0-13159 GCA_027343765.1 Sulfobacillus sp.
CTCTACCAGTTGGGCCCCCGGCCCCACCCCCCGTCCGATATCTTCACCTTGCTGGGATATCATCGCCTCTTCCGTCCGCGTCGGGTAATATTCGGGCTGGCGCGTGATGGCATCGAATAGCGTTGATCCCCGATCGTCATAGAACCATTTGGGATTCAACCGGGGAGGCCGCTCCTGTAGATCTTCAAGAACCTCTCGACAAAGGCTCATCGCCTGCTGAGGGTCAATCATGTGCATCCCTCGCTAAACGGATTCCAGAGAACTGCCAGCGCGCGTTAGGCGGAAAGAAATTTCGATACGTAGGCCGGATATGGTCGGCGGGGGTGACGCATGAACCCCCTCTTAAAACCTGTTGCCCGGACATAAACTTACCGTTATACTCGCCCAAGGCCCCGGATGTCGGATAGTATCCGGGGTAGGGAGAATAGCTACTTTGCGTCCACTGCCACAACTCCCCAAACATCTGTCGCAGTCTGCCGTCGGTCGCCCCTTTAACGGCGTTGGGCGTAAGCCGCCTACTGTCGAGAAACGTCCCCTCGTCCACACTCACCGAACCGGCTGCCACTTCCCATTCCGACTCCCGCGGGAGCCGCGCTCCGGCCCATCGTGCATATGCATCGGCTTCGAAGTAGCTCACGTGCTGGACCGGCCCGTTCCACGATATCGGCCTCATTCCGCCTAAGCTAAACTCACACCACTCACCGTCCTCAAAGGACCAATAGAGCGGCGCTTTCCACCCGAATTCTTGTACCATCTGCCACCCGGCCGACAGCCAAAGTGCCGGGTTTTCGTATCCACCGTCCGTCATGAACGCAAGAAATTCCTCGTTGGTGACCAACCGATCTTGCAGTTGATAGGGGTCAAGCCATTCCTGGTGGCGTGGGGTTTCATTATCGAAACAAAAGCCCCGGCCGTCGTACCCGATTGGCTGAAGTCCTCCAGCAAAGGAAATCCATTGGGCTTCAGGCGGAGGAGATTTGTCACCCAACCGTGTCTCACGATATAAGGGCTTCAAAGGATTCACACTAAAATTATAAAGAATATCGGTCAGCAAAAGCTCCTGATGCTGTTGTTCATGATTCAGTCCTAGAACTACGGTGGGTAGAATGTCCCGGAAGTCCTCACTGGAGAGCCCTCTTAGCATCTTCTCGATACGTTCATCCACGGCGTGGCGGTACACGAAAACTTCCGCCACCGTAGGCCGGGACAACCATCCCCGCTGGTTTCGTGGCCAAAACTGGCCTACCGTCTCATAATATGAGTTAAATAGGTAGCGGTAGTGCGGGTGAAATTGAGGCACGCCAGTCGGTGCCAGCACGAAGGTTTCAAAAAACCAGGTGGTATGGGACAAGTGCCATTTCGGCGGACTGACGTCCGCCATCGTCTGAACCCCGTAATCCTCGATGACCAGCGGAGCCACCAACTCTTCGGTTTTTTGGCGCACCATTTGATAGCGCACCAAAAGGCTATCCCACTCGCTTGTCTTTTCGTGTGGTTCCATCATGACGCTCCATTCGTCAGGTTTTGTCACGGTGGTGCTATGTACCGGTATTGTGGCATCAATCTATACGACGTGTCCCGAGAGACGAAACCACGGACGGCCCCGGTTTCGGGGCGTCCAGGCCATCCGTTGCTCCCGCATCAAGTGTTTGACCGGTTCGTCCGGCTCCGCCGTATTGATTCGAACGGGTACAAACTGTTCTCGTATAACCTCAATGACCCGAGGATCAGGGTACGTCACGGTATCCATTGCCGCACAGCCGCCTCAGCCGGGTTTCTTCACCAAATCTAACATCAAGATCTGACGCCGCCGTCGGGCTTCCACACGACCTTCTTCGATCGAGTTCATTCAGGAAATTTCCATGTTCGAACCCCTGTCCAAAATATATCACATCATGATTTAGCCAACGGTGCGCCCCCGCCAGGGCCAAAAACCATAGCGATTCAAGAGCGCGGTGGCACTCGGCACAAGCAACGAGCGCACCACCCAGGTATCGGCCAAGACAGCGAAAGAAAGCCCGATCCCGAGGGTCTTCATAATCTCTAGCGGGCTAATGAGGAGCGCCAGGAACACCACCACCATAATCATACCGGCACCCGTAATCATCGCCCCCGTTGTCGCCACACCCTGTTGAATACCCTCGCGCATGGACACCCCACCCGTCACTCTTTCTTGAATGCGGTGGAGCAAGATAACCTCGTAGTCCATTGAGAGCCCAAACAGCAACACAAAAATCAAGGGCGTAATCGATGAATCCAGGGGCTGATTTTGAAAGCCGAACCATTGATGCTGAGATACCAGGACCAAAAATCCCGCTGTGGCCAGGGCCACCACCCCATCAAACACCACCCCAAGAAGCGCCTGCAGGAGGGAACCGGTGGCCGCCGTGAGGACAACCAGGGCCACCACTAGAGCGGCTCCCACGATCCATGGCAAACGCTCGGCCGTTCGCGTATTAAAGTCGCGCAGTACCGGCACAAGCCCACCCGCATAGGCCCGGGAACGAGCCGGAAGCCATGACCCCAAATGACCGTCGATGCGCCCCACCAGAGAACTCGTACGCGAATCATTGGGCCCCGATTTCGCCGTCACATACACGGCCACCAAATGAGGATTCTGAGGGGCAATGAAGCTTCGAAGTGCGGTAGCGAGCGTCTTTGGCGCCAAACTTGGATTAGCCACAACGTGCGCGAGCTGGCGCGGTGGCACCCCTAAACGGGTGGCCGAGGACACCGCCTTCACGTCGCTGAGGGACATCAAGTGTCGGGTGAGCCGGTCAATCGCCACCCACGACCCTGACTCTCGAGTGGTACTGGGCAAGCGGACCATCACCGCGATAGGAGCAATGCTCCCCGCCCCTTGGACCCGTTGTTGCTCGGCTACCGCCTTTCGAAGCGGACTGGAGCGCGGCAGCATGGTGGCCAAGTTAGCCGGGGTGGCCATCTGAATCGAAGGAGCAAGCGTTGCCAGCGGCACCAAAATGACCAATCCGACCAGTAAGGCCCAAAGAGGTTTGAAGGCCACAAACCGGGAGAGCCACGACCAGAGATGAAAGTCGGGACGGCGTATCCGGCCCCAATTTAAGTGCCGCCCAAAGACCCCCATAATGGCCGGCAAAAGACTGTGGGTCGCTAATAGGACCGCAAATAACGCCACCGCACCACCCATGGCCAATCCCCGCCAATAGGCATTGTTTCCTAGTACGAGAGTCGCCACCGCCAGGCCTACGGCGATGCCGGAATAGAGGACTGAGCGACCGGCATGGGACATGCTGTCTGCCACCGCGTCGACAATGCTCTTGCCTTCATCAATGTTTTGGCGAAAACGAGTACTAATAAAAAGCGCATAGTCGATCCCCACCCCGAGCGCCAAAAAGCTGACAATATCAGTCAAAAACACAGAAAGCGTCATGTGTCGGGAAATCACCGCAATCGAAGCCAACGCCAATTCCGAACCGGCCAAGGCAATAATGAATGGAAGCGTAATAGACGCCACCGAGCCAAACACCATTAAGAGGAGCACGGCCAGCGCCGGTAACGCTACCAGTCCGCTTTGGGTGATGGTCTTGGAGACGTCGTGAGTGACCTTCCGGCCAACGGCTAGCTGACCCACTTCCGTCACGGTGACGCCCGCCCGATGGCCCAACTGGGTCTCATAACCTCTTCCCTCAGAAGCCGTCAGCGTTGGGGGCGGGAGGAATAATTGCTCTTTTGCGCCAAGCCGGTGAAAATCCTGCTGAGAGAGAGGGTAGGTCGACCCGATTGAGCGGGCCTCTTCTTGGCTCAACCCTTCAATCAACAGTGGCTTGGCACTTGGCGGGGGATGAATCTGGTTCAACGCCTGGGTTGCCCAGGCCACTTGGCTATTTTTTCGGTCAAATCCGTTGGTGGTCAGATGCTTGGTGACTTGCGTCGCCAGGGGAATCGTAGCTAAGACTAGTACCCCCCAGATAATGATCACCACCCAACGGTAGCGCACTACAAAACGGCTCCAGCGTGCGATCATGTTGTCCCTCTTCCGAAATAATTTCCTCTGGACTATACCATTTCCCTTAAGACCAGAGAAGGACTCTTGACCGTCGAAGGAGAAGACCATGAATCATCTTGCAAAAGGAGATACGACATGTCCTTTACCTACATCTACAATGGTGCGCTTATCGATGGAACCGGCGCCGATCCGATCGTCGATGCGGCCATGCTGATTGAAGACGACACCATCCGCGCCGTGGGCCCGCGATCCGCTGTCCCGATCCCCGATTCACCCTCTCTCAAACGCATCGACGCCAATGGGGGCGCCATCCTTCCTGGCTTCATCGATTGCCACGTGCATCTTACCTTTCAATCGTTCGACGATCAGGACCCCTATTCTACCCCTTACACCTATCACGTTCTGCGCACCGCCCGCTATGCGGCCGCCACGCTTCGGGCCGGGGTTACGTCGGTACGCGATGCCGGCGGTGCGGATCGCGGGGTTCAGCGGGCCATCAACGAAGGCCTTATCGCCGGACCACGAACTCAAATCGCCGTCGCCATGTTGTCCATTACCGGGGGTCACGGCGATGACTATTCTCCCTATCTGGGCCGTCCGCTCGAAAATCCCCTAGCGGTCAGCGGGGTTTGTGACGGTATCGACGAGGTGCGAAAAAAAGTGCGCGAAGTCATTCGCGCTGGCGCAGAAATTATCAAGGTTGCCACATCGGGTGGCGTCCTCAGCCCGACTGATAACCCCGAGGACGCGCATTTTACCTTAGCGGAACTCCAAACCATGGTTGACGAAGCGGCAATGCACGGGGGAATTCGGGCGATGGCGCACGCCCAGGCTGCCCAAGGCATCAAAAATGCCGTTCGGGCGGGCTTTCACTCCATCGAGCATGGAATCTACCTCGATGAGGAAGCGATAGATTTAATGCTCCAACATGGCACCTATCTGGTTCCCACCTTGGTTGCCCCCCTGTCCGTCATCCGCGCCGCCGAATCCGGCCATAGAGTCCCTTCCTACGCCGTGGAAAAGAGCAAAAGGGTCATCGAAGCCCACCAAGAAAGCATCGCTCGTGCCTATCGGGCGGGAGTGAAAATTGCGATGGGCACCGACAGTGGTGTAGGCCCGCACGGAACCAACCTGGAAGAACTGTATTGGCTAACCGTCATCGGAATGAGTCCCATGGAAGCCATCGTCGCCAGCACCCAGAGCGCCGCCGCCTGTCTTGGATGGGAAGAACAAGTAGGAACGCTGACGGTGGGAAAGCGTGCGGATGTAGTGATCTCAAAATCGAACCCGATTCATGATATTCGGTCGCTCACGGAGCCCATGGCGCTGGTGATGAAAAACGGAGTCAGTGTCCAGATTACCTAGACCCAATTCGTGGAAAATGGCGACCCCACACACGCCGCAGATGAGCGGGCCGGTCCCCGCGTGTTGGGGTCCCATTGAAATTGATAGTCGTTTACTCTCCCGCCGTCCATCCCATGGGTCTCCCTAGCCACGGGTCTCGCCCATGTTTCACACGCCAATTGGTTCGCACCCACCAGACAACCGAACGCCACTCCAAATCCCGAACCATCGGTCCGGGAGCCCCTTCCGGTGCCGGAACTTCGTAACCCCAAGCCTTGAGATATTTCCCGCACACGCGCGTAAAAAGAGCAACCTCAGATGGGCTCAGCGTCCTTTTCCATTTTCCCTGGTTATTGGGATTAATCGACTGGGACACTTCACGTTTCCATGGCTCAGCCTTTGGATCGAAAATCAGTTTCTCGCCATGGCGTTCAATCATGGTTGGCTCGAACTCCAGCTCTAACCGAGCACACAGCGCTTTGACGGTGCTCGTCGGGTCAGAAATTAAATCCTCGAACCGCACCTCAATAAATGAACCGTCATACCGCTCCCGGAAATGACGGGCAAGACTTTGATATCCCCGCCATTGCAAGGCGTGATTGAGCGCGTTCCCTCGATTCCAGGGAAGCTTGGCCAATGACGTATGGACATCTCTCGGATCTCGAATAATGGCTACAATTCGGGCATCAGGGAAAAGGCCCTTGATAATCGGCACATACATGAAATGATCGGGGGTTTTTTCCGCCCAGATTTTTTTTCCGTGCCGCTCCGCGTATAACGACAACAGCTCGGTTAAAATGACCCGGTGATCAAGAGTTCCCGCGTTCCAATGGTCATGATAGCCACCAAGCAACTGATCAAACGGGAGGTCCAAGAGTTTCATATCCGGAACCGAAAAAAAGCTCCTAAGCACCCCCTCGACCTTCTTCCAATCGCCAAAGCCACCCGATCGCGCTAACGGCTTCCACACCAAAGTAAAGTAATCCGTCTCCGGACTGGCCGCCACCTGACTGTGGGCGTTTAAAATGGATGCCAACAGCGTGGTACCTGAGCGCGGCATCCCGGTAACAAAAATCGGACTAACTACACCCACTTTAACCTCCGCAGTGAAAATATAATAATAAGCGCAGAACACCACTACTATCGTACCATCTATCGTGTCGATGGTTCCCCATCAGAAGAAAAACTTAAGCGTATCTTCATTTTCACAGCATGTTCCTGGCGGGGAACGCGCGCACCTAAACGACTTAGGCTGCCACAATTTTTATGGAGACCTAATCCGCCAAGCGAAGCCTTAACCTATCCTCCACAATCCATCTCCGATTAGTCCCCGCGTGAAGTAACATAATACCAGCGCCCGCGTCATAACGCGACCCTTCTTTGCTGATGTCGAAAGATCGCCAGAATTGTCGAGGTTCCTTCCCCGTTTCTCTCGATGGAATCGCCCCTTAGGGGAGATAAGAAATAGGGAGGTGGCGTGATGCGCACGAAATTTTTTCGGATTACATCTGACCGTTTTGCTATATCGGCAACGGGATTGTCGACAGGCTCAAAACCGAATTTTCGTTTGACGTTCAGTGGTATGGGTATGAAATTCATCCCGACACTCCTCTTGAGGGCCAGCTTTTGCCCAAGTTTCCAAATCAAGAACAAATGCACCAGTACCTTCAGTCACAAGGTGCCCAGTACGAGATTACCTTTCGCTTCCCGGAGCGTCTTTCCAACTCTCACCGGGCTCTGCAAGCGGCGGAGTACGCGAGAAGCCAGGGGATCTTTAAGCCCTTCCACGATGCCTTATTTCGGGCATATTTTACGGAAGGGCTGGGCATCGGCCAGTGGACCGTACTTCTTCATATCGCCCAGGAGGTGGGGCTCGCCGGAGACCCGCTGATGAACGCCATCGAGGCGGGGTTCGGCCAAGTCGCGCTTCAAGAGGCGCAAAAACTAGGGAAAGCCTTCGGGGTCGATAGTACACCGACCTTTATTATCGACCGGCGCTATCGCGTTACTGGCGCCCAGCCTTATGATCTCTTTCGAAAGGCGCTGGGCGAGATTCAGAGTGGCTCGTCGTAAGCGCGAAGTGTCTGCTATCATAGGACGGTATGAGCACATCGCCGTTCACGCCACCAAAATCCTCCCTATGGCGGAGACCCGGCGTCCCGCGCTACTTGTGGAGCCAGTTAAGTTCCGAGGTGGGTGCGCGGATTACGCGTGAAGGTCTCCCAATTGTCGCCATTACCGTGGCGGGCGCTGGGGCGCCCGCTTTGGCACTTTATACGTTGCCTGCACTGATGGCGGGTACCCTGGTCGGACAACTGGTGGACCGCCATCCGGCCAAGCCTCTCTTGGTCGGATCTAACGTAACCCGAGCTATCATCTTGATGGCCATCCCAGTCTTCTTTCTCGTCCATCACCTGACGCTTGTTGTCATTGCCCTGGTCACCGCTTTGGCAGCCTTGAGCAGCCTGGTCGCACGCGTGGCACGCCATGCCTACCTGCCAAAATTAGTAGGCCGCGACCAGTTGGAAGAAGGCAACACGTGGGTGAGCACCGCCGAGTCGGTGGGCGTGGCCCGCTGAAGTGGTTCCTCCAACCACACCTCTAGAGACTTCTCGTCCACGCGCCGATCTCCTCGGGTGATGACCACCACCGGTCGTCCACTGGACGACGCCTGAAAGACAATCGACTTGGCGATCTGAGCCACCTCCACGCCTAAAGCCTCGGCCGCCTCGCGAGCCGTATGGGTACGTGCTTCCAACCGTACGACCCGATGGCCCAAGCCGTGCTCATCTAGGATGGTCCGCACCCGCTCAACTCCGCGACTCATAGAAACCCTCCTTCCGCCAAAGCCACCGATGATCCCCGTTTGTAGTAGATAGACGACCCGCGTTCGATCTCGCCCCCGAGGCGCCCCCCTTAGGAAATCTTGACGATCGCCTTCCCGCGGTTTTGGCCATGAAATAACCCGATCAGTTGAGGCATCAATTGGTCGAAACCTTCAGCGATGGTCTCTTCCACCACCAGCCGCCCGTCTCGATACCAACCTGCTAATTGCTCCAGTGCCGGCTTGAAGTCCGCTTGATGCTCGCCAATGATGAACCCATGAGCCTCAGCCCGAGATACCAGCAAATCGGAAAAGAGTGGCCGCGTCGGCAATCCCTTGGGGTCGCCGTTATACGAGGCGATTTGTCCACAGATGACGACGCGCGCATGGGGATTCAGGTGCGCCATCACCTGGTCAGTCACCGGGCCCCCCACATTGTCAAAATAGACATCTACGCCCCGGGATAGGGCGCTGGATAGGCGGGAAGCAAAGTCTGGATCGCGATAATTTAAAGCCGCATTCAACCCGACTGTATCAGTAAGCCATTGGCATTTGTCTGCCCGTCCGGCAATGCCTACGACCGTAAGCCCGAATATTCGTCCAATCTTCCCTACGAGACTCCCGACAGCGCCAGCCGCTGCCGACACCACCAGCGTCTCCCCAGCCGCCGGGCGACCAAATTTCGTGAGCCCAATATAGGCAGTAAGACCAGTCATCCCCAACACGTGCAGGGCCGTCGTGGGCGGAATGTTGGAATCGAGCCGGCGAAGCGCCTGTCGCGGAACCAGAACGCGATCCGCCCAATCCCACACGCCAGACACCCAATCCCCTTCCGCCACATCAGTCCCTCCACGATCTAGCACCCGCCCGACCATGCCGCCCTGCATGGGGGTGTTGAGAGGAAATGGGTCCGCGTATGATTTCCCTTCCGACATGCGCCCTCGCATATAGGGATCAACCGAGGCATACACGCTCTGAACTAGGACGTGTCCGGACTTAGGTTCCGGAAAGGGTTCGTGGCGCAGCTCAAAACACGCGGGAGTGACCTCGGATTCGGGTCGCCTAACAAAATAGAGCACACGATTCAAGGACATGGCTATCACCTCGCCATAACGTTTCGGGATCATACCGTCGATTTCCTTTGAGGGCGTCAGGTGACGTGTACTCAATTGTCGACGCGAGGTTATGGCGAAAGAAAGCGTCGGTTCTGGATGTTTCCGACGGCCCAAACGGGCTTGAGACCTTCTTCGGGGAGTGTTCGCTATAAGTTTTGCTTCACAACAATGGAGTTAATCACGTTGGCGGCCAAATCAACTCGATCGGCAGCGTTGGATAGATGGCGATACACTTCGCGCATCTTAATCAGATAATGCACCGGAGTGTCAGCCGAAAAATGAGCGATGGCTTTTCGATACAATCCCTCCATCTTGTTTTCCAACGATTTTGCCACCAGGGCGTGGTGGTTAGCTCCCTGCCCATCTTGGGTGAGCATGGCCACGGCTTCCGCGAGAGCCTGTACAGCATCGTGCAGGGTGCGTACCATATCGCGAATAAATTGGTCGGTTTCTACTTGATAGAGCCGCAGTTCTTTGATGGTGTTTTCCGCATAGTCGGCAATATCATCAATGGCGCGCGACAACTCGTTGATATCCTCCCGATCGAATGGCGTCACAAACGTCTGCCCCAGGCGATCCATCAGTTCCCGGCGCGCCGCATCCGCCCGATGCTCGAGATCTCCGGCTTCAGCGGCAATCCGCTCCTTCTCCTTAATGGTTAGGGCCTGAATGTAATCCAACACCGCCTCTACCACCAAGAGCGTTTCTTCTAACTGTCGGGATAATAACTGAGGAAAACTATCGTTGCTGCCCGTTAACAGGTCACGCCAACGCATCCTCATCCCTCCTTTCCGGTCACTAGAACCCCCGCGCCACCCGCACAATGCCCATCAAGACGGCTCCCATCAAAACGGCCATGGGCAAGGTCAAAGCCCAAACTTTAAAAAACTTACCGACCGTATGCCAGCGCACATGATAGGGTTTGAGCGCGGTTCCGGTCCCAAATAAACTTCCATCGGTCGTCTGTGTGGTGCTCACCGGAAGCCCCATTAAGGCAGCTGCCCCCACCGTCATCGCCGCCCCCAACTGCGTACTGACGGCCGACATGTCAATGAGTCGAAACACGTGTCCACTCACGGTGCGGGCGATTCGAAGGCCGCCTGCGAAAAGTCCGCCCGCCCACATGAGCCAGGGAATCACAATGGCCCAAATTGATACATGATAGGCGGTCTGATGTTGCATCAACATCAAGAGTATCGCCATGAGCCCGATGGCCTTCTCTTGGTCGTTAGCACCATAGGCTAGCCCTTGCAAAACAATGGTGGCCATCTGTGCCCGTCCACCGCCAAATCCGACCCGTGGAAATCGACGCATCAGCATCCATAAAAGGGACGAAAGCAAAAAGGCGACCAGGAATCCCACCGCCACGGACCCCACCAAGCCCACGGCGACCTTCAATACGCCGGGCCATTCAATTTGTCCCTTGTGGCCCGCCGCAATGACGGCGCCGATCATTCCTCCCGCCAGAGCCATGGTGGTACTAGTGGGAATGGACAAGCGCCAGGTCACCATCAGCGTGACGACCGCCGCCAGCAAACTTACCGCCAACACACCATGGCCCACCACCTGAAAATTGACGATTTCGACGGCAATAGTATGCGACACCCGCGTTCCAAACAAGAGTGGCCCCGCTAAAATACTCACGAGTAGCAAGCTCACCGAGACAACTGGGCGCACACTGTTGGAGGTAAGATAGGTTCCAATCAAGTTGCCCCCATCGTTGACCCCGGATATGCCGGCAAAGGCCATGATGCACAGAAAGATGATCCCCTCAACGACGGACAGGCCCGCCACCCCTTAACCAAATCGTAATCATATATTAACACAATCTTAACATATCCTTATGCATTGTATCGATATTCGAGCCGCCAATATGCGTGACGGCCACGAAAAAAGATCCCCGATAATGCGGGGATCTTTCGCGCATCCCTATTCTTTCTCGGGTTCCTCGCCGAGCTCGTCTTCCCAATCCCCCGCGTGATAGGCGGTCATGCGTCGCGGTGTGTCTGGATCTTCGGGTTCGCTCGATTCCGGGCTAGTCGCCACCTCGAGGCCGCCTTCGGCATCTGCCTCCCGTTTTGATAGGGAGATCCGCTTACGCTCCGGGTCGACTTGCAATACCTTGACAGCAATCTCATCCCCGACTTGCACGACCTCCGAAGGGTTGGTCACCCGGTAGTCCGCCAGTTGAGAAATGTGCACCAGCCCGTCGATGCCAGGTTCCAATTGGACAAATACCCCGAAGTTCGCCAATCGGACAACCTGACCGCGGTAAATATGGTCCATTAGATAGCGCTCCGCTATCTTGTCCCAGGGGCTTCCTTCAACCTGTCTCAAGCCTAACGATATCTTGCCTTTCTCCCGGTTGAGACGAATCACTTTCACCCGAATCGACTGGCCCACCTCCACCACTTCGGAGGGGTGGTTAATACGGCTCCACGACATTTCGCTGATATGCAACAGGCCATCGACGCCCCCAAGGTCGACAAACGCCCCGAAATCGGTGATGCTCTTAACGATGCCATCCCAGATCTGGCCCTCTTCAATCTTCGACCAAATTTCCTCCTGCTTGGCCCGGCTCTCCTCGGCTAAGACGTCTTTACGGGACAAGATGGCTCGTCGCTTATGACGATCAATCTCCACAACTCTCACGCGAACGGTCTGGCCGAGGAAAGGCTCCAGTTCGTGAACAAAGCCAGGGGCGATGAGTGAGGCAGGGACGAACCCCCGGAGCCCCACATCAACCACCAGACCGCCCTTGACCACTTCCACCACCGGGGCTTCCAACACTTCATTCTTTTGTTTGGCTTCCTCAAGCCTCTCCCAGGCAGCCTCTTCATCCGCCCGCCGCTTGGAGAGCTTGAGAGCTCCCTCTTCGCCCTCGTGACCTAACACATACACGGAGATGACGTCACCCAACTGCACAACATCTTCAGCCCGCTCAACGCGCCGATGGCTGAGATCGCGCAGATGGATGATGCCTTCGGATTTTGCCCCGACGTCCACCAGCACTCCGTCTTGCGAGATGTGTACAACCTTGCCTTGGAGAATATCCCCCGGGCGCGCATCTCCTGCGGGCCCATAGGCCAAGGAATCCTCCATGTTCATGGCCTCTTCCATCTCGTTTCTGGCGCCGTCCGGGGCTCCTTCCTGTTCCTTACGCTCATCCATCAGTGCCGACCTCCCAAGTTCCATTCCCAAACAGCCAGGGAAGGCTATTCTCTCCCATCTTACAACGGATTGAAGGAATATCCAACCATTTCCCCCCAAAAAGCCGACTCAGCGCCGCTCCATGGATTCGCCAACTTCTACCAGCTCGCGAATTTTCTCCATGACCAGCGTCTGGGCTTCCCGTCGGGGCAATTCCTGAGGGATGGTGAACGGTTTCCCTACCACGTAGCGAATGGTCCGTCGAAACTTATACTGACCACTGATCCCGATGGGAACCAACTGACAACCCGTCTTCTGGGCGAGAAAGACGACTCCGGACCGCGCTTCCTGTAGATCGCCCGTTTCGCTGCGGTGTCCCTCCGGAAATAATAAAATCACTTCGCCCTTTCGGAGGATTTCCAGGGAATGGCGAATGGCTTTCCGGTCAGGTCGCCCCCGATTGACCGGATAGGCTTGGACATACTTGAAAATGAGCGGCAAGAGGGGATAGGAAAAGAGCTCGACCTTCGTCATAAAATGAACCGATCGTGGCAACAAAGCCCCTACCATAGGCGGGTCAAACCCGCTGCGGTGGTTAGCTATCACGATGAGCCCGCCATCCGCCGGGACATTTTCTAGGCCATAAATACGCACGCGAAAATACAACGACAGGGCTATGCGAACGGCCCAATAGAACAACCAATAAACGGCCATTTATTTGAGCCGACGGCGGCAAAT
>DAHWKG010000108.1:0-3825 GCA_027343765.1 Sulfobacillus sp.
ATGTGCCGCGCGCCCTGGCCAATCGCGATACCCGCGGGTTCATCAAACTGGTGGTTGAACAGGGCACCGAACGGATTGTGGGGATGCATGTGGTGGCGCCGGACGCCGGCGAGATCATCCAAGTCGGGACCCTGGCCGTTAAGTATGAGATGAGCCTCGGGGATTTGACGAGTCTGTTCTTCCCCTATCTTACCATGGTCGAAGGGGTCAAACTGGCCGCGATCACGTTTCACAAAGATGTCAGCAAGCTGTCGTGTTGTGCGGGATAATCCGGTGCGAAAGGAGGTATCCATTCCGATGAAAACTCAGGCATTGACAATCACGGGGATGCATTGTATCGACTGCGCCCAAAAAGTGGAGGCCGCACTGAAAACCGTCCCCGGCGTGGCCGGAGCGCGCGTGCACTATTTGAAACGCCAAGCGCAGGTCACGCTCACCACCGAGGACAGCAACCCCGCTGAGCTCATCGCCGCCGTGCAAGCGGTGGGGTATGACGCGACGCTCGTGTGAGACGGTGCCCCGTTCTCAGACAGGCCACCCATTGAGTATAGCACCCGCACTGAGTACATGGAGGGGGGAACGGAGGCGCTGGATGCCCACGTATCGACCAGGTGACCTAGGGGTAGCGGTCATCGGAGCCCTGGGCGCGCTCGAACTGAGTGGGGCGAATGCGTGGCCTCGCCTCCTCACCCAAGGGACGGGGGTCATCGGGACCGATGCGGCCTTGGTCGCGACCGGTATCGCACTCATGTGGCGCCAGCGCTCCGTTCCGACCGCCGCCCTCTGTCTCGGCCTGATGAGCGGAAAAGCTCTGCTCCTCACCCTGGCGGCTTTCGGCACACCGGTATCGGCCCCGGTGCTCGGAGGGTTCACGATCCTCATTCTGCTCTACATGGCGGGGTCCCTCGCCACGCAGCGCACCTGGGTCCTCTCGGTCGGTGCCGTGCTCGCCGCCGGGCTCACAGGGCTGGGCCCTCCCGTGGGAGGTGACGTGATTCGGATTCTCTGGTTCCTCGGCCTCGCCATTTGGCTCGCAGCCCCCGTGTGGCCACGCACGGCCGACGGCGCCCGGTTGCGGGTGCCGGAAGAGGAAAGGAGTCGCTTAATGAACCGGTTCGAAACCAGTCAGCCCACCCCCTATCGTTTGCAGATGCACTGTCCTCAAGAGGCGGCGGCTTGGGCCCAAGGTCAACTACTGGAGGCGCTGGCGGGCACCGCTTTAGACGCCTGGTTCACGGTGGGCGATTCAATCCCCGGGCTATGGAGTCTGTGGTGGGATGACACCAGGATTTGGGCGGGACCCCATCCAGATCCCCGTGCGTGGCACGAGGCAATCTTAGAGGGCTGGGGGGGTTCGGGGCGCGGATGTTGTTGATGGTTAAACTTATTTATCGATCAATGCCGGGAGCTCCCCTATTTGAAGTGGCGCATTTCGTCGTTGGCGATCTCCAGGATTTGATGGCGCTCACGTGTCCATTATCATTGAGCCGTCCACGCCGGACAGACCTTAGTGGTGTTATGTGCGCGTCGGGTAAAGGCTCCCGAAGGAGCCCTTTTGGTGGCGAATCCGGCAAAACGGTAGAGCGCTTCCAAGAGACGCGTGATCAGTTCCCGCATCGGGCCACCTCCATGCACTGATTGTTCACTACCCATCTTGTAGCACGGCCGATGTCGTCACCACCGAGCATAGGGGGAGTGCCAACGCAGTCCTAGGTTCTCACGCCTGTGCCGGAGTGGAGGCCACGGTTTTCGCCACAGAGTCATGCCGTCCCAACAAGGTCTCCACTTCCCGCCGCGAATGACACGAGATCCCGTCCCAGTCCAGTGGTACCGGCCGCCGATGTGGCGCCAGCCAGTAGTCCACCCAGCCCGTCGCGCGCTGATGATGGTATCGGAGGACAAGAGGCACCCAATGCCGGGTCGCGTCCGGATGGTGGTGGGTCACTAAAATATGTACGAGGTCTTCTTCGATATTAAAGGCCACGTCCGTATCCAGCCCGAGATCGGCCACCAGTAAATCTTGCAAGTGCGCGATCGCCGGATCGCACGGACCGCGATGGCACTGTAACGCTGCCTCCACGCCAGCAAGATCGTAAAGGGCTCCGGGTCCCCAGGTTAAATCATAGGTGGCGCGTGCTTCTTTGAGGCCGCCCGCGATAAATCCCCAGTGTCCCTGGATCCAAGCCGTGTGCAGCACCACCCACCAATAGACACGCCAAACGTACGGGTTCCAAAACGGAGGACGCACCACCTGATGCGGCTTTGTTAATTTTCCTTGGTGGAAGCGCGCCATCTCGGCAAAGAGCCGGGCATATTGATAGGCATTGTCTTTTCCGCGTTCCTGCGCCCACCTCGCATCAGTTTCCGCGTACTGTTCCATTTGGGTGAAATTGCCCACTTTTGATGCAACGGCCGCCAAGTTTTGGAGAGCCCGGAGGTGATCTTCACTCCCTGGCACGGATCGTTTTAACATGAGCCCATTGGTCAACCGTATGGTGGAATCATCGTCGTGTTGGCGAGAATATGTGCGCAATTCTTCCAGGATCAGCTTGTCGAAATTTTTAAAAGCCCGCCACTCCAGATCCTCTAGCGATGCGTCTGCCAAAATATCATCCAGTAGCGCGATGGCAATCGAGAGATCGTGTTGGTTATTGGCCTTTTGAGCCGTCCGTGATAACTTGGTCGCCAACCGAAATGCCGTATCGATATCCCCGTGTTCAAGGGCATCTCGGGCATCTCGAATCAGGACTTTATGCGGCGACTTGTCTTCGATCGGATAGCGTCCCAACGCGATCAGTTCTTCAAAATTCAGTTGATACACACGAGCGAGTTGGGCCAGATGCTCAATCCGTGGACGCCTTGTGCCGTTTTCCCAACGAGACACCGTCGTTTTTTTGAAACCGGGGACTTCGTTCAGCGTGAGTCCCAGTTCTTCGCGGCGCTTTTTGAGCGCGGCTCCCAATTCCGGGTAGGTTTCCATCTGCTAGCCTCCAAAATATTTGTGTTTTCCGCAACGATGGGCGATGATTACAGGACAAGGAGGTGAAAGAAACCCATGAAGCGACTATTTAATTGGCTCAAAGTGGTCGGACTGATGGCCGTGTTGGTCGGTGTTGTATCTTACACCGCGCCTGGACTTACTGTAGCGGCCAGCCACGCCTCCAGCCCCCACAAAGTCACCACCATGTTCGCCCCAACCTATCCTTATCAAGATTAAAGACTAACCTTTTTCGACCCATTTGCTGTCACACTTGCAAATGTCAACCAAACTCCCTACATTGTCACCTCACCGCCGACTATAGTACAACTAGACACATTCCAGTGAGGTGACACCTTATGCTCTACCACAATCACGATGGGGTCGTTCGGAGCGTGCGCCGCGCCGTTCACGGTCGCGTGGCCCCACGCTCCAGCGCCCCTGTCTCTATTGAACAACTTCTACGTGACCAACATATCCGCGTAATCGAGGAATGGCAGACTCCCGGCCGCTTTGAAGCGCTGTCGATTTTTAAGCCCTCCCAACAGATCGTGGTCGTCAATCGCCGACTCTCACCGATGGCCCGCCGCTTCGCCTTGGCCCACGAGCTCGCCCACGGCTGGTTTCATCGGCGGCATCTCTCCGGAGTCCATCAGGCCGGAGACTATGTGCGGCATCCCTATTACGCGCTTCTCGAGCGAGAGGCCAATGCCGCGGCAGCCGAAATTTTGTTACCCTACGACTGGTTCATGGCCACCGCCCACCAGCTTTTACCGCATCAGCCTTTGACGCTCGCGGAATTTAAAGCGTTTATGGCATCGGCCGCCGCGCATGAATGGGCCCGCACG
>DAHWKG010000142.1:0-1930 GCA_027343765.1 Sulfobacillus sp.
TTCTCGACAATCTGGGTCCAGGTGGCCCGGTCTTTTAAGGCCGGGGGATGATGCAACCGCCAGGCGTGATGCCAGAGGGATCGCTGTTCCGGAATGACGGCCAAAAGAGGCAGGGGGAGCTGAGTCTGCACGATTTCCGCCGTACTATAGCCGCTCTTGCCGCGTTGACTAATGACCAGCCAGACCCGATTGCGCGGGATTTGGAGATGATCGAGTTTACGGAGCACATCCCGCGCTTCCAACACCGCCGGGGCATCCGGAGTCGTCACCAATACGAGCCAATCCGCCGCTTGGACCGCTTCGAGCCAACTATATTCCAAGGTCGACCCCGGCGTATCAATGAGGGTAATCCGGGCCATCTTTTGGGCGGCTTCGGCCAGGGCGGTCACCAACCCCGGAGGGACCGCAGGCGTGACGGCCGACACGCGGCGGGGCCCCGACACCAGCCGGGCTCCTTGGGCGACCAGATCGCTTTGATGGACCCAGTCCCGAATGGTTTGCTGATCCCGGGGACTCCACGACCCCGTGGGTCGGGGGGCATCGGACGCCTCCAAGGCCGCTAACAGTTGTCCCAAATCGCCTTGGTCGGGATCATCCGCCGCATAAAATGCGAGGCTTAAGGTGGGTTTGACGTAGTCCGCATCAATGCCGATCGCGCCCCACGCGGAGGCGGCCACGAGGCAGTTGGCCACAAACGAGGTTTTTCCGACCCCGCCTTTGCCGGAAATGACCGTGAAGGTCTGGGCGGCCGCCACCTCGGGATCCAAGGTCCCCACGGCCCGACCGGTGCCGCCGCTCGCAATCCCGGGCGTATGCCAGCGGGCGACATCCCCATAGTGGGCGGTGCGGGACACGACGTCCGCTAGGGCGTCCTCGGCCCCCACCAAATCGTAGATCCCCACACTGACCAACGTGGCAATCTGCGCATCCGGGGGTTGGAGGCTCCGCGGCAATTCCACCACAATCCGGACGGTGCTCCGGACCACACGAAATTGATGAATCAGTTCGAGATCGGCCGGCACCAGTGTCTCCCAGACGATCCAAATGAGATCGGGACTGCCCCGCATTAAGGAGAGCCACACCAAGGATTGCGCTTCGGCATCCACCGGTCCTTCAATCCATTGTACCGAGCCCCCCAGGGCCTCGACTTCTCCGCGCCGCGGCGAATCCAGCGGTGCGACTAACACGATCCGCATACCCTTTGGTCTCCTTCCTATTGATGATCGTCGGCGGGTACAGCATGCGCTGCTAAATAGGCATCTAATTGGTAGGCGGTAATCCGCGTCAACCCGCCCACTTTGAGACAGGCGAGCTCCTCGCGATCAATCAAGTTAAAAATGGTCCGGGTGCTACAACGTAAAAACCCGGCCACCTCCGCCACCGTGTACACGGTGGGTTCATACATCAACACATCAATAGCCATCGCGTCTGGTCCTCCTCTCTGTCGTAAAAAAATAGAACCCCGGAGGGTTCGAACCGGAGGATCCTGTCCGCGGACGGGGCTGTCAGTCCCCGTACCAGCCGGCCGACCCCACATATTTTTCCGTCTGAAACGAGCCAATGGGCCCACTCCCCCGGCCCCAGCCATGCGCCACGAGTCGACGGCGACGCGCCGCCGGCAATTGCACCACACAGCCATGCACGCGAATCATTTGGGCCCGCTGGCGATTCAGGCGCCCGTAATAGAGTCGATCCCGCCATTGCGCGGCCCGAGTGGCATCCCGTTGAAGTGCCCAGGCTTCCTCCTGTAATTGCTGGTGAATCTGGTCCGCCCACCGCACACAATCGTCTAGGCTCGTCCCCGCGGGCACGGCCATGGCGATCTGATTAGGCACCACCCATAGAGCTCGGCCCCGAGCAATCGCTCGCTTTGCGTCCGTGGGCCGGACCACCCAACGTTGCCCATAATGCTCGGCCTGTATCATCACAA
>DAHWKG010000151.1:0-21021 GCA_027343765.1 Sulfobacillus sp.
TGGTATGACTCCCGCGCTTTGAATGAAGAACCCGCCCAGAATTGGCCCCACAACCACAGCGACCGAAGAAATGCTGCTCACTGCTGCTTGCACGCGCCCAGTCCAATCCACGGAGGTTTGTTGTTGCAGAGCCGTCTGAAAGGGGATCATTGCGAACGCGGCGCCACCCCCACCCAACATGACCACCAACGGAAGGCTCCATCCCAAACGTGCTCCCGCCAGGAGTGCAGCCCCGGCAAAACTCAGGCCAACGACTATCGAGGAGAGGGACACGCTCACCAGAGGACGGGTTGTCTCGCGTTTCTGAATCAACGCCGCCACCACCATCATCCCCATTCCGGATGCAGACATGGTGACCCCTAAGATGCGACTGGCATGAGGAAGGGGGCGAACGAGAATCACAAACTGGGAATCCACCATTTGCAGCACGAAAAGGATGAGGCCAAAGAAGGCCACTAGGAGTCCCAACGATCGCTTGCTGGCCAGATATCGAAAGCCATCCAGATACCTGGGCTTCGGTTCCGCCGTATCTTGGCGCAAGTGCGCCCGCCCTCCCTTAAGAAACATGACCACCACTGCCGACACAGCGAAGCTAACGCCTCCAATCGCAAATGGGATACGGGCCCCGAACGCTGCGACCAAGGCACCACTCAAACTGGGGCCGATAATTTTGGTCCCTTGCGCAATCATCATGCGAATGGACATGGCCTGGGCCATGTGTGGCTCGTCCACCACTTCCTTCAGCATGCCGCTTTCGGCAGGCGAAAAGAAGGCATCAATGGCACCCACCGAGGCCAGCGCCACATAGAGTTGCCAAAGGTCCTGAACTACCCAAATGGATAGCACTGAGAGCGCACTCAAAAGGTTGGAAAGCACCATAAGTCGCTTGCGGTCCCAACGATCGGCCACCATACCCGCGTAGGGATGAATCGCAAGCCCCGGTGCCACTAAGGCAACCACTCCCAGGGACACTGCCACCGGCCCCCGATGCCATCCGAAGGCAATGAGCACCATGACGGCTAAAAATAATAACCATGTTCCGAAACTCGCCAACAGTTGCGCAACGGATAAAGCCACGAAGCGGCGGTTTTGCCAGAGCGAGCGATTCATAGATCACCTCTAAACGACACAAGTGTCTTTTTTACATTATACCGACATAAGCGTCGTTTTTAGAAGCGTAAGACATACTGTCGGGAATAAATTTTTTCTTCCTGAAATCCCCCCTTATTTGAGGATATCTGGTGCATTTGAGGCATGTCACCGCTCGCCGTAAACTCATACATTTCCCCTAAGTATCTCCGTCCGCTAGACTAGGAGAAGTAATCACGCGAACAGAAGGAGCCTCTGCATGGCCAACAGCCCGTTCCTCCGTTTCTTCTATCTAGGCGTCGGTTTCGTTTACACCGCGACCACCCTTTGGACCACTCTACTGCTGTGGCAGACGCTAGCGCTCACCCACTCGGCCCTTTGGGTAGCAATGGCCGCGGGCTCCGCCGCGGTGCCCGCGATTATTGTCGGCATAACCGGGCCTGAATGGGGATTCGGCGGAAAGATGGGCACCTGGCTTATCGGAATCGGGCTGGGGTTTTTACTCGTAGCACCCTGGTTGGTGCATAGTCCATGGATGCTTCTGGCCATGGGGCTTGGGGAAGGTTGGCTCAGCGCCCGGGTTATACCCAAGGCTCAAGCCTGGCTGATGAGCAACGTCTCACCCGTTGACGCACCTCGGGTGTCGGCACGGTTTGAAATGGCGTCGCGAATCGGGATGGTGGCTGGTCCCTTGGTGGCCGGTAGCTTCATCACCGTAGGCGGAGCACTCGTGGCCACGCTCGTCAACGCCGGCCTTTTTGTCCTCGCCGGCGGTGTCTGGTACGGGCTGAAGACCAAGGCTCCAGCCACGACGCCTAAACGTAGCGCCGCATGGCATGCGCTGCTTGGGGATGGGTTCCTCATGACCGCGTTAGGCGTTCGAGCAGGCGCCAACCTTCTTTGGCCTGCCTTTACGGTAGCCATTCCCCTTCTTATTCAAAACCCTTGGCATGCCGAGGCTCTCGGTTACGGCGCCGTTCGCACTCTATGGGGTCTTAGTACCGTGCTCGGCACCTGGATTCTCATCCCCCGCCTATTTACGAAGTTGCGCCTGGCGTATTTTCTCTCTTGGGGATTGACGGGGATCGCTTTCTGGCGCATCGGGCTCACCCCGCACCTTACCACAGCACTCGTCTGGGTCTTTATCGGTGCTCTTTCGAGTCCTATCGTGCACGTAGCGCTTGATAGCCATATTGGAACCCAAGTCGACGCGTCCCTTCAAGGCGGCGTGTTCGCCATCCAACGTCTGGTGATGGGCATCGTAAACCTCGTGGGGCTCTTCTTCATTACCGGGGTAATTCGACGAGTACAACCGGGCCCTGGATTAAGCGATGCGGGGATCGCAATGGGCGCAACCGCAATCATGGGGTTGCTTCTATGGAGCGTTGTGCACGCTTTCCATAACCAAAAAGGTCAGGTATCGGAGGATAAGCGCGCCTAAGTCCGCGTAAAGATCGATGCCTGCATACTCACCCAGAACGCTAACGTCGCAAGTTCTCATGGAGAGTGCTGCGTGCCCTCTTCAGATGCCTCTGGTCGCGAAGAATTGCCCGCTCATGACAACCGCATTGCCCGGATGCACACAGCGCACCATATCCATTCATGGCCGCCTCCCCAGACTGCAATACCCGGCCGCAACACTTGCAGACCGCCCAGCGTTCACCGGACTCCCGGTGACCTCGATCGTCCAGCGTCTCCCAAAGCTCATAGCCGCAGCCTAGGCATACCCAACTCCGCCCGAGGGTGAAGAAGTCTTTGAACCATTCACGGCAATCCCAAACCAGGCTCTGGCATTGAGGACACGAAATCGGCGGCTCCACCCGCCATTTCCGTCGGCTCATGGCCATCCCCCCATCTCCGTGATTCCCCTCAGCATAGCAAAAACCAACCGGGGGAGGCCACATTGGTGCGACGCTTGAAACATCTTTCCGCCAGAACGCGTTATGATAGAAAACCGCCCCGAAGGAGGCTCCCATGCGACCCCTATTGATGCTTCTGACCGTATGCGGACTCATGGCCGCAACCGTTTCGGGTTGCGGAAACAGCGTTCCCATAGTGCCAAAGATTCCCCCCAAAAGCCCAAGGAGAGTACTGCACGCCACGGCGCTCCCGTCCGTTATGGTCCACAATTGGAAGGCACCATCGTGGCCATTCATCCGGGCCCGAAAACCAGAGTCACTCTGAGAAACGTTCAAGAAGTCCTAAAAAATAACGGGCCGTTTCACCATCACCCGATACTGACCGTAACCCTGGGGCCAGGAAAGTTCGTGTCCCCCGGCCATTGGCAGGCGGCAGGCGACGCCATGGATCTCTTTATCGGCGAGTCTATCGCTGCCGTTCCGGACGCCATCGCGAGCACCATAACGGGAAATCCGCACAACTTCTCCGGAATCGTCCATGGGATCCAAGGTTCGTTGGTAACATTGCAAAAAGTCACGTTCGTCGGCGACAACAGCCACGGAACGGCCATCTACCGTCTGCAACCGACCTTGACTCGATTTCACGTGACGCCGTACAGCCGCTTTTCATGGGAAGGGAACGGCGGGCAATCACTGCCATTCTCCCATCTTCGGGTGGGGCAATTTGTTGACGGCGCGTGGGAAGGATCCAAAGATTATCCCATTGCCGACCAGTGGACTGTCTTCCCTTCAGCCAAAGCCTTCGGAGCGGTCCTAGAGAAGCCGGATGGGCGGAAGCCCCAGTAGAGCTTGCATAGAGCGCATCATGCACGGCCACACTGCCCTTAACACTGCAAGGGGGGTCCGCCGTGAATACATCCTGTCGACGTCTCAGCGCTGCAACTGCCCTCATACTCCTGGCAGCGTCATCCGCGTGCGGCGCCCCCGCCCGCCTACCCGGGCCGCGCATTAGTCTTCCTCCACCCTCAGCGCGGATGAAGGGAATGACCGAGGCCGCCTATACCCCACATGTTTTCACGTCCCAAGCCGTGACGAACTCGATTATTCACCTGCATCAAGACGGTGTGAATTGGCTTTCCATTCAAGCCGCCTGGTATCAAAAGACCAACACGTCGGACACGATTGCTCCGAGCCCACAAAAGACCCCCACGGACAGAAGCGTCACCTATTTGATTCGCTTAGCCCACAAAGAAGGGATGCGAGTCTTTTTCGACCCGTTCGTTAACTCCATGACCGGAAGCGGCTGGCAAGCCTTGTTCGCGCCCAAGTCGCCCAAAGCTTGGTTTGCCTCTTTCGATAAATACTTAGCGCATTACGCCAAGCTGGCTCAAAAGGACCATGTTGACCTCTTGGCCATTGGCGACGAATTTGACTCGCTGGACGATGTCCCCGCCTACCAGCCCTATTGGGCGCATGCCATCCAAATAGCCCGCCACTACTATCACGGGCCGATCACGTATGGGGCTGATTTCCCCCATTATCAGAAAGTCACCTTCTGGAAGGACCTGGACGACGTGGGAATCGATGCGTACTTCCCATTAAGCTCGGCGACCAACCCTTCCGTTTCAGCCATGGCAGCCACATGGAATAGCTTGGCTGATCAAATCCAGTCCTGGCGGCTATCAGCGGGGCTCTCCAAGAAACCCTTTGTCGTCACTGAACTCGGCTATCCCTCGGAGGACGGAGCTGCCACCACCCCCGGCACTTGGTTCCCCCATCAACCCGTGAATCTGGCTATCCAACAAAAGTGCTATCTGGCCACCTTTGAAAGCCTCGGGAAGCGCCCCTGGGTGAAAGGGATTATGTGGTTCTGGTGGGCCAACCCCTCAAACCCTGACTGGGAAGGCGGACCCAAGGACAACGGATATACGCTTCGCGGAAAGCCGGCCGAAAAAACCCTCAAGGCCTTCTTTACCGGATCGGGGTCGACCATCCGTAAGCACAACGTGGTTCGAAAATCTTAAGAAGTCTCCGGCATCTAAACGGTGAGGTCGAGTCGATAGCGGTACCAAGTCCGGCCCTTTTCGTCCCTGCCTTCTTCAACGCGTCGAAAGCCCATCCGCTCAAAGAGACGCTGACTTTGCACGTTGTGGGCCCAAATTTCCTTGGCCCACATTTCCGTATAACCAAGGGCCCGGGCCCGCCGGATGAGGAGTGCCAATACTCGAGCACCAATGCCACGAGATCGCCAACCTTTATCGCCAATCACAATTGGCGTAGTATCGGGGGACAATGTCACGTCCCCAATAGGTAGCCATTGGCCATTTTGGTTGACTTCAATGAAGTACACCTCTCCATGGGTATTGAGATAGTGATACATGCGGCCCACCCGTGCCTCATCGTAGGGCGCTTCGTCCATCCCTCCGACCCCATCCAAGACGTCCCGATCGCGATACCATTTTAAAGCCATGTGTATGGCGTGGTCGCCCTCGCGAAATGGCCGAAGCCTCACCACGCCGTCCGAAAGGGGCGCTTCACCCCGCGACTCCATCGTTGCTCGCCTCCATTCTCTACTAATGGGTTACCCCATCAATTTCGATCCAAGAGCCGCCATGCCGGTCGATTTACCGTCATTGACCGCACAGGTCATTGGACATCCTCCCCCGGCTTAAGTCGGGGATTCCCAACCCTCACGCATCGGGCTTCCTGCTTTTCGCCCATTATTTTTTTGGCTCGTACCGTTCGTCCCGAAGAGGGTCCTCCCATGCTCACCGGGGTCGCGCTCTCTATCGTGCTCCGACCGGCGCCGGGTTAAATATTGTTCGCCGGCTGTCATCGCTATTGGCCACGCCTCACCTTCTAAGAAATAGCGAGGCCTCAGGACCTGTCGATTCTCCCTCATTATAGGCAGACAGGGCGGGCCTCGCGAGAGGCACCGCCCTCTTTGTCATGGTCGGAGCCGTTTCAGATCTCGCGGAAAGAGGGTAGCCTCCCGAATGTTGGAGAGCCCCAAGAGTCTGGCCGTTAACCGTTCAAGCCCAATGGCAAATCCCCCGTGAGGCGGCATGCCGTACCGAAAGGCAGATAAATACCCCTCCAACCCTTCCGTCGTGAGTCCTCTCTTCTTTAGAGCGTCGAGATAGTCCTCATCGCGATGAAGGCGCATGCCACCCGTCACAATTTCCTGACCCCGGAACAACAAATCGAAGCTTCGGCTATACACCGGGCGCTCCGGATCCGGAGCCGTGTAAAATGGGCGTTTGGCAGTTGGGTACCCTTCCACGAAGAGAAAATCAGATTCGTATTCTCGCCTCGCCCAGACTCCCAACCAGTCTTCGTGGGTCGGAGACAAGTCCGGCTCCTGTGCCAGATTTTGACCGAGGGCCTCTCCCACCTGTGTCAGCGCATCCGCGAAATGGATCACGGGAATCTGGTCGGGCACACGCGGCCAACCGTTGTCGCCGGAATCGGCCCTGGCCTCCCCTAGCATCACGTCCAACAAATCCCGCAAGAGGCTCATGAGTTCCTGGGGGCTCTCGATAAAGCCGACTTCCACGTCTAAGGAGACGTATTCGCTTAAGTGCCGCCCGGTGTCGTGGGGTTCCGCCCGGAACACCGGGCCCGTCTCAAATACCCGACCGAAAACCCCCACCATCATTTGTTTGTAGAACTGGGGGCTTTGGGCGAGATAGGCATTGGTGTCGAAATACTGGAGTTTAAAGACGTTCGCGCCACTTTCTGATGCGGTAGCGATAATTTTCGGCGTCTGCACCTCGACAAACTGCCTTTCCCGGAGCGCTCGCCGAAACCCCGACGTAAGCGCCGCCTGCACGCGGAAAATTCGTTGGCTTTGTGGATGCCGAAGACTTAACGCGGCTTCGTTCAGCCGAAGATCCATCCCGACCCTAAGCTTGGGGCTGCCGAGATGAAACGGTAAGGACCCTCCCGGACGGGATAAGATGCGGAACACCGGATGGCGCAACTCGACTCCGCCGGGTGCTCGATTCTCCGGCGTGACTAGGCCGGTCACCTGCACCACAGTCTCCGGAACGAGCGTCGGCAATGGTGGGTCTTCAGGTTGGCGCATGATTTGAACCAACCCTTGGGGGTCGCGCAACACGATAAACGTTAATCCCCCCAATTGACGAACGCGGTGAATCCATCCACCCATCGTGATGGACTGATCACGATATTGGGAAAGGGATCGACTCAAAATGTAATGAGACATAGGGTTCCCTCCGAGGGAGGCCTTGTGCGGACGGGGCCATTCCCGTGGTGCCACCGCACTTCACGATACGCGTGGAGGACGCGCACCGCCTTATGAGCCGTTAACGGGGCTAGCGGCAGCCGTACTGCAATTTCGGGTCTGCACTCCGGAGGGCCGTTCGTTGGGCGTATATTCGGGCCTCACTCTCACCCCAGAAGGCTCGCTGTTATCCGAATCGCCAACTACTCGTCTCCATCATCGTATTAGCCGCATTATAGCGACCACGCTAGGGAAGAGCAATCACCATCAATTAAAGAAATGCCTAATGGCAGGGGCGGTTTGGTAGCTAATCGCTAGCATGATTAACGCGTGGCTTGGCTGATGGGTCCCATGTTTTTGAGGGGGTAGAGAACAAAATCGGCTTCGCCCACAATCGCTGAACGGGCGACATATTTGTGGGTCCAAAGCCGACTGTCGTCGGAGATGGGACGATTATCCCCCAACATAAAATAATGACCTGGTGGGACATGGTAGGTGCCGAGAACGGTTCCATTCCCACGTGCAATGTCGGGATTGGATTCATTGAGCTTGCGCCCATTAATGTACACGGCATGGGCGGTCACAGTCACGGTATCGCCTGGCATCCCAATGACCCGCTTGACGTAGAGCAGGTGAGGGTGGTCCGGCGCCCAAAAAACCACCACTTCACCGCGATGGATGTGTCCAACCTCCGTCGCTAGCCGATTGACCAGGATCACGGAAACGTGTGAAGAGCTGGTGGCCGGGATGGTGGGATACATGGACCCGGACGGAACCACATCAGCATGCGCCACATACCCCCGAACAAAAACCACCAACAGGACTGGAATTAAAATGGGCAGCACGCGACGTCGCCACGTATTCCACATACCTTTTACCGTTGTCACCAAAAATTCCTCCTCGGGGCCAAATGCCGCAACGTTATCCACCACTCAAATGGCCCAGGGGCATGCCCGATACTAGACCATTCGAGTGCCCACAAGCCAGTATCCCGCCATGCTCACGAGAAGTGAAAATGCCCACAAGCCCCCAAATACAACCCGATCACGTATAGCAATATCGTTATAGACCGGCGTCCGTCGGCGCGGCTCGCGTAAGAGAGAAATCACCACGATCACGAGAATGACCACAGTCACCGGATCGAAGGCGAAATGCTGGGGGGACAAGGGGTGATAGAACAAGACCAACAGGATCCCGAGCATTCCGGGAATCCACGCTTTCCATCCCCAAAACGCGACGCTTCTCCCACCGTCAAGTGGAAGCACGGGCATGAGATTGAACACGTGCATAAGAAATCCGACTTCCGCAATGGCGTAAAATGCCGCGTTTCGGAACACGATGCCCAACACCAGAGCAAGGATTGAGGCACCCAAACCGAAAAGCGGTCCCATAATCCCGATGAAGGCCTCTTCCGCAGCATTGCGGGGCATTTGGCGAAGTCCGATAAACGCGCCCAAAAAGGGAATGAAGACGGGTAGAGTAGCGGGAATCCCCTTTCGGCGATTAGCCACAACGTGCCCAAATTCATGAATCGCGATAATCGCCACCAAACCGGCCCCAAAAGCCCATCCAAAGGCGAGCCCGTACGCCAAGAGACTCAGCAAGACGGACCCAAACACCAATACCGCCTTGAACTTTACCAGAATGCCTAATAGGGCCGTTCCCCATCGGCGAAGTCCGCCCGCACGACGCGGGAGCGCCCGCACAGGCGGCCGGTACCGAAACTCAACGCCATCCGCATGAAGAATGATGGGCGATTGAAAGTCCGTGTCGACGTGGCCTTCCGCCATAAATGAAAGAGCCTCCCAGCCCGCCGGCAGCTCGCCCCGCACATCCCATGTCCCGGGCAATGCCGCACATCGCGGATCAAGACGCATTAAAAACGCCCACCGGGGATCGTCCGGCTGAAGCCGCTGCCAATCTTCCTGCGGTACCATGGGCATCGCTTGTTCCCCCTCGTTCACCCAAATCCACGTCACCCGCATTATAATCCTTTTCATTGCGGTCCATAGGGATGGGAACATGGAATATCCTCCCTAGTAGCAGGGCGTGTCCGGAACTTCTTCATCGGTCGCAAATATAGGAGCTTTGGGCGTCGAACCGCCCACTTTCACGGCTGACACCATGCCCGGTAAGCCAAACCGCGAGCGCACCGTACACCCCAGCCCGCACACAAAAATCTGCGACGATTACCGGTCGGATCGCGTAACGGTAAAACAACCGAGCCACAATGGGGCCACCGCCTAGCACGGGAGCCATGGACCAAAAGCTCAACCACCCCAGTTCCTGGGCGCTGTGGGCATGGGCCGCCAGGGCCCAATAGAGGGCCAGTTGAACAGCGTGGCCCCACCACGCGGACGCCAATAGCGCAGGAACTGAAGATATTGCCCCAGAGACATAGCAATCCCCTGGTTAAGATCATTTGGATAAATTCTTATCGAGAGGGAGCCTACGGGGGCGTTAAACGAAAGGTCGGAGCGCCAAGAGTCATCATGCCCAGTCGAACCGCCTTTCAGGACAGTGTGGCCTTTATTATAGCACGGCCAGCAGCACCGGTCCCCAGCTAACCCTCCAACGACTTAACGTTGTCGGGGGCCCTTCGCCGGACTCCGGAACAGCCCCCGAATGTCCGCAATTCGTTAAGTTAAGTATTCCACCAACCCATCACAAACGTGCCGCCACGTTGTCATCTTACGGCCCCCCGAGGTCCTTGAATAACGGATTTTGGGCGAGTTGTCGCCGGATCGTGTGAATCTGCCGATTCCAGGCCCCGAGATCGGGAGCATCCGTCGGGCGGGGAAGGTTTTGGCGAATCACCGTGACCGCCTGCATCACCAGGGGCCCGTCTTTGGTCGGGTTGCCCGCCAGGACGCCGCCAAGCACGTCGATATCATCACCTAACCGCGTGATGTGGCGTTGGTGGGTCAAGGTCCCGAGCGCTTGGAGTTGGCCCGCAGCCAACCCCAACTCAAAAACCGCGTCCCGGGTATTGTGTTGGTGATAGGCCATGACGGTCGTCTTGATTGCCGACGTAGCATCCTGTGTACTCGTCACAATGCCATTTGCCGGCCTACCACGAACGGCATACCACCCGAGAACAATGACGCCGATGGCAAAGACTAGATTAATTCCGACGGACACACGCAAGCGTCTCATAGGCCATCACCTCGTGTTCGCGAATTCATGGCATTTCAACATTGTGCACCAGCGGCGCCCTCACGGAACGGCCATTCGGATTCGCACCGTACACAAGCGGTCACTGGGCGAGATTCCTCACCCTTACTCTAGCATGTTGACAAGCGCATCGCCCAAATTGGGGGAACGGAACGGGAGGCCAGACCTGTATTGATGTAGTTGTGTCCCCAAATGGTCCCGATGGCGAATTCTGCCACCCCATTGGGCATATTGCCGATGGGGCACCTCAGATACCGCGCATTGTGTCGTCGCGTCAGTCCCTGTACCCTTGTTCATTCCATGCGATATCATAACCACGATAGGATGGTTTATCAGGCGGGCCGCAAGATGACGATTTCAGAGCCCGATAGGCGGGTATTCAAGGAGGTTCGGATGGTGGCACTGTCTACCATCGAATCTTAGGCGAATGCCGAACCGTATGCGACGACGACACCCTGACGGCGTATAACCGCTATCTGAAACTGTATGAACTCATCCATAAACGCAATGAGGACATCCAGTGGACTTTCGATGATTTCCGTCGAACAACGGCGATGGCCTGCCTCAAATCCATGTGGCAGCTCGGATTGGTGACTCAGGCTGAATTGGACCAGTTCAGTCTCGACACCCGCCATCGGGTGACGCGCGACCAATAACTAACGCGGAGTTTTGCCCGACAGCCAAGGCGTCCGCCCTCGATGATGATGACGAACGAGCTTCATGCACGCCCGCCCCCGAGGGAGCGATAAATGATGAGGCTCGATATCTTCTGCAGGCCTTGGGAACGGGGACCCTTGGCGGCATGATGAGGGAGAGGTGGAATCCCGTTATGAAGCCCCGGCATACCATTCAAGCGGTGAGTCGGTCTGATGACGGATCGGGTTACGTGGCCGAGTGCGTGGATTTTCCGGTGGTCACGCAGGGTACCACCGTCGAGGAAAATTTTCGCACCTTGCGCGAGGCCGTGGAATTGGATGCTGGACGGTGACCGCTTGGAACCTTGCGCCGAATCCCTCGATTGTCGTGAACCCGATTATGCCTAGACTCCGTCGATGCGCCGGCGTGAAGTCGGTGCGTTCGAGTCTAACGGCCGCCACGTCCCAATGGCCCCCAATCAGTCATTATTGGATACCGGAACAATCCGTTGCCGTTGCCCGCCAAGATGCAAACTATCTGACCGACCAAGAAATTCGACGGGTTTTTTACACCGAGTAATTTTCCATGCGGATGCAGTCGCCCTACTCGGCCAAGCACTGCCTACCACGCATACGGCGTTCCGGCGGCGCTTCCGGACATCTACTCCCAAATGTATTGTCCACCCGGGGCAAAAAAAGGGGGGGGGAACCACTATCCGCCCCGTGATATTCATGAAGGGCCGCTCTCCTATGACGCCTTTACGTCGGTGAAGGAGGCTTCCACGTCAATGACGACCTCTGCTGCCCACAGGGAGGAATGCCACGACGCAAGGCGAATTCTAACTCAAACATTACCTATAACGAAGGGAAAGAAGCTTATGGCGCTCACCATCGCAGTTGATCCCCTGAGGCCGGACGATTGGCCAACAGTTCGCCGGATCTATGAAGAAGGCATCGCGACAAAACAAGCCACCTTCGAGACGTCGCCTCCGAATTGGGAGACGTGGGACGCCCACCACGTGCCCACCTGTCGCTTTGTGGCTCGCACGCCCACGGGTCAAGTCCTCGGCTGGGCCGCATTAAGTCGCGTCTCCGATCGGGACGTTTATGCCGGGGTCGCCGAAGTCAGCATCTATATTTCTCAAGGCGCGCGCGGTCAGGGCATTGGACATCAGTTGTTGGGTACCCTGATCGAAGCGAGCGAAGCCGCCGGATTTTGGACACTTACAGCGGGGATTTTCCCAGAGAATGCCGCAAGCCTTCATCTTCACCTATCTCATGGATTCCGCGTGGTTGGCCATCGTGAACGGATCGGACGAATGGAAAGAACATGGCGAGACGTCTTGTTTCTTGAAAGACGGAGCCGCCGGGTGGAATGGTCTGACGCGACAATGGACCAGCTGGCCACCAAGGTTCCGTGCGATATTCGTCGCGCGACGTCGGCCGATGCCCCCGCGATGTTAGAGTATTTGCGGCGCCTATTGTCGGACAAGACCCTCTTCCTCCCGTCTGCGGCTGACGACTTCACCGTAACGGTTACCGATGAGCAGGAGGTCATAAAACGGCACGAGAACCGACCGAATGCTGTGATGTTGGTGGCGATCGCTACCGACGGCACTATTGCCGGCCTTTGGGACGCCATGGGAAGTCCCCGAAGGGCCCGCAGGCACGCCGTGGAATTCGGCATGTCGGTGGATGAACGCTTCCGCGGTCGTGGGCTTGGTTCGGCGTTGCTAGCGGCCGGACTAGATTGGGCACGACGCTCGGGATTCATCCGCCGAGTAGAGCTCGAAGTTTACGCGGACAACCTTCCCGCCATTGCCCTTTACGAGAAATTTGGCTTCGTCGTGGAAGGTCGAAAACGTGAGGCCTTTCTCTACCAGGGACGCCCCATGGACTCTCTCGTCATGGCACGCTTTCTTGAGGCCAACGAGCGAAAGACCTTTCAATGAGGACTATGCGCATTCGGTGGGCCCGGCCCTTCCATCAGGTATTCGATTCAAGATCGGGCACAATGCTAGTCGAGGCCGCTGGGCCAGGATGACACGGGCCCAGCGTTTGCCCTCATCACCGACACACGACCATCCACGCGCGCCATTAGAGACCTAAGCTGAACACAGCACTTTCCGTCGCCGTCAACCGCTGAAGCGATGCCGTCGGATGCGTCTCGCGATACCAGGAAACCAAATGGTAGCCAAGGCTATATCCGGCCCAGAGGGGGAGTCCCGTCTCGCCACCACCAAAGACGTAGCCGTCTGCGCTATCACCCACATCGTTCGCATGCGACCGATACACCTCCCACCAGAGGTCGCGAGCCTCTTCGGCCGTCAGCGCTGAAACCCATGGACCACGCGATGCGGGACCCAACGCGACCTCCACAAAATGCTCCGCGAGCCCTTCGCGGATGATTTTTTCCATAAGGGTAATCCTGTCATGGCCATTCCCCATGACTCTCACGCGCCAATGATGGTGATATTCGTGTACGACCGTCGATTGAAGGTGCGCCCAGGTAGACCAACTGGGCCACACAACGAGATGTATACTGTCTCCTGTCCAATTGGTCCATCCCGAGACACCACCTAACCGCTCGATTCCGAATTGATCGTCGGGGTCCATGGGGTATAGCTCCAAAGCCAACGGCCATTCAACGGGAAACTGCCGCTCCATCGTGTCGATGACCTCGAAGACCAGCCGCTCCACTCCCCGCCGTTCCATCCGCTCCAAGATCCGTCGCCATTCCCCAAGCGATCGTTCCAATCTCAAGAGGCCATTGGCTTCCCGTTCCCGAAAGGCCTCTCTGTCAAGGGCAAAAATTGACCCAAAGACTTCCCGGCGATGATGGGGTTCGGCGTCATCGGAAATGGAATCCACAAACCGCCAGAGGTTCTGCATGCCCTTTAGCATTTATCATCCCCCTAAGAGTCTTCTAAGCCGTAGAACGCTGCTCGTGGACGAATGCCCCCATGGCTTTTGGCGCGCAGGGCCAAGGATTTTGCCTTCCCGGGACAGCGCTATGATGAAATTCACCCCGTCCGCCGTACGTTCCCCCGCGAGATGGCCGGGAATCCCACGCTTGACGGCAACGATTTTTGTTGACGCCCCCCCAATCAGACCGGATGATGGAGGTAGCGAAAAACCGGGGGTGCCCAACTTGCGCCACGCGTCGTTGATGTTCGTCGCCTCATCCGTCGTCATTCTTGCCGCAGGGTGTGGATATCACGGGACCCCCTCGGCTACTCAGTTGGAGGCCAAAACCTCCACGCGCATCGCGCAAAGCGGGTTATCTCACTGGACCATTGCCGTCAGCCCTAAAATGGGTATCGACGCTCGCTTTACCGGTCGGGACGGCAGCGACCCGACGTTCACAATCTTCACACGACACCAGCCGGACCAGCCGTGGCAAAAGGACTATACCGCATCCAGCGTCGGCCCTATCACCAACGACCAATCCTTCAGTTCGTCAGGGAGCCCAGGAGCATCTCGAGGCCAAATGATGGTGCGCGTTCATTGGAGTCAGGGTGGACGCTCCCGTGAAGGTGACGTTGTCTATCAAATTCGCTAGTCCCCCTGAGGGCCGAACCGCGCCTTCCACTCTTACGGGTGAGGATGTATTCCCGCTCCATAGGCCATCTTATCCTTCCCATTGCACCTTTGGCGTTTCTCAACCAATTGAAACCCAGCCGCTTCCATGGATAGGCAAGAATTCTGGTAAGCAACCCAAGCGGCGGCGCGCATTTCGTCGATCCCGAGCTCACCAAACGCGAAGCCATAAAGGATGTCTTCTTGCCGCCCCCGTCCGCCCCGTGTGCCAACGCGGCCGGAATATTCGCCGAGTTAACTCTTCCTCCATCCTTGGAAATGCCCATCCACCACCACCAATCAGCACGTTCATCCTGCCACCACACTCTATGCCCAGATGCCATGATGTGAGGCATCTTTCCCAGCATGGCGTACGAAGTGGGACCATGATAAAGGCGTGTCGTTGCCCGTCCAGCGATAGACCTGTTCCCTCGTCGGGATGCTCGTTCAGACGAAGCCACAAGAATCCATCTGACAAGCAGCATGGGGGTTTTACCACGCTCACACCCCTTCAAACCATGTGGCTTCATCCGCCTTTAGGAAGAGATCGTCCGGATACGGGAGAGCTAAGGCAGGACGGCTATGCGCGGGGAAATAGCGGAGTTCAGCCGACTCGCCATCCAGGCATTGGAGTTCACCAGACAATATCTCGCAAGTGAACACAATCACCATATATTCCACCTGGTTTCCATCGGAATACATAAAGCGAAAAGACGCTCCTCCCAGCACGGCTCGAATGCTCATCGGTTTAACCCGAAGACCCGTTTCCTCATGGACTTCGCGCACCACCGCCATGGCTGGCGTTTCTCCGAGTTCAATCGACCCGGCAGGCAAGCTCCATACGTCCGCCGAGCCTTGGGGACGCTGAAACAAAATATCTCCCTGGCCGTTCCGTATAATGGCCGCCACACTGGGATTAAAGAGAGGCATGGTTCCGACTTTGTCGCGAATCCGACGATAATAGGGTGACATGGGCATTTTACTTTCTAATCGCTCCCTCGGCCCTCTGCCCAGGCTAACGCGCGTTGTTCTAGACGCTGGACGTAAGGTTTTTTAGCGGGGCTGTAGTCCCGCGTATCGCGAAAGCGGGACGCCAATCCCTGTTTAAAGGCGCTGTAGGCTTTAACTTCTTCCGCGTGGGTCAAAAGATAGTCCCGGACAATCAGATGGCGTTGAATATCCCGGTGCCCCACTGGGTACACATGCAAATGATGACTCCGCCTCGTACCACCCTTACGAAATAGCACTCGGCCAGGAATACCCCAGTCGCCCGCATCTTCATATTGGAGTTCCTTTAGTTTCGCCTTCCAATCCCGCTCCACCAGGGCCATGTCAACCACCATCAACATGTCGATCACAGGCTTTGCCATCATCCCCGGGACCGCGGTGCTGCCAAAATGCTCGAGCGCCACCAAACCCGGTCCGAAAATGGCCCTGAGGCCCGCGGCTTCCTCGTTAAATAGGTCGGCCCATTTCGGCTGATAGGGCGTAAGACGGACGTCGATAATCGCGCCCCCCTTTCATTGCCATAGTGACATGTTGCGTAATCAATAACCACTACCGTTGTATCTTTTCCACGAATAGGTATACCGTTGGGACCGTAACCTTCTTTCCGGAGCGGCGTTATACATCGAAGAAGCCACCCCTTTGGAAGGACGGCGTTAGCAACTCTTAGGAGGTCGTCATGAAAAAGACAACGGGAGCCGTCATCATCCTGTCAATGGGTACAGTCCTGGTCGCGGGCTGCGGGCTTTCCAGCCAATCTAAGAGCCCGTTGAGCCAATCCGCCGGCACTCGCCCCTCCTCACCATCAACCACAACAACTGCCCCATCGCCATCGACCGAAGCGAGTTCGTCGATCTCCCCAGGAACCCCGCTAAAGAGCACCAGGTCGTCAGGAGCCTCCGCCAATTCATCGGGATCATCGAGCCGGTCCGGGGTGCTTTTGGTCAAGGCCTGGATGAATTCCGGACTTAAGGGAGAGGGACCGGGAATGCCAATTGGCGACGGAAAGACCATCGAGACCGTCCAGCGAGAGTGGGGGCGAGGCAGAAGTTCCAGCGCCGGTGCTGGTATCTATGTGACCTATTCCGCCCACAAAGCAGCCTTTGGTGTAGGGCCTGGCGATCAAATTTTCGACGTGCGCTCTGATTCATCGAGTATCCAGAAAATCACCCGGGAAGACGTGATGGCGGCATTGGGCCCGCCCGGCGCCGTGCGTTTTGCCGACAACACCACCATCTACATGTACCCGGATGGACCCAATTACCAGGTTCTTTGGACCTTTGAAGGAGGCCCAGGACATACAGCCAACACGGTAAACCACGTGTCCGTCTTTTGGCCTCAAGGCACAGTGAACTTGATGGCCCAAACCGTACCCAATCCATCCGTATTCGTCACGAAAAATCCCGCATCGTCCGGATCGTTTCTCCCGTTCTCCATTAAACATGCCCCGTCTGGGTACCGTCTCGACGAATTGGAATGGCTTCCATCCAGTTCCGGGCCCATCGTGGTCAACACGGAATCACAGGCCATAACCAACGGCCAACACGGGATTCCCGGCGCTGGGTTTATGAAGGCCTATGGCACCTTCCGGCTCCAATTTCTCCCCTCCATGAAGAACACCTCCGGAAAGATTCGGCTCATTTACGAATCAACCCGAGGGGATACCATCATTGGCACCAGCCATACCATCACCTTGCACTAACGAACACCCATGCAAATGCCTCAGAAGAAGGCGTTGTCGCGGGCCGGAGGGCACCCCGTTCTGGTTGCCCTTCGGTGCCTAACCGTTTTTCCTCCTGAAGCGTGACAGGGCCCGTTCTCTTTCAAACATCGCCACGCCGGTCCCACCGCCTATCCGTTGTGAGCCAGGCAATGACGTGATTGAAAGCCCGGAGCTCCCCGGCATCAACCGCCTCGCTCCTCGACCCTGTGAGTCGTTCGTTGAGGGCTCCAAGTCGTGCGAGAATAGTCCGGACAAGTAGTTGGCGAAACCGTTCGGACCGTGGAACCAACGGCTCTACTTCCTCCCAGTCGTACCACAAAAGCCCGTCCCCTAAGATTATCGCGTCCGCATAGAGAGCGGGACGCCAATAGGGGGAGAAGTCGATGGCCGCCGGCAAATTACCCGGATCAAAAAGAACGTTTCCCGTGAAATTGCCGTGGATCATTTACGACGGCAAAGTCACTTCCTGGCGTTCTTTCTCCAGTCGGTGCGCCCCTTCTATAAGAACCGGCAGCGAGGCAGCGTTCGCCCTACGTGAACGGGGAGCGGTTTCTATGACGACGCCAGAGCCCCCGGAACAGCGGCTCGAAGTCGCGCGTCAACTCGCTTCACACTATGGAATAGCCCCTAAGATTGACGCCCTCTTTGTCCCGGGATCGGAGACGCGAGGAGTGGCTGATGCGGGGTCCGATTTGGAATTCGACATCCTTTGGCATGAGCCGCCCACCCGGGCTGGCCCTCTCAGGTATCCAGGACCCTCACAATGTCCTCTGTCTAAGGCCTTCTTTCGGGCAAAATCCGCGCGTCTTCCTTAAAGCCGAGCCGTCGCGCCACCCAAGACGTTGTCGGCGCTTGCACACCGACGGTGATTAAGATGGCCACGAACACCGGCGCCAGAATTTCTGCCCTCCACTCGGGGAATTGCTTCGCCACGTGAACCGCCAGGGCGGCCGAGATCACGCCGCTTTCGCGCACCCACATCATTAACGCTAATTGGCGGGGCGTCCACCGTCGGAGCCAACGCAGAGCACCCATAACGGTAAGGGGCCTCGACACAAAGATGAGGATAAGCGCTAGCGCCAGCCCCATCAGGCCGCGTTCGCGGAGCGTAACCATCGGCAAGGACATGCCGAGGCCTATGAATACCATCATCCGGGCGATAGCCCCCACCGAGGCAACCCACTGGACGTCAAGCGCCACTCCACCACGGCGACTCCACAACAAGCCGGCCACAAACGCTGCGAGATAGATATTCAAAGAAAGGAGGTGGGACATCCCCCAGATCACGACAGGAACCACCATATATATCACAAAGAATGGCTGAGTCGTTATCCTCATGAGGTAGGACCCAATTCGGCCGGCTAGACCTCCGACAACTAAAGCCAGGCCTATACTGGTCAGGACCGCCAGGGTTACATGAATAATGCTGCGTGGTGCGGCAGACGGGATTATATACGTCGTGGCGACCCCAATTAAGACGGCACTGACGACGTCATTAAACGCCGATTCCGCCTCCACCGTGGTGCGAATCGCACCCGGTAGGTTCAGCGTGTTCATGATCGGAATCACGGAAGCGGGATCGGTATTGGCTAATAGAATGCCTAGCATAATCCCTAGGGGCGACGGAAGATGCAACACGAAATGGGACACCAGCGCCATCACCGCGACGGAAATCAAGACGCCCAGCGAGGCTAATGACGCAACACTCGACCATACCGACTTGAGTGCCGTCAGCGGAAGCCCCCGACCGCCTTCAAACAGGACAAACAGGGCCCCAAGTTGCAAGAGGAAGTCAAAGGATGCCGTATTCATCCCAACACGCACCACATGGCCGACCGGGCCGATGAGGACTCCGAGCAACAGGTACCAGGGCACGTCTGGCAGGTGTGATCCCGCCAAGCGATGGTAAATGATAGAGCCCCCCGTGAGCATCAATAGAAGAACGGGCACGGGATGCTGACTAAACGACCAGGTGAGCAAGTCTTTCGATCTCCCTTAAACGGCAGACCCCATCACGCACCAGCGTATACGTTCCGGCGCGTCCGTTAGTCGGGTGCGACGGGATCCTCCCTGCAGTATATATCACTCACCTTTTGCCGCTTACGGGACATTCAGGTCCTCGCATATTGGCTAGTCGTGCAATCCATGCCTTTGACGCTTGCGGTTCCTACATAACGGCATTCCTTTACTATATCATGAATGCGCCTTCACCGTGATCGCCTGTCGTCCTAGCTGGATCCACGATTGTAAAAAAGGGGCCTCCGGGATTTTTTCAGCCGCCTGACCGTTTAGAGGATTGTTTACATAGAGATATCCCGGGCTGTAGCCGACCAGCAACACCGCATGTTCGAATGGTGTTGCTCGTACCAACCCTTCCGGACTCTCCCAGGTGACCCAATCATTGGTGGGAGCAAATGTTGTGGTGGTCCATAGCTCCACGGGAATACCTTCGGATACATGGTGAAGAATCCGCGAAAAGGGCGATCCGGTCAAATCTTCCGCCCGGCCAGGCAACAAGTGGTTCAGGAAGTGATACATGGGTCCATGATAGATGCCGTAGCCTTCCCCAGCCTGATAGACATCTCCCACGAATCCCACATTCGGATTGCCCCAATATACCACATGATGAACGACGGTCCCTTTGGCCGTCGTCGTCGAGGTTAGCACCAGCTTCGTGGGATCTTTCGGCATCTCCCTCGCGAGCGTCATTTTGCTTTCCGGATGCCCAACGGCTGTCATGAGCATAGCTAAACTTGTTACCTCACAGCCGTTGGGTAGCTGCGGATATTGATTTTTGGCGGGAACATGGATCAAGAAGTGGCTCGGCATGGCCTGAGCCGAAGCGGATGGATTCGGCACATGGGTCTTAAGTTTTTCTCGCCCGCGGCTCCGTGACGACGGGTTGCGGTTTACCCTGGCTGAACGGGCGGTTGTGGCGGTTGATGATTGTGCCCCAGATGACCATCCCCAGGCCGAGGCTGCCAACACCACAACGACGACCAGCAACCACCAAATCCCTCGCCGCGGCTTACGTCTTCGTGACATGAGACATGTCCTCCTGCGTCACTCCAAAATCAGAACATCCGGATGGTGTCAAATACTGTTCATGCCAAAGGGCAAAGATCATTAACGTCCAAATTTTGCGATCCCGATTAAACACGGTTCCCTCGGGTGCCGTTAATAATGATTGTACCGAACTTGCATCAAAAAAGGGAGTGTTGTCCTTCGCCAGCACATCGCGCACAAAATCGTACATCGTCGTTTTAAGCCAGTGGCGGATAGGAATTGGGAAACCCAGCTTAGGCCGTTCCGACACTTCCGGGGGCAAAACGGCTTTCATGGCCTGGCGCAACGCGTATTTTGTGGTGTTCTTGGCAATCTTAAAGTGAGCTGGTATCGTCGCTGCTAGGGAAAATACCTCCAAGTCCAAAAAAGGCACGCGCAACTCTAAAGAATGAGCCATCGACATTTTATCCGCCTTCATCAAAATATCACCCGGAAGCCATGTATGCGCGTCAATCGTTTGAAGCCGTGCTACAGGGTCTAATCCCGTTGTGGCCGCGAAGTAGGGTGCCGTAATGGCCTGATAGGGATCCAAATCCATCTCCGCCAACCATGGTACTAAGCGGCCCTTCTCTCCTTCAGAAAACATCTTGGCATTTCCGATATAGCGATCTTCCAGCCGCTGACTGCCGCGAATCAAATACCCGC
>DAHWKG010000173.1:0-8158 GCA_027343765.1 Sulfobacillus sp.
TCTTAGAAGCGGAACGTCAGGCGTTGACCGTCCATGTGTGTGGGGGTCTTGCCGGAGACCCCCACTGGGCACGATATCTGATGGGGCTCGGCGTCCGGCACTTGAGTGTTCCGGTATCGCGCATCGCGGCAATCCGCCTGGCCCTGAGTCAGCCTATACCCTCTGACATTAACACCTGGACAGACGGGAGATACAGCGAAAGCGAGTTCAGCCAACGGCTGATGGACCTGTGACCCATGGATCAGGAGAACCGCCTAAGACTTTGCCAGCAACCACAATCGATAGAGGGGCCCCAGAGACGCTGACGGGATCGCGATGGCCACGGGCGTAGAAATGGCGGCCCTCGTAATCTGGCATTGTTTCCCGGATGTCTAGGACGTAGGTTCTGTTATCTTATATTCCTAGCTTCCAACCAGTGTGTCGTAATGTGGAGCCCATCGCCACCTGCACCAGCCTCAACAGATGAACCACCAGAGCCGTCCCACCGACGCCCGTGGCCAGGGAACCCGAAAACTTACCGGGAAGCGTTAACCCGCATCTATAACGGCGGCACCCGACGCAACTCTGGGCGTTGCCCATTAATCACTAACGGGAGGCCCACCGACTTGAATTCTTGGCCAATGGTCGGATGCGGAATCGATTGGACAATACCAACCTCTTCAAGCTCGGCATGATGGGCCACATCAGCGACCGTGCTAACCTTGGCGACGGGAATGCCCGCCTCCTTCAATCGACTCTGCCAGTACTCTCCCCCTCGGGTTTTTGTCACGTCGGCAATGCGTTGGTTCAAGGCATCCCGATGTTGAACCCGCGCCGCGTTTGTTGAAAACCGTTCATCACTGGGCCACTCAGGATGACCGAGTGACTCCGACAGGATTTGGAATAGGCGGTTATTGCCGGCGGCAATGACGAGCCAGCCATCCGATGTGGGATAAGCCTGATAGGGTACGATGCTGGCGGTCCCAGATCCCCAGCCATGCGGGGATTCGCCCGATGCCCAGTAGGACGTTAAATGATAGGTCATCCAAGCGATGGCCGTTTCAAACAGGGATCCGGTCACAAGATGACCGCGACCGGTCTCGTCTCGCATCCGTAAAGCCGACAATACTCCAATAGCAATCCACTGAGCGCACCCCATATCAATCACGGATACCCCAACCCGGGATGGTTCCTCGCCCGGCCGACTATTGACACTCATCACCCCCGTCAAGGCCTGCATTAAGGGATCATAACCCGGCTCATCCTTTAAGGGTCCCACATGGCCGAACGCGGTGACTTCTGCATAAATAAGACGCGGGTACTCTTGATGAAGGGCGTCCCAACCCAATCCGAGCTTCTCCATGGAGCCTGGCCTCGCGCTCACTAGCAGGACATCGGCATCCTTAAGTAGTCCTCGCAATTGGTCGCACCCATCGGGCGACTTAAGGTCTAAGCGAATACCTCGCTTGTTGCGGTTTAAGGCGAGATAACTGGCGCCGTATCCTTCCCAAAACGGGGGGCCCCATTGACGGGTCGCGTCGCCTCCTGGCGGCTCCACCTTGATAACCTCGGCGCCTAACTCGGCAAGAATGACCCCCGCGTATGGACCCGCCACGTTTTGCGTCAAATCAATCACCTGAATGCCCTCCAAAGGCCAGTTCATCGTCCTCTCATCTCCCCTACACCCCGCGTGTATTATTCGTATTCGGACCGATGATCCTCATCTAAAGCTTTTAATATTTCGTCGGTATGCTCGCCCAGAAAGGGGGCGCGTTCGGTCAGCGTCGACGGTTTCCACCATCCAAAGATAGGCGTTCCGAGACTCCGCACTTCCCCGAGTACGGGGTGCTGATACTGAGCCAATAATCCCCGAGATTCGGCGACCTTTCCCTCTTCGAGCGCATCCTCAAGGGTATTGACAGGCTCCGAGGGTACGCGGCCTTTCAAGAGCCCCATCCACTCTTCCGTGTCTTTGGCAAGAAATCTCTGCGCCAATGCCCCAATGACGGCCTCCCGGTGTTCTTGTCGGCTCTTCATGGTGGGGTACTCTCGGGCGAGTTCATGAAGCCCCATCATTTGGCACAGATCCTGAAAGAACTTGTCTTTAACACAGGCCACCACAATGTGACCATTAGCGGTTCGAAACTCCTGGAATGGCACCACCGACGGGTGGGCCGAATGTGACAGTCGTTCCGGAGACCACCCTCGACTCATGTTCCAGGTCCCGATGTACCCCAAAAGAGATAAAGCCGAATCGTATAGAGAGGTCTCGACGTCTCCTCCAACCCCGGTTGTTTTGGCTCGGTGATAGGCCGACACGGTGGCTAAGGCCGCGAAAATGGCCGACGTCAAATCCACCAGCGACAGCCCGGATTTCAAGGGATATATCTCGGGCCCGCCGGTGAGCGCCATCCAACCGGCTTTGGCTTGGAAGAGGTAGTCATAGCCGGGTAGCGCCGCCTCGTCGCCACGCGTTCCGTAGGCCGACAAGGTCACACACACTAGGGCGGGATTGACCTCTTTCAGATGACGATAGGTGAGGCCCAATTTGTTGCCAACGTCGCCACGGAGGTTATTAAATACCACATCACTGTGAGCCGCCATTGCTCTAAACGCCCGCTGCCCATCCACTGACCTGAGGTCCAGTGTGACGGACTTCTTCCCTCGATTATGGGCCTCAAAAAACAGGCTGCTTTCGCCATCACTAAAGAGCGGCGGCACCCGTCTCCCCACATCGCCACCCTCTAAAGGGTTCTCGATCTTTATCACTTCGGCGCCGAGGTCGCAGAGAAGTTGCGTTGCGTATGGACCCGCGCCATATTGCGACACCGAAATCACCCGCATTCCCGTCAGCGGCGGCAGGTCTCGAGACATTCGAGGCTCCCTCCTTTCTAGTACGACCGAGGCATGCCGAGCACGTGTTGAGCGACGTAACTCAGGACTAAGTTGTTGGACACGGGCGCCACCAAGGGGAGGCGGGCTTCTCGGAACTTCCGCTCAATGTTGTACTCCACGGCAATGCCATACCCACCAAACGTCATCATGGCAGCATTAGCCGCCTTCCATGCCGCCTCAGACGCCAAGTATTTCGTCATGTTGGCCTCGGCTCCGCACTCGACTCCCTCACGAAAGAGTTCCGCCGCTCGGTTGCGCATTAAGATGGCCGCCTGTAAGTCCATGTAGGCTTGGGCGATGGGGAACTGCACGCCTTGGTTCTGTCCAATGGGTCGACCGAACACGTGGCGAGAACTCGCATAGTCCACCGCCTTATCGACGAAGTAGAGTCCGTCGCCGAGGCACTCCGATCCCACCAGAATACGTTCCGCGTTCACGCCACTCAGCAGGTACCGGAAGCCCTTCCCTTCCTCGCCGATGCGGTTTTCGACGGGAACCCGCGCATCGTCGAAAAACACTTCGTTCGTTTCATGATTGACCATCGTCCGAATCGGTTTGACCCGCACCCGGTCGCCTTGTTCCCGAAGATCCATGACCAAGAGCGTGAGCCCATCGGTTTTCTTTTGCACCTGATCGCGCGGCGTGGTGCGGGTAATCAGCAGCATGAGGTCCGAGTGCTGGACCCTGGAAATAAATATCTTCTGGCCCCGTACGTGATACTCGCTGCCCTTTCGTTCTGCAAACGTGGAAATATTGGTGGTGTCCGATCCGGCTGTCGGTTCCGTGATGCCAAACGCTTGAAGCCGCACGTCGCCGCTGGCAATGCCCGGGAGCCATCGTTTCTTTTGGTCCTCCGATCCGTGTCGCAAAATGGCCCCCATGGTATACATTTGCGCGTGGCCGGGTGCCGCATTTCCTCCCGAGCGGTTGATTTCCTCCAGCACCACCGCCGCCTCGAGAATCCCAAGACCGCTGCCACCATATTCTTGGGGAATGAGAAGAGAGAGCCACCCGTCGCGAGTTAAGGTGTGGATGAACTCCTCGGGGTATTGATGGGTTTCGTCAAGTTTCTGCCAGTATTCTTCGGGGAACTGGGCGCACAGTTGACGGATCGCGCGCCGAATTTCATCAAGATGGGACTCGGATGAGGTCATATCAACGCCTCCCTAATAGATATCGAGAAACTTTGGAGCTCGCCGTTCATTAAAGGCGCGCACCCCTTCCTCCCGGTCTGGATGCACGATCGTGCGGTTGTAACATTCGAGAGACATCTCCACCCCTTCTTCAAGCGGCATATCGATACCGATACGGTAGGCCTTCTTCGCCATGCGCACGGCTAATGGTGAATTGTGCGCAATCTCGCTCGCCGTCTCCATCACGGCTGGCAACAGTTCGCCCGGTTCCGTGACCCGGTTGATAAACCCATACGTCTTGGCTTCAGACGCTGAGATGTGACGCCCGGTCATTAATAGTTCCAGGGCTATCCCTCGGGGCGCATACCGCCCCACGGTTTGTGTTCCCCCGACTCCCGGAATAATCCCGCGGGTCACTTCGGGAAATCCAAAACGCGCGGCCGTCGATGCGTAACAGAAGTCACCACTCATCGCCATCTCAAATCCTCCGCCCAATGCGTACCCGTTAACGGCGGTAATCACCGGCTTCGGGCAGACGCGCAACTTGCGATGCACCTCCTCAAAGAGCCGGTGCTGGCGCGTCCACTGCTCCGGCGTCATCCCGTTTCGCTCTTTGAGATCTCCCCCGGCGCTGAACGCCCTTCCGGCCCCCGTAATAACCAAGACACGGACTCCCTTGTCCTCGACGAGCTGGTCGAGGACGAGATTGATCTCCATCCCGAGTTCCGTATTAAAGGCATTCATAACCTCCGGTCGATTCAGCGTCAACAACACAATGCCCTCATCCGTCCGTTCTTGAAGCAAAATTCCCATACCAATCCCTCCATTTTTTTAGATGCCTTCGGGCACAGGGTGGAGGTCCGTGGTCTTTCCCGCCCGCATGACTTGGCTCGGAAGATCGTGGCCTAAGGCCCGTTCCAGATCGCGTGCCAAGGCGATTAACGCATCGACGTCAATGCCGGTATCGACCCCCATGGCTTCAAACATGTGCACCGTGTCGACTGTGTCGATGTTACCGGTAGCCCCCGGGGCAAATGGGCACCCCCCAATACCCCCAATCGAGGCGTCGAAGTGATAAATCCCTTCCAAATAGGCCGCGTACACGTTCGCCAAACCCATTCCTCGGGTGTTGTGGAAATGAAGATGGATTTCCACATCCGGATACCGTTCGTGAACCACGCCCACCAACCGCCGCACCTGCTCAGGATGTGCCATGCCGGTGGTGTCGGCCAGCACTACGCGACTCACGCCAAGCTCTCGGTAACGCGCCACCACGTCCAGCACACGTTCGTTGGGGACCATGCCCTCAAATGGGCACCCAAACGACGTCGATATGCCTCCCACCACGGGAACTCCATGCTTTTGCACCAATTCGATAACCGATCCGAAGCCGTCAAGGGTTTCAAACGTTGAACGTCGTAAATTCGCCCGGTTATGCGTCTCGCTGGCTGATACCACTAAATTGATTTGGTCCGGACGGATGGCCAGGGCCCGCTCGGCCCCCTTGAGATTTGGCACCAATACGGCATATTGCGTGGTGGAACGACGGGTAATCTGAGCCATGACCGCCTCGGCATCCGCCATTTGTGGGACGTAGCGGGGATGCACAAAAGACGTGCTTTCGATTGCAGGAAGGCCTGCTTCAGCGAGTCTATTAATGGTCTCGACTTTGACGTCCGTGGACACCGGGGATGGCTCAATCTGAAATCCATCCCGGGGTCCTACATCGGTAATCCATACCTGACGCATCACGCACCTCCTTGATCATTGCGAAGGGGATAGGGGCCTTGATATCCGAGTGCCTCTGAGAGCTTTCGACCACCAGACGCCAAGGAGATGACCCATGTCGGAACCTTGGATCGGCTGAATGCCGTGAGTGGGCCCGTCACGCTGAGTGAGGCCACCACCCGCCCCCCACGTTCGGCCACCGGCACGCTGACGGAAAACGCTGTCGGTTCCCTTTCGGCCACGGAAAGCGCCCAACCCGCTTTACGGATACGATCGCACTCCAGTTCCAGCTCCGTCCGGCTCGCAATCGTGTGGGGAGTAAGCTTCCGTATTTGAATATCGGAAAGAATGGCATCCCTTTGGGCCTTTGACTCGAAGGCCAGCAACACCTTACTCGGTGCGCCGGCAAAGATTACCGCCACCTGCCCGATGCCGACAAATCGACGTTCTCCTTGATCGGCCTCCTCGAGACCCACCACCACGCGAAAGGCCCCCTGGCGCACACATAAAATCGCGGTCAACCCCACGGTATCGCGTAGTTCTTTGAGCACCGGACGCGACACATGTTCCAGCGGTTCATTCATGAGTTGGCTGTAGACATAGGCAAATAATCGGCTCCCAATGCCATACAGGCGACCTTCACGGCGCACCATGTGATGATAGAGCAAGGATTGCAAAATCCGGTGGCAGGTCGGCTTGGGTATCCCGGTTATCTTGACAATTTCCGTGAGCGACAATAGCGCGTGCTGCTCCAAGCAATCGAGAATCTCCACGACACGGTCCACGACGGCAATATCTTGGGCCACCACACGTGAGCCCCCGAGAATAATGCGAGCCTCCTCATCATTGACGCTCATCCTCCGCCTCCTTTCCCACTCGGATGGCCGTGATCCATTTTTGGTAACTGGACACTTCGCGGCTCGCGCGTACAGCGCTAATCAGCGCGCTCATTCTCGCCTCGGATACCATCCCGCGCAGCATCGAACGGACTTTCCCGTCTAATTTTTCTCCAACAATGGGGTTCTCCGGATCCCCTTCAGGATTCAACACTTCTTTTTCCACGCTGGTGCCATCTCGCCAGGTCACAAGGGCAGAACCTGGCATTTTATCAGGCATCAACGCGTCGTAGGCATCACTTTCCTCCACGTGAATTTTACGAAGGATATCGGATACCCCGGCCATCGGCACGGAGTCAAACGACCGCAGTCCCACATCCCCGGTCACCCAGGCCAAGGCGGCACAGTATTTTATGCTGAACTTGGCTTCTTGTGGTCTCTGGGGCGCTGGGTGACCCGCGACCCGAACGGCCGTTCGAAATGTCCGAAGTTGAATGGACTCTATTTCCTCGGACCGTTTCGGCTCACGAATGGCCATCATGGCGTCGATGGAAGGGTGGGTGAATCGGCAGGAAGCCCAGCGCTTTCGAGAAATCCCCAAAATCAGCGGCGCCTCTTCGCCCAAACCCTCGGTAAGTCTCTCCGGGTGCGGGTCCTTCGACATCGCCCGAAGGAGGCCTTGCTGACCTTCCAAAATGCGATGCGGGCCACTAAACCCTACCTTGGCGGCTAAGGCCGCCATCACCCCATGAAGGGCCGCCATTCCCACATGATACGGTTTAGTCATGGCCCCGTCTTGATTAAATTGCCAAAGTCCGGCGGCTTCAGTGCCGGCATTCCCCAGGGCCCAGGCCGTCCGTTCGACGTCCAAGCCCAGGATAACGGCGGCCGCTGCGGCCGCTCCCAGCGCCCCGGCCGTTCCGGTCGTGTGCCACCATTCATAGTGGCTGGGGTTTATCGAACGACCAACCCGAATGGCCACCTCATACCCCATAACGACGGCTTTCAGAAAGGTATGGGTCGGAAGATCAGGGTCCTCATCAGCCAATGCCATCGCGGCCGCCATGGTCGCGACCCCGGGGTGGATATAGGCGGTCCTTTCGATGTCGTCCAACTCAAGAACATGGGAACTCGCGCCGTTTAAAAATGCTGCATCGAAAGCGCTCCCACCTCCATCACGGCCGAAAATCCAGGCATCCCCCGCTGGGCGCCGCTCCAACATCTGAAAGAGAGGGGCGACACGGGGATCGGACGCTCCAGCCATGGTACACGCGATCCAGTCCAATACGGATTCCTCAGCCATTCTCTGAACCCCTGGATAGTCAAGGGGCGCCCCCTCAGAACAATACTGCGCGATTTGCCAGGTCTCATCTGCCATCAACGTCGCCCCTTCACTTTGCAATACGCTCCAATGACCGTTTCGCTGTCTTCTCGCCAAAAATCCCCACCAAGAGTCCCTCGATGAGAAATGCCGCCGCCACGTATAGAAATACGGAAAGATAACCAAACGCCGAGAATATCGCCGCCACCAACACGCCGCCGGCCACATTGCTGAGACGACCCAAGCCATCCGTGAATCCCGCCCCC
>DAHWKG010000195.1:0-1835 GCA_027343765.1 Sulfobacillus sp.
CTCTGGGCTGCATGGGGTTACGGCACTGCTTATTGGACGTCGGGCCTGAGAACCTTCATCTTGCATTTCGCACCCCTCGCGAGAGGATGCCTTGCCTAAGGGCCATCGTCATCCCGCGGGAATCTGGGTGAACCGGCGTGAATCGACCCCCACCAGGAGAAGCGCTTGGCGTTGGACGATCGTCAGTTCGCTACGACTGCGATGAAGCCTGCCGGCCCCATCCCGCCAATGAATCACTTGGATGGGCGTCACAATTTCCTTCAGACGCTTGGTGGTGGGGGCGGGTTGCAGCACCTTGTGCGGATAGGGCAGGCTCATCCCCCAGCGTTGCTGGTTTTGGCGCATGACCGCTTGCATGCAACGCCACAACAACAGGGCCATGTAGACCACGTACACGTAGGCGGTAATTTTCTTGGTGTCCTTTAAGAAAAGCGGGGCAATGGCTAAGGGTCCTTTGATGAGGGCGTTGTCTTGTTCCACCACGAACTGGGTCTTGTAGGCCTCCAGCAACTCCCGCGCCGTCCGGCGCGGTTCATTGGAGACGAGAATAAACGTGCTCCGGCGGAAGCGTTCCGCCTCGAGGACCTCGGTGGCGAGCACCAATCGCGTGACCCCGATCTGCCATTGACGCGACCCGTCCGGCTGCGGGAGCTCGGTCGCCTCGTGGGCCAGAGTCCAGGCCGCCCCCCGCACCCATCGAGCCTGCGACCATGTCTCCCACGCCGCGAGGGCGTCCTCCCGACACGCAAACCGCCGCCGCGCCCAGTGCGCAATCGCTTGGTCGAGCCGCTTCGCGTCATCGGCTACCCGCGCTGATTCGTGGGCCTGAGCCTTCGCGGCAAGTGCCGAGGAATGCACCACCACGAGACGGACCGTCTGGCCCCCCACCTGTCCCGGGGTTTCCCTGACACGATAGGTAGCGGACTCGTGACGACTCGACAAGGACCCGACCGACACCCAACCGGCCGCCGCCGCCCCTTTCGTCTCCCGCTCTAAGCCGAAGGTATTCGGGAGCCGCGACACAAAATAAATGTCGGCCGCGCAGAGATCGGCGACCGTGCTGTGACTGAGGAGTTTCGAATCGGCGACAAAGAGGATCTGCGATCGAATGTCGGGAAGGAGTGCCCGACCCTGACTGAGTAACGCATCCCGGGTCCACGTGGGATCATCCCTGTGGCCATCGCACACGTCGACATCGATCGGGATACCATCCGCACGGGCGACCACGCCGGCCACCAGTTGTTTACACTCGGGATGACCGTCTTTATTGTAGCCGTATGCGGGCAGACTGCCCGCGTCTTGACCCGGATACTGGCCGTACAGGGTAATCGTGGTGGTGTCGGCATGCGCTGTGGCGGAAGCCGGCAGCCCTAACCGTTCGACGGCTTGCTGACTGAGGCCCGCGAAGGTTTGGCCCACTGGCGACTCAAATAGCTTGAGGAGCGCGCGACCGATAGCATCGTCATTGAAATCCTGCGGTTGGCGCTCTGCGCCAAACAGGACCGCGCAATCGAGCTCCGCATAGAATTCTTCTAAGCGATAGAGCGCCATGGGATCCACCAGACATCCGATAATCAGGGCCAAAATGCGCAACCCCGGCGAGAGCTTACACTGTTTGGGATCCCAGGGCACCCGGGCATTCAGAAACTCGACGAGTCCGATCCGTTCGGCCATGGCGGCCGCGACGACGGCAAAACCCATGCGATATCCTTGCAAGAACTCCGGCGTCGCCGGAGGATGTTCGTGAGCAGTCTGTGGTTGGTCCATGCACGATACTTCGCCATCGTCGCGCGGTTTTCCTTTGCACAGCGACTCCTTCACGAAATTTTTTGTGC
>DAHWKG010000220.1:0-12554 GCA_027343765.1 Sulfobacillus sp.
CACTCGTATGCCAAGGTCTGAACGACCATCCCTTAGCTTACAAACCCCGTCGTCGGCAGTCTTACAGGGCGCGCTGGCGGTCGGGGTTCTCTCTGTGTCTACAGCCGCCGTGCTGATCCGCTTGGCCGGAACAGCTCCTGCCGCCATCGCCTTTTGGCGACTCGTGTTTGCCCTCGGACTCCTGATGCCCGGGATTTGGCGCCGAAGGTTAGGAGCGTGGCAGGAAATCCGGATGCAAGCGCCAAGGATCGGACTCGCGGGCGCGTTCTTAGCCTTGCACTTTCTTACTTGGATTCAGTCGCTGACCCTAATCCCGGTGGCCGCATCCACGGCCCTGGTGTCCTGCCACCCATTGTTTGTCGCCGGCTATGAGCGCCTCGTCCATAAACATGGATTATCCCGAGCAACGGTCGCCGGTGGCTTGGTAACCATTGTCGGTCTTTTAGTCATCACGGCTAGCGCCCACTTTCGTGTTCAGAGCCTCACGGGAGTAGCGCTCGCACTCGCGGGGGCTCTTTTCGCAGCAGGATACCTGATCGTCGGGCAACACGTGCGTCAATCCCTCGATACCCGCCTCTATGCACCCTCCGTCTACGGTACCGCCGCCCTTCTATTAGGCGCGTTCCAGTGGGGACGGACCCGTACACTCGGCCCGTTGTCGCCCCACGTGCTTCTCATTTACCTGTTGCTGGCCATCCTTCCCACGTTGGGCGGGCATACCCTCTTTAATTGGATTCTCAAGTTTGTTCCCGCAAGTACCGTATCCCTGGTATTTTTAGGGGAGATCGCTGGCAGCGCCCTGATTGCCTGGTTGGTCCTCGGACAAGTGCCGCCCGCCTTGGCGATTGTTGGCATCGCCGTCATTACTGGCGGACTCGTGATTACCATTCGCGGCCTTATGCCAGACCAAGGTAGGAAAGTATCCCTTCCGCCGGACCCCATGGGGTTCCCGGGGGAATCGACGCTTCATCCGCCGTGTCCGGGGGCAGATCGCGAACCCAATACACCGCCATCCCGGCCGCATGAGCCGGTATGATGTCCTCGACCAAATCGTTGCCCACCATCATCCATCGCGCTGGCGGAATGCCCAACGATTCCGCGGCCTCGAGATAGTAGTCCGGCTGGGGCTTCGTTGCGTGTACCCCCTCAAATGTGGTCCGCCAATCAAAGGGAAACCCTTCCAACCCGGCCCAACGAAGGCGTTCATCAATGGCGGATCTGGGGAAGAGTGCGCTGGTCAGAAGCGCCACTTGATATCCCCGGGCTTTTAAAGTCGATAGCATGCCCATCATTCCGTAAACGGGGCGGGAAAACCGGCGGAGCCTCGGAAAGATTTCTTCGTAGAAGGCGTTCAGACGCGGCCCCAATTGCTCTCGGCTTAACTGAGTCCGTGCCGTAAACGCTCGGTAGAAGAAGTCCGCCAGCCGCTCTTCGTCGCGCGTTTTCGCCATCATCTCTGCCGTCGCTTCCATCATGGCCTGGGATAGGGATTTTGGCAGGGAGAAGGCTTCTCTCAAATAGTCGTCGAGTCGCTGCAAATATTCTGGGATGAATTGTGGCGAGAGACGAATCAACGTATCGTCCAAGTCAAATGCCACCACTTCGATGTCATGAGTCAATGCATTCCACCTCGGCCCTTCAGAAAATCAGACACGCCTTTCGTGCCCTGATTTAGTGTACCATGAGGGAAGACAAGGAGGCGGGCCGCATGAGGCTTCCGATTGATGGGGCTATATTGGCGGGAGGACAATCTCGGCGCATGGGGACTCCCAAGGAGTCGCTTCTGCTCACCGAACAGGTCACATTTTTGAGGCATGCTCACCGCATCCTTTCGGAGGCGTTATCGGGTGCCGTTTGGATATCACGACCCTACGGCTTCATTCCGGAAACAGTCTTCGATGTTCCCGATAGACGCGCTCATCAGGGACCCTTAAACGGTATCCTTGAGGTATTGCCGCGCGCATCGTCGCCGGTGATTGCCGTCTTAGCGGTCGACCTGCCAAATATTCCCGTCTCCCTCTGGCCCCTCTTGTATGACGTCTGGTGCGCGCACCCGGAAAGCGGCGTAATCTATCCGGTCGCCGGGGATGATGCTCAGCCCTTGGCAGCGCTCTGGAGCCGTTCCGCGATCCCAATAATTTCCCAGGCCTTGGGCGATGATCGGGTACCGAAAGTGATGGATGTGGTTCAGAATCTCAATCCGACCCGTGTTTTCCTCAAAGACCGCGAATGGCTTCTCAATGTCAACACACCGGACGATTTGAACGTCCTCTGGCGGAGGTGGCACGCATGAGGGTGCTCCATTTTGCCGGCCCATCCGGGTTTGGCAAAACCCGAGTCATTGAAGCACTCCTCAATCGGGTACCCGCGCAGGCCGTGATTAAGTTTAGCCACCACCCGCTGAGCCCCGAAGAACCGGGACGGGACACGGCACGATTTGGTTCCCACGGGGTTCCCACCTGGCTGGTGACCCCTACCGGTCTCATTGAGCGCCGCCCAATCGGGCCAGCGGACCGCCGGACACTCTATCGACGCATGGCACGCGAGTACGATGAAGAGAGTCTCGTGATCATCGAGGGCGATAAGGAGGCCCCGTTCCCGAAAATCTGGTTAGGGGACGAGCCGCCCTCCACCGTGGCCCTCTCTTTGGTGGTTGGACCCGAGTCACCATCGGAGGGCATCGCGTGGATTTCCCTGCCGCTACCGATTGACGACGCAAATCTCCAACGTCTTGTGGCGACACTGTCGGCGGCCTGGCAGAAATATTGTTACAGTATCCCTCGGGAGGATAGACGATGAGCGATTACATCACGGTTGATGATGCCCGCGCGTTGCTGCTGAGCCGCGCATCCACCACCTTTCGGGTGGAGCAAAGGAACCTTGCCGAGGCCCTTGGGCATGTGTTGGGGGAAGACGTCACCGCTCCCATGAATTGGCCGCCTTTTTCCCGCGCAGCCATGGACGGCTACGCCGTTCGTGCGGCCCACACGCCCGGGACTTTTCAAGTGACGGGAACGCTCTTCGCCGGTGACGTGTGGCCGCGTCCGCTGGCTCCTGGCGAAGCTCTGCGCATCATGACGGGTGCCCCCGTGCCCGAAGGGGCAGACACGGTGCTCGAGCAGGAACGGGTCACCGAGGGCCCGGTGATCGCCATACTCGATCGAATTCGCGCGGGACGGAATGTCATGCCCGCCGCCCATGAATACCGCAATGGAGATACTCTATTGCCCGCCGGGACCCTGCTCGGCCCGCTGGATGTGGGGCAACTGGCCTCGGTTGGCATCAGCCAGGTCCCCATCATCGCTCCTCCGCGGGTCACCATCATAACAACCGGAGACGAGATTGTTCCCCCGGGGAGCGCCTTAAACCCGGGCCAAATCTATGACGCCAACGGTCACCTCTTGACCTCCCTATGGAGATCCCATTTTGGTGCTGACGTTCGCCGGGTACATGTCCCCGACCACCGTAAGCGCCTCATCACCATCTTGGAGAGGGTCGCTAGCACGTCCGATTTGCTCATCACGACGGGGGGGGTGTCCGTCGGGGCTCATGACTACCTACCGGCGCTCATGGAGCAACGATACCAGCGGCTTTTTTGGCATGTAGACATGCATCCTGGCAAGGCGACCGCTGCCGCCCTAATTGGGGACCGTGTCCTCTGGTTAGCCCTTTCTGGTAACCCAGGTGCCATGCTCACGGCCTGGTATCTTCTCGGGATGCCCCTGGCCGCACAATTGTCAGGGCATCCCTGGACCGAGACACGGGTCCAGGGACGCCTCATGCGCCCTTATCCCAAGCCAACCCGAGAGACGCGCTACCTAAAAGCCCGTTTTGTGACCCAAGGCGACACCCTGCTATTCGATCTTTTGGACAACCAATCTTCGGATGCCATCCGGTCTTTCCGGGAAGCGGACGGGCTCGTCATTATCCCGCACAAAAGTGCTCCGATCAAGGAAGGGACAGTGCTAGACGGGCTTCGCCTTCTGCTCTAAAAGCGCCAACCAGGCCTCTGAATCAAATCCAACAACCAACGCCTGACCCTCCATTAACATGGGACGCTTGAGAAGGCGAGGCTCTTCCGCCATCCTGACAACCCAGTCGTCGAGATCGGTCACGGTGTTCTCCAACGCTTTGTATTTGGGGCTCTTCTTGGAAAGCAGGGCCTCGACGCCCCCTGCCTTCGCGGCTAGTTGCCGAATCTCGTCGGGGGATAGAGGATTACCAATGAGGTCGCGCTCCTCATCCGCCCCGCCATGCTGCCCGAGCCACGCTCGCGCCCGATTTGACGTCGTTCACCGCTTGTACCCGTAAAATGTCATGATGGCCGCCCTCCTTGCTTTCCGTCGCATTGTCGGCAGGTCCCGTAAAATTTTAGCTCATGATCGACCACGCGAAATCCCCGCTCGCGGATGAGTCGCTCTTCCATCGCATCCAAGAGATCTTCTTGGAACTCTTCCACCCTCCCACAGCGCAAACAAACCATGTGATGATGGCGGTGGATATTCGTCGTGTGCCGATTGATTTCATAGCGGGCCCGTCCATCGTTGAAATGGATTTGCTGGAGAATCTCCAGTTGTGTGAAAAGCTCCAGCGCACGGTACACGGTGGCCATGCCAATGTCTTGGAAGTCTTGCCTCACAAGTTGATGCACTTCTTCCGCCGACAAATGCTGGCCTGGTCTTTCCAGGAATATCTTGATGATCCGTTCGCGTTGCGGCGTGAGGCGCCGCCGCCCGTCTTCCAGCCGCCGATATATGGATGATAACTGCGCCATCGTTACCCACCTTTAGTAGGCCCAGTCTAACATCCCCAAGGACGGCCGGGCAACTTCCGAGAACGCTGCAGACATTGTGGCGCCTTATCTTTATCGATCCAGGAGACGCCACAGCACGTCTACCCCGATAGGTAAGGCTCGCTCGTTCACGAGAAAGTGGGGCGAATGATGAGGCGGTGAAATCCCCTGGTCCTGCCCGGCTCCTAGAAAAAGAAAAGCCCCAGGGCGCTCCTGTAAATAATAGGCGAAGTCTTCTCCACCCATCGCCGGTTGAGGCTCAAAGACCTCCACCAGTCCGCGGAGCTTCTCTGCCCAAGCGCTTGCTTCCCGCTCGTGATTCATCACCACCGGGTAGCCTTTCACGTACTCCACGTCGACAGTCGCATCGTAGAGTGCCGCGGTACGCTCCGCGATTCGCTGAATCTCCGACATGACCCGCTCCTGTGCGTCCTTGGAGAATGTCCGAACCGTGCCGGTGATTTGGGCGGTCTCCGCAATGATATTGAAGGTATGTCCGCCTTGAATCGTTCCGCAGGTCACAACCACCGGATCCCAAGCGCGAATGCGCCGGGACACTACGGTTTGCAAGTTGACCACAATTTGGGACGCGATGAGCACGGCATCTTTGGTGTGCTCCGGCTCCGAACCGTGACCCCCGAGCCCATGCACGCGAATAGTAAAAAGGTCGGCATTAGCCATCATCGGCCCGGCCCTGAGGCCCACTTTGCCCACCGGGTCATTCGCCCATAAGTGTAGCCCATAGACGGCGTCGACCCCGTCGAGCACGCCGTCCTCAATGAGGGAAACTGCCCCACCGGGGGGAAGTTCTTCAGCCGGCTGAAATAATAGCCGGACTGTCCCCCGAAAGTCGCGGTCCCGAACCAGACGTTCCGCCAACGCCAGCACTATCGCCATATGCCCATCATGGCCACACGCGTGCATCACCCCGGGATGTTCGCTGGAAAAGGGCAGGCCCGTTTCCTCCCCAATCGGCAACCCGTCCATGTCTGCGCGAATAGCAATTGAGGGTCCTTTGCTCCGGCCCGAAATATCGGCGGTGAGGCCGGTCCGTCCCACCACCCGGGCTTCTAGGCCGAGGCCTCTTAGAACATCCATCACATACGCCTGGGTTTGACGTTCTTGAAACCCCAGTTCTGGAATACGGTGCAGGTCGCGCCGATAACGAACAACATTATCCTCCCAGCCCATGTTCACCCTCCATCAAATAATGCGATGGCCCAACGCCGACGCAATCAAGTTGGCCGCCAATTCGCCCGTACGATTATGTTCATCCAAAATCGGGTTCACTTCCACCATTTCCATCGAGGTCAGCACGTCTGCCTCGGCCAATAACTCAAGCGCCAAATGCGCCTCCCGATCGGTAAGCCCACCACTATAGGGCGTGCCCGATCCAGGCGCGTAAAGAGGATCCAAAGCGTCAATGTCGAAGCTCAAGTGGACGCCGTCTGTGCCCGCGGTAACAATATCGATGGCGCGAGCCATCACTTCCCGCATTCCATAACGGTCCACCTCGTGCATGGAAAATACTGAGGCCCCACTTTGCCTCAGAGTTTCTGCTTCATCGGGGTCGAGGGTTCGCACCCCCACGTAGACGATTTTCGACTCGTCGAGAAATTGCCCCTTAAAAGGAATCGCCAAGTCGGTTTTGCTGCGCCCAGCCGCTACGGCCACAGGCATACCATGAATATTGCCCGACGGCGATGAATTTTCCGTGTTAAAGTCGCCATGGGCATCGAACCACAAAAGTCCCATTTTCGGGCGCGCCCGCAACAGTCCCGCGATGGTCCCCATCGCGATTGAATGATCGCCGCCCAAAACCACCGGGTATTGTCCCTCGTTCACAACCTTCTCCACAGTACGGGCCAGAACACGGTTGACCTTCACAATCTCGTCCAGATATTTTAGCTGCGGGTTTTTTGGCACCCGACTTTCCGGCACCGGCACGGCCAAGTTCCCCAAATCGTTGACCCGGTGCCCTGCTTGCCGCAATTTGTCATGCAGTCCCGCATAGCGTATGGCGCTAGGGCCCATGTCTACCCCGCGCCGATCGGCACCGTAATCCAAGGGGACGCCAATAATGCTAATAGTCTTTGGTGTCATCATGCGCTCCTTTCTCATGTTGACACCATTATAACCCGAAGAGCGGCCGACAACCTTACCGCTTTAAGAGGTCAACCGGCGGCGGTGCTTCTAAGAGTTCGGCTGGCCATCGCCCCTTCACTAACCATCGTTCCGTCCCGATAAAGATCGCCCACGACAGTTCTTCTTGATACCGTGGAGTCATCAATAGTTTTTCTTCCACCGGGTTGGTGATGTAGCCCACCTCCACATTAATCGCGGGCATACGTGCGTAACGGAGCACATATTGGTTAATCCGCTTGATCTCCCGGCGGCTATGAGTAAAGTACCGTAGTTCATCTTGGACATCATGTGCCAAATGATAGCTGGCCGATCCATCCCAGTAAAAGGTTTGAGGATTCCGCCACCCGGATGATCCGGAATTACAGTGAATATCGATCAACAAGTCACCCCTTTGCTGATTAATCCAGGTGAGCCGATCTTCAACCCGATATTTTTTGCCCAAAGGAATTTGGCCTGGCTTCGACCAGGTCATGAGGACCCGCGCCCCCGCCATTTCAAACCATTGACGCAGTTTTAGAGCAATGGCGAGATTAATGGCCGCCTCCTGGGACTTTCGTCCCAGGGCCCCGGGGTCATACCCGCCATGCCCTGGGTCAATGATGACCGTGCGTCCCTCCAGCAAGTCTCCCACCAACGGCGGCACAGCCCGGTGGGTTGTCTTATGTGGCAAGGTTTCGGCTCGCCCCGTCAGCATAAATGACCCCGCCATGATCAAAGCGGCCGCCACCCCCAATAACCGGGTCTCCCAGGCTCCCATGACGGATCCCCCTTAACATGTCCTCCTACAGGGGTATTCAGGGGCCTTCCCGTTCAGACCTGTCCCCGGCGACGGGCCTCCACCCACCGGGTCGCCAGAGACAAAAGCCGTTCTGGTCGATTGTCATCAGGCAACACGGCCACTCGGTCTTCGAGCATTCTCAACAGCTCCCCTAGCTCCGGCCCTTCGAGGCCCCAGTGGCTCTTCAGGGTCTCCGCGCCGATGGCCAATCGAATCGGACCTACGTCATCCGGCGGAACACCAAAGGACCGCGCTAAATCCGCGAAAATCCATGCATCCCGGCTCTCTGGGTGGCGAGCCTTAAGAATCCAATCGTCAACCTGTGGTGGTGTGTTGGACACGGCCCCGAGCGCCCGACGCCAACGCCGGGGAAGGGGCCATACCTCCGCCCACCCGGATAGCCAGTCCCAGCTCCGCGTGCGAAAAAGGGCAAACGCAGCTAATCGGGTGCAAGGATTGTGGGGAACCGTTACCGGGGCGATCTCGGAACCATGACGTCTTTTAGGCCAGTCGAGCGCGCCATCCAAGTCCGCTTCTCCCCATAAAGGCCAGCAATCCAGTGGACCTTCTAAGAAGCGCAGCAATTCCTGAAGACGTCGCTCACGGCTAACCCGGTCCAATAAAAAAACCAATTCCCGTGAGGCGGTTCCGGTGCTACCTTCTACCGTCGCCCGGCACCGCGCTGCGAAGCGCCACAGGCGGAGAATGCGTAGCGGATCTTCCTCAAAGCGACGCCACGGATTGCCCACCGCCCGTAAAGTTCGATGAGATAAATCGGATACCGCATCCTCGACTGCGGTTATTGCATCTCCGTCATAGGCAACCGCATTAACGGTAAAGTCTCGGCGCCCAAGGTCCTCCTGTATCGCGCCAATAGCACGGACCTGATCAGGGTGTCGCTGATCGCCATAAGGACCTTCACGACGAAGATGGGTCACCTCTACCCCCGGGGCGATGAGAAACGTGCCATACTGCTCCCCCGGATGCGTCGCCACCTTCAGCCTCTGAAGATGGGTGCTCGGGAGATCGGTCGTGAGGTCCCAGTCTCGAAGATTGGGCTCGAAGGTCTTCGGACTCCATACCCAGTCCCGAATCACCCCGCCTACCACCCAGACGTGGCCTCCTTCTGCCTGGATCCGGTGAAAGACGCTCTGCACCGGTTCTGGTAGCACTAGACGTCGAATGTGTTGTTCGATTTCGGCCCTGTCCATGCCATCCCCCCTGGTTGGACGTCGGCAATTTTCCAATTCTGCAGTCCAAATTCTACTTTACTTATGATACATTTTAACTAGGAGGGGTGGGCGTGGTCGGCACAAAAATCCGCGACTTACGTAAGAAAATCGGCTTAACTCAAGAACAACTGGCTGGCTCCGAACTGACTAAAAGTTACGTGAGCCAAGTGGAACTCGGCCGTATTCGCCCCTCAAAAAATGCCTTACAAATTATGGCCAAGCGTCTCGGAAAACCTCTCGGCTACTTTCTCGACAATGATGATGATCTACGGACCATCGACGTATTGTTACGGGCGTCCGATGCATTATGGATGAGCCAGCGCTTGGACGAAGCGACCACCGGCATCAAGGAAGCCCGCCACTTGGCCGAACGCACTGGACGCGACGACATTTTAGCCAAGATTGATTGCATGATGGGACGCCTTGAGTTTAGCCGCGACCATCTTCCTGAAGCAGAGAAACACCTGACACGCGCCTTAGAATGGCTAACCCGCGAAGATGCGCCGTTAGACCGGGTGTGGGCTGCATCCACATTAGCCCAAGTCTACGCGCGCACGGGCCGCTTCCACGAAGCCATTTTGTCCTTTCAGAATAGCATTCATGCAATATCCCGCCTACCTAGCAAAAGTACAGAGGCTGCAAGTGCTCTGATGGTCTTTGCCGATTTCTGCCGTGACCGGGGTGAATGGACATCTGCCATCGCCCTTTATCAGCAAGCGGCAGAACGCCTTCCCTCCCAAGCGGCCCAAGCTTTAGAGGTGGACTTCAAGCTGGCAAGGCTACTCGCGCAATCCGGACCTAGAGACGACGCTGAATCCCACTGGAATCAGGCATGGAACCACTTCCCAACTCTCCCCGACGGTCCCCTTCGTCGGAAAATCGCCGTGGAGGCTATCCAAGCAGCTATCCACTTAAACTTTCTGAAAGCAGCCGAATCCTTACTCGAGGGCCTACCCATGACCCCCCAAACTCTCGAGCTCGAGATCCAATTAGCGCTCCATCCCGATTGCCCGTCGGATTGGGCCCGCGGCCACGCCAAGCGGGCCGTCGACAGCAACCAAATTCCCGCCCGTTCTAAGGCCAAAGCCTATTGGATTTTAGCGCGCCACGAGGCATCCTTGGACGCCAAAATCGCCGCCCTGCAACAGGCCGTCTCGCTAGATCCTCACAATGCCACCATTCTTCGCCATTATGTATTGCATGTGTTGCGAAGCGCCGACACGACGCAGCTGGCTTCCTTGGAGAGCACGCTCGAGCCACAGCTCTCGGCGCTGCTCCCCTAAGGGCGAGAAGGAACCGGCACGGAGATGCCTTTCTTAAAGGAAAACCAGTGATTCGGGGTTCGAGCCTTGACGTCAGAAAGATTGCCGGTATGCTTGGTACAAAAAAAGCCCCTTCTGGGGGCTTTTTTCGTCGAAAGTTAGCGCTTGGAAAACTGCGGCGCCTTACGCGCTTTCTTCAAGCCGTACTTGCGACGCTCTTTCACACGGGGATCCCGGGTCAAGAACCCATGCTGCTTTAGGGGAACCCGGAAGTTGGGATCCACGCCCAACAATGCGCGAGCTATCCCGTGACGCACGGCACCGGCCTGACCCGTCATACCGCCACCCTCAACGCGAACAAGGACATCAAAGCGACCCTCGACGTCGGCCGTCTTCAACGGACTCAAGATCGCCGTCCTCAGCGTCAATACAGGGAAGTATTGATCAAAGTCGCGACCATTAATGAGAATACGACCGGTTCCCGGGACCAAACGCACCCGGGCCACAGCGTTTTTGCGACGGCCTGTACCCCAGAACTGTGCTACTGCCATTAGCCTTTAACCTCCCATACGTCCGGTTGCTGGGCTGAATGCGGGTGCTCAGATCCACGGTACACCTTCAGCTTCTTGAACATAGCGCGGCCCAAGCGATTATGCGGCAACATTCCGCGCACCGCCTTCTCCATCGCAAAGTCCGGCTTTTTGGCCATCAACTGACGATAGACTGTGCGCTTCAAACCACCCTCATAACCCGAATGACGGAAATAAATCTTTTGGTCAAGCTTCCGACCGGTCAACACGGCTTTATCCGCATTCACGATGATTACATAATCACCGGTATCAATATGCGGCGTATATATCGGCTTGTGTTTTCCACGCAGAAGCATGGCCGCCGCCGTGGCTACTCGGCCCAAAGGCACTCCCGCCGCATCAATCACATACCACTTGCGTGTCACCTCAGCAGGACGAGCCATATACGTGGACATGCGTGAAATTCCCTCCCAAAATAAACGTGTCGGCACTCTTCCGACAACCAAACATAAACATTCTAGCGGTTTCAGGTAGGGGTGTCAAGACAAGGAAAGGAGCCCGCCACCGGCGGCTCCTAGATAGCTTCGCTGTCCCAGTGGCTCGTCTTAATATGTCCATAATAATCGAGCCAACGGGCAAAAGGCGTCTGGCACCGCGGGCAGGTCCGAAACGGACGACCCTCGAAAGTGCGTTCCGCATATTGTTCGTCATCCGGTGTGGCCAACGCCCCGTTGACGCCAATTTTCAAGAGGGCTAAGCCTCGTTCAAACACAGCGTCCTCATATCCCCGTGCATCCGTCACTGAAAGCTCCAAGAAGGACTCCCGCGCGTCATAGACTTTATAGAGCGCCAGGTAGGGATGATAATGCTGGCGCGTCCAGTCCACCCACAGATGGTGACGGAGCATTTCCGCCAGGCTCGGGCTCGTGAGAGTGGATTCCACCACGTGATTGACGAACTTACGCAGATAGTAGGTCTTCAGTTGACTGTGCATAACCTCCTCCTTCGTTACCACGCCCTCGCTGCAAATCCTTCCCCTCTATTGTAGCATTATTCGCTCTATTAAACGCATCATAAGGGCTCGCCGAATGCCCGCAAAGTCGGTATGATGACAGTATATGGAGAACATACCTGAATCATCACTAACCTGGTTGGATCAGTGGCTTGCCAAAAGTTGGCCCAACGCTTCCCCCGAGTATCAATGGCTACTCTTGCAAACATGGGCAACGTCTGAGTCTCGCCGTCAATGGATTCGCAGTTGGCCGGTCAAAACGGGTTCGCAAATCATCGACCTCGGGTGCGGCCCCGGGGTGATCGCCCAAGAGATCGCCGTACTCACCCAATCTCAGGTACTTGGCCTCGATATCGACAATGGAGCGCTAGACCTGGCGCAGAGCCTCAACCGGCTCTTGAACCACGAGGGCCAGGTGCGATTCCGTCATCAAAACCTGATGGAGTCCGAGGGACAATCCATAGCCGACTTGGCCGTAGCCCGATTTGTGGCACAGCACATGCCTGATCTAGGAACCTTCATGCAAAAAGCAGCGTCCCATGTGCGTCCCCAGGGCCTCTTAGCTATTGAAGACACCGATGATGGCCTAGTCATCGAATATCCCGACCCCCCAGAGGCTTGGCAATCGGCGTTTAGAGCATTTCAGGCTCACCAAACCGGGCCCAGCGGTGATCGGCAGGTTGGCCGGAAACTTGCCCAGGCAGGCGTCGACCTGGGTTTGACATTAGAGTCCGTGGCGGTGAACCCTAGCGTCTATGCTGGAACGCTGGAGCGTAACGATTTGACCGTCCAGTTTGATATTG
>DAHWKG010000123.1:0-11256 GCA_027343765.1 Sulfobacillus sp.
CCCAGAGTGAGTCGCAGCTGCGTCTATGTGTTACATTGGGCAGTCGGGGTGTGCAGCGGAACAACCCCTTATAATTCGTCGGCGGATTTACTTGTCTTATGGTCCTATGGCCCGAAATTCAAGGAATCGTTGCCATACCCCATGATGGGCAACCCTTGCCTCAGGGTCCGCACTATGCCGATTGGCTCCTGCCCATCGTACGCGCCGTGGAGCGCGTGTTGATTCCCGGGGGTGTCTTGGCGCTGAACCTCAACGGGCAGGCTGCGTGGACCTTTCCCGAGGAAGTCGTGGTCCGGGTGCCACGTGAGACGGGCCTCGTCTTGCACGAGCGGGTGTGTTGGGTAAAAACCAATGCCATTCCCGTCGGGCGCCGAGAAAGCCACCTCATTCCCGAATGGGAACCGATCTGGGTCTTTCGGAAAGGACCATCCTTGGCGTTTTTCGGTCGTGACGACATCCGCCGTCCGTATTCGGAGGCCACTCAGCGCCGGGCAGCACGAGGCTACCTGCATCGCGGCCGCCACGGCAACCATCGGACGCAAGCTCATCCCTATGTCCGACGCGACAAGCCCGAATTCATCCATCCGTTGGGCCGTGACGCGAGCAATGTCCTGGTTGCGGCGCCGGAACAGTCCCCTAAATATCCGCACCCGGCGCGGTTTCCCGAAGCGCTGCCCGCATTCTTCATCGCGGCCTATTGCCCACCCGGTGGGACGGTGCTCGACCCTTTTGCCGGCAGCGGCACGACATGCGCGGCCGCAATGCGGCTAGGACGACATTCGGTGGGCATCGAGCGCAATCCGGCTTACGAATGGATGATTCATGACCGTTGCCAGCAACCCAGCTTCGTCTTCGCGGAGTAACGTGCCGACCGTCACACAGAAGGGAGGGAAGAGACCATGGCCGCCCCGATCATCGACTGGTGTCATCTCTGGCAGGCCGAATTCGCCGCGCGCTTCGACCAACCCGTCGTCTTGGATGCCCGCCAATCCATTCCTCGCGAGCTCATCATCCCGCTCTACGTCTGGATGCGCCAAGATCCGGCATGGACTGCTTCGCGCACCGCTCTTCGCATGGGCCTCGACGAGATGACCCAGAGCGCGGTCGACACCTTGATCGCCCGGAAATATCCGACCTATGTGCTGCCGCAATGGGGCACCGCCGAGGGCGGTGGCTGGACATGACATCACAACGCGACGCCGCGTCAGGCGGAAGGCTTCTTGACACCCTCTCGCTCACCCACGGGCTGATCATTCGGCCACCGTGGGTGGATCGCATTTTGGACGGGCAAAAGACCTGGGAAATTCGGGGGACCAACACTCAGACCCGGGGGCCTATTGCTCTGATTCAAAGCAGCTTGGGACGCATTGTCGGGGTGGTGCAGCTGGTCGACGTCCGACGTCTAACCATAGACGAATTTCGCGATGGGGCCGAGCATCACGCTATCCGGGATGCGGTCCAGCGCCCGTTGCCGTATCCCACTTGCTACGCATGGGTCTTCCAAGACCCGATTCGCTTGCCACAGCCCATCGCCTATACGCACCCGCGCGGGGCGGTACGGTGGGTCCGATTTCGACCGCCGTTGGCGGTCCCACCATCTTACCTTTGAGAGGAGATCCATCCATCATGAACTCGATCGTTAATCCGCGGCGCCCCGGGAGATCCCGCCTACTCACAACTCTCGCGCAACAGGAGACCGAACGCGGCCTGCGCGTGTGGCTCCGGCTATTCCTAACCATGGCGCTGGCGGCGTCCCTTGTCTGGTTCACCGCCCACCCGTTCGGTGATACAGTCCCGCCAATCTATCGGATCGGCTTTCGCTCCGGTTGGATCATAGCCAGTCTTCTCATGCCCGTACTGGCTATTCTCTACGGACTCACGACGTCCTATCACAGTGCCGGCCGGCACTGGTTCATCGCCGGTATTCTCATGCTCACCGGCACGGCCCCCGTCAATCTCAGCCGCCACTTTCTGCATCCCCTGACCGCAGGGCATTGGACGCTCACCGGCAGTCAAATCGTCATCGTGATCCTCGGTGCGTTCCTGGCGCTAGCGATGCAAGTGGCTCTACTGGCTGTGATACGGTCGGTCGTCGCCCTCATGGGCATAGCACCAGCATGGGGAGCCCGCCGCTTATTGCGGCGCCGGGACCACTCTCCCAGCGCATCCTAACGACCTATTGCACTTTCCGTTCCAATACTACCGACCTGTATCCCACACTTTCGAGGAGGTGTTGTTGAATTATGGCCACACGCGAATCCTTTCGCGACATCCAAGAAAACACGGCCGCGCTACGGCAAATTCCCCTGGCGACCGTCATTCCCATCGCCTTTCCCACCGCTGCGGGGCCCACCCCGGGTCAAGGCCGGGACGTCGTGCAATGGCAGCTGCCGGACGGCAGCAAGGTCAATGTGAAAACCACGGGGCAATCCGACCTGTACCGCGTCTGGAGCGGCCCGCAGGCTGGCCGCGCCGGCACCGGCGCCATCAACTTTCTCGTGGACCTCGGCGTCTGTCCGGACTTCCCGAGCGCCAAGGCGTGGCTTCAGGATGCGGTCCCCACCCTCACGCCGGCACGCCCACCGGCACCGCCACGCGAGACACCCCCGGCACCATTTCAGATGCCGCATTTCTATCGCAATCCCACCGAAGCGTGGCCCCTCATCGCGGACTATCTCACCGACGTGCGTCAGCTGCCGGCCCCCTTGCTCCGGACCGTGATCCATCACGATCCGCCCGCCATTTTGGCGGGCTGGGGTCCCAAGTACGGCCATTACCTCCTTTTTCCCTGCTGGGATCACAGCCAACCGCTCAAAGATAGTCACCCGACCGGGGCGATCTTGCGCTGGCGGCACGCCGATCACGATCCGGCGCCGGAATGGTTTGGCGGCAATCCGCGGCCGATGGCCCCGGGGAGTCACAAGCAAGCGGGGTGGTGGCAGATCGGCCCGGCCGACGCCGCCACCCTCATTATTACGGAGGCCCCCATCGATGGGCTCACCGTGGCGGCCAGCCTCCCGACCGTCACGGAGCGAACACCGGACCTTCCGGCCGGCGTGGCCATTTGTGCCTTGGGTGGCGAGGCGGGTTTTACGCCCCCGCAATTGGTCGGGCATCATCAGATTCTCATCGCGACTGACAACGACGCCGCTGGTGCCCGGTTTGCCGCCCAAATTCGTGCGGCCGCACAGCCCGGGCAAATTGTGGAGCGGGTGAGCCCCCCTGCGGGGTATAAGGACTGGAATGCCGTGTGGCAAGCCCAGCCGGCCTTGGCCCGGGTCACATGGGCCCGGGCGTTGGAGGCCTCCCGGGATCCCGAGGTGGAGGCAGAACGATGAGGCGGCCATCGCCTTCAGGGCGTTTCCGGACTGTCCAGAGACTGAGCATGGCAGCGCTTTTGAGCGCGGGCTTGCTGGCGGGATGTGGGATTGTCCACGCTGCATCCCATCCCGTAAGTCACCAGGCACCTCCGGCGGCGCTCACGTGGATCGGGGAGCCCCAAGCGGGCTTCCGCCCCTGGGCGGCCGCCCTGCGGCAAGCCAAGACCGGGGTCGATGTCAATGCCTATCTGCTGACCGACACGGCCTACGCCGACGCGCTCAAGCAGCTGGCACAGCGAGGGATAGCGGTGCGCGTGATTCTTGCGGCCAATCCCTACCATGATGCGACCGCCGTGGCCACCGAACGGCGTCTGTTCGCCGGCAGTCGGGTGCAGCTCCATTGGGCGCCGGCGCGCTTCGATCGGCCCTATGCGACGGATCATGCCAAGTATCTCGTGGTCAATCCGGGAACCCCGCATGCGCTGGCCATTATGGGTTCGCCGAACGGAACATGGAGCGCCTTTGGGGGGTGGAACGCGGAAGATGCTATTGAAACAACGGCCCCGGCGCTGACGCAGGCCCTCACGGCGGTGTTTCACGCCGATTGGACGGGCCGTTCCGTCGGGTCCGCCGTACGGCGGACGCTCGTGCTCTCGCCGGGTGCGACGGGCCCGTTAGTGCAGCTCCTACGGACGCCGGGGCCTGTCGCGATCGCCACTGAGGAGCTGGGCGACGTCCCCACCCTGTATGCCTCCTTAGCCGCTCATGGAGCCACCGGGCGGCTGCTCATTCCGCTCGACGCCACGCAATCCGCCAAAGCCCGACAGTGGCTGGCGGCCCTCGCCCGTGCGGGCGTACAGGTGCGCACACTGGCCACACCCTATGTGCATGCCAAATTGATGATCACCGCTCATCAAACCTGGGTGGGATCCCAGAACTGGTCGGAACCCAGCCTGATGAACAACCGGGAAGTGGGTCTCATCACCACCAACGCGGCCATCCATGCGGCCGCGCTGACGTGGTTTAATGGCCTTTGGCACCACGCCCACGGCCTACGTTGATGAATGATGAAAGGGGGCACGTCCCGTGACCCAACCGCAGACACCGCCACCGGCGTTTTACACGACGGCCGAGGTGGCCCGCATTCTGCGCTGTTCCCTGCGGACGGTGCAGAACATGATTCACCGCCAACAACTGCCGGCGACCATCATCGGCAAAAATCGCTACCGCATCCCGCGGAGTGCTCTTGAGGCACTCTTATACCCCGGGGCGGTCGACGAGGAGGCGACACCATGCGCTGGTACCTCTCAGCACCCATGACGGGTCTACCGGACCTCAACCGCCCGGCCTTCCATCGCGTGGCCGCGAGCGTCCGCGCTGCGGGCCATGACGCCCTCAACCCAGCGGAGCTCTGTCCTCCGGGCATTACATGGAAAGCGGCCATGCGCATCGACTTGGCCACCCTCAAGACCGCGCATGGGGTCATCTGCTTGCCCGGTTGGGAACGATCGCGCGGAGCCCGCATCGAAGTCTGGCTCGCTCGCAGACGCGGACTCCCCGTCTGGCAGTTCGGAGACTGGCTGCTGGCTTACGCGGCCTAACGGCCGCAGCACGATATCACGAGGAGGGATTGATTATGCGTTGCATTATTGCCGAAAAACCGAGTGTCGCGCTCGATATTGCCCGCGCCTTGGGCACACCCCAAAAGCACGAAGGGTATGTCACCGTGGGGGCGGATACGATCACCTGGGCCTATGGCCACCTGCTGACGTTGGCCAATCCGGAGCAGTACGATCCGACCTGGAAGCGCTGGGACTGGGCGACCCTGCCGATGCTGCCGGAGCGCTTCCAGCTGACACCCATCGCGTCGTCGCGGGCGCAGCTGACCGTGATTCAAAAACTCCTGAAGCAGGCTGAGCGGGTTGTGGTGGCCACCGATCCGGATCGGGAAGGCGAGGCGATCTGGAGGCGCATCGCGCAATGGGTGGGGCTCGCGCAGCCGGCGGACCGGTTATGGCTGGCCGAAAATACCCCGGCCGCCATTCGGGACGCCCTGACCCGTCTCAAGCCCGATGCAGCCTATGACGCCTTGGCACGCGCGGCCGAAGCCCGCGCCCAAGCCGACTGGCTGGTGGGCCTCAATGCCACCCGAGGCTTCTCCCTCCGGCATGGGGAATCGGGGCAGCCGCTCTCGGTCGGCCGCGTGCAAACGCCGACACTCCGGATTATCGTGGATCGGGATACCGCGATCGAGACGTTTCAATCGACCCCGTATTGGCAAGTGGCGGTGACCTTTGCGGCGGCCGCCGGCACCTATGTCGGGGTATGGCAGGGACCCGATCCGGAGCATCCGGACCGGATTCCCGATCCGGCTACGGCGGCCGCCGTGCTGGCCCAGGTCAAACCGGGCACGCCGGGGGTCATCCAGTCCCTCGAACGCAAAGTCGTGACGCTGCAGCCTCCGCTGTTGTATTCGCTCAATGACGTGCAAAAAGAGGCCAACCGCCGTTTCGGGCTCACGGCCCAACAGACGCTCGATGCGGCCCAAGCGCTCTATGATCAGCATCTCACCAGCTATCCCCGAACGGATAGCCGCTACATCACGCAAGACATTGCTGGGACGTTGGCCGACCGATTGGGCGGGCTGATGGCCCTGAACGCCTATCACGACCTGCTGGCGGCCGTGCCGCGGCCGCTCACTCCGGGACGGCTCGTCAATGACGCCAAAGTCGCCGCGGCAGGCCACTATGCGATCCTGCCGACGGGCCAGGTGCCCAGTGGTGCGCTGCCGGAACGAGAACAGCAGGTCTTTGATCTCGTCGTGCGGCGGCTCATCGCCGCGCTGATGCCAGCCGGGCAGGATGAACGGACGACGATTCTGACCGTGGCTCACGATCAGCCGTTCAAGACCACGGGAACGCGGATCGTGGTACCAGGCTGGCGGACCGCGCTGCAGCCGGTGCCCGACACGGAGGACACCGAAGAGAACGACGAGACGCCGCCGGCGATTCCGGCTGGGCTCCGAATGGGGGAAGCGGTCACGGTGCAGGAGGCCGGCATTGCGGCCAAAGAGACCAAAGCCCCGGCGCGCCTGACGGATGCCAGCCTCCTGGCGCTCATGGAAAAGCACGGCCTGGGCACCCCCGCGACCCGGGCCCGCATTGTGGAAGTGCTGGTGCAACGGCAGTACGTGGAGCGGCGCAAGAAGGCCATCCAATCCACGACCAAGGGCCAGCAACTGCTGACGCTGGTGCCCGAGACCCTCCAGTCGCCGGCGTTGACCGGGCAGTGGGAAGCCCAGCTGGAAGCCATGGCCGCAGGGGAAGAAGGGGCGGAGGCCTTTCTGTGCCGGATTCGCACGTACACGGGCGAGCTGGTCGCCGCGGCCAAGGCTCAACCCGCGACCTCGGTGGCGAAGACCCACGCCCTAGGGACCTGCCCCGTATGCCACATCGGCCACATGCGGGCGACGCCGAAAGGATGGGGGTGCGATCGGTGGCGGGAGGGCTGCCGATTCACCATTTGGAAGTCGGTCGCCGGCAAGACGCTGACGACGACCCAAGTCAAAACACTATTAGCCGGACATACCACCGGCGAGCTCAAGGGTTTTAAGAGCCAGAGTGGCAAGACTTTTGCGGCCAAGCTGTATCTCAACCTGGAGACGCAGCGCGTGGAGTTTGTTTTTGATGATGCGCCGCGGGTTCATGCCAAGACCGATCGGCAGGCCGCGGGCAGCCGGTAGACGGCCACGAAGAGAAGGCGGTGTTCAGTAAAAAACCCGGCGCGGGGGCCCGGACCTGTAAGCCCGCCTCCGCCGCCAGCGTGGTATAATAGAAGAATAAGGGGGGCACCATGATGAAAATGACGCCCACGATCAGTCCGCAGGAACGCGCCCAGCGCGAAGAGGCCGTGCGATTTGCACGCAATAGTGTGCGGTTGGAAGGGTTTCATCTCAGTCCCGAAGCTGAGGCGCTGAACCGAGGCTACATGAACGGCGAGATGACCGGTGCCGAACACACCGCCGCATTATTAGCGCTCGCCGGATTACCGTCCCGGTCCTAACGTGCTCGACGAAGGCCTCATCACGTTTGCCCGCATTAAAGAACTCGAAGAATGGCCTGTTCTCGGGACGTTCGACACCGCCCACCTGCGTGAGATCCACCGTCGTATCTTTCAGGATTTGCCCCATCATCACCCCGGGCAATTTCGACGAGATGCCCCAGCGTGGGCCAAATCCCGCGAGTTAGAGTCAGGCGAAGCCTACACGGTGCCCTATGCGCCCCGGCGCATTCTGGAATCCGGCCTCGCCCGGGTCTTGAACGACCTCCATGGACCCTATGGCTTCGCCGGCCAATCGCTCGATCAATTCGCGGCCCGGATGGCCCAATTGTATGGCGATCTCGATTATTTCCACCCGTTTAGCGAGGGGAACAGCCGCACCTTGCGCACGTTCACCCGCCAGCTCGCTGCAGCCGCAGGATTCGTCTTAGACTGGTCTCCGAGCACTGCGGACGGGGTGACCCGCGATGCGTTGTATCGGGCACGCGACGTGGCGGTAATGCACCGGGCGTTTCCGGGACTCGACGAGCAGCGAGCGATGGCCACGGATGATCGGATGGAGTACGAAACCTATTGGGTGCTCCAAACATTGCAAAAAAAGGCGCTCCCGTTAGAAGCTCTGATCCGGACCTATGCCACACCGCTGCGTGCTCCACAACAATCCCACGGATGGGACGATGAGCTGGAGCGGTGAGGGACAACCTCCTAGCCCCGTTGAGACCCCCGCACAGGACTGGGGCCGGCTGTCATCCCGTCATGCCGGTAAAACCCTACATCGCGTTATACTAAAGCCAAGAGGTGATGGCCATGGCACGCAATGTCGATATCTTGATTCTCAGTGCCGTGAACACGTGTTGGGCGACGCCCATCACCATGCCCACCCTCCTCGTGCTCATTCGCACGGCGCAGCCGCCCGGGGAGTGGCTCGGGCCGGTGGGCCAACTGTTCGCGGAAGTCCCCGCCGCCGCCGTGCAGCGCTGGGCCGGTCAGCACCAGCTGTCGGTGGCGCAGCTCGCGCAGTATTTTGACCGCTTCGTCCGGCCATGGAACGTCCTGAATCCCGATCTGGAGGTCTGGTTTCATGCAAACGTGGGAGACGCTCTTTAACCACGCTATGGACTGTCTTGACACGATTCCGCGCAGCGTACCGGAGCCCCCTTGGACGCTCGGCGGCGGCACGGTCCTGATGCTCCATTATGCGCACCGTCAAAGCCAGGATATCGATATCTTCTTAGGGGACCCGCAGTATCTGGGGTTTCTCTCCCCGCGGCTGAATGACCGCATCGAAGATTGGGTCTCTGATTGGGACGAAGGTCCCGGGTGGCTCAAATTGGCCTTTCCCCTCGGGGAAGTGGATTTTATCGTGGCCCCACCGCTCACCGCCTCCCCACCGGACTTCCGGGTGATCCAGGGGCGCACCGCGGCCTTAGACACGCCGGCCGAGATTGTGGCCAAGAAGTTGCACCATCGTGCGGCTTCATTTCAACCGCGGGACGTCTTTGACTTGGCCGTGGTCCAGTCGCATGAGGCCGGGGCCCTGTGGGCCTCACGTGACACATGGAGCGCGGACTTGCCGACACTCCGCCGACGAATGCGGGCGTTGGAAACACAATACCCCACTCAAGCAACGGCTCTCAACCTCTTACCGGCCGGTGAGCCGTACCGCAACGCGGCTTGGGCCATCGCTCACGCGTTCATCGAAGACGTCTACCGTGACATACAACACCGGGACGAAGAGTTAGAACCCTAAGCCATTAACCTGCCTTTGCATGAATCGCTCATCTTTGGGCCAGAATTTTTGACGGACGATCGCCCGCCTTTTATTCTGTGCTCGGAGGTGCATCTATGTCAGAGATCCCGTGGTGCAATATGAATTCCCCCCAAGCGTTTGTGGCCGCATGCGTCGAACAGATGGCCCCGGGGTTTTTGCCCACGGGCAACTGGGTGATGATCCAGGACCATTGGGTGGGCTGGATTACCGATTTTCGGCGCTATCAAAGAGCTCGTGTCAAAATCGACCTTGCCGGCGACGCGACCGTCATGGCGCATATCCATCTTGGGCTGCGGTACCGTCGCCCCCTGCCATAAGGGGTTCTGCACCGGGACGACGAACCTGACCTCTTTACGCAGGGAACGGTCCGTGCCGCTACACAAGAGACTCCGTCGGCAGGGCATGACGGACCATGGGTGGGAGCGGGACCGGGCCTGCCACCGGCGCGGGCTGAGGTCGCCCTAACAGATAGCCTTGCATGTAGCGCACGCCGCACGCCCGCAACGCCCAGAACTCGTCCAACGTCTCCACCCCTTCGGCAATGACCGTGATCTCGAGATCGCGACCTAAGTCCACCATGTTTTTCACGGCTGCTCGGTGAATGGGGTCGCGATCGACGAATTGGACAATGACGCGGTCCAGTTTCAGGAGGTCCGGCCGCAACTTCAAGAGCGCCCCCAGGCCCATAAACCCAGTGCCATAATCATCCAGCGCTATGGCAAACCCGGATTCCCGCCAGGCGCACACTTGCGCCCAGAGCGACGGGTTATCGACAATGGGTTGGCGTTCCGAGATTTCTAAGACGACCCGATGCGGAAGAATCGCCGGGTGCCCCGGGGCGGCCGGCATGTCGTCCACCAACGCATCGATGTTCACAAACAACCGCTGGGGAGACGGCACATCGGACAGTCGGCGCAAGGCCAACTGCCGCGCGTTGGCTTCCAGAAGCACTTGGTTGCCGAGGCGGGCGGCGGCCGTGAAGAGGGCGGCAGGTGATTCCCACGCCGTCCCTTGCGGTCCCCGCAAAAGGGCTTCATGTCCCACGACACGGCCGGTGTCGGTATCGATGATCGGTTGTAACGCGCTCCAGAGCTGTTGTCCCACGTTGCTCGCCACCTGAAATACTGTCGTAAGGTGTCGATTTCGGTACGGTTCGGGGGACTCCTCTTTTCAGGTGTGTCAAGTTGCCGATACCGAGAAGCGCGGCTTTCCATTCGTAGGCGATTGAATGTGTGCTACTCCTTTATTCCAATGGAAGCCGCCCAGGGTCTATCAGCGACGGATAGATTCATCGCTTCTGGGTAACTCGGGGTACATTCCAAGGTAGGTATCGGGCGGTACCCGTCCCGGTTTGTCTAACAGGTATCAGCACTGGCCATCCGCACACCATTCTAATGGGTTGCAGGCCCCCGGGGACCCTCGCGGCATAAGAGAGTCTGCGGTGGCTATCCAAGTGAGCTCGCAAGAGCAGGGCGTGAATTGCTTACTTGGAGGGTGGTTCGATCTCTTGCGATCATCAGAGACTGGTGTGTTGGCTATCGTGGGCCTCTTCGGGGAGTGGCGCACGAGTCACGATACCCGCTATTACTCCAAAGCCGCCCATGATGGCAAAGAGCAGTGGAATCGAAAGACCGGCTGCAAGGAGTCGGGGTTTCTGTAGCATCCGAACGAAAAACCGGAATAGGGATTGCGATGGTGCGCCCGGTTGGGGTCGACGAATGTCACTATTTAGGCCGCTGCAGAATACCCTTTACAACATTCGTCCGAGACCAGAACCCTCAACCGGGACACATCGAGCACGGCTCGCGTGAACCCGGCCGGCGCGACGGTCGTGAGGAAACGCGGCCGTGCCAATTGGCCCTTGTCGTGGAGGCCGATCGTCCGCGCGGATCTACAATCAAGGGGACGACTCCCCTCAACCACTCAGGGGTTACCGTCCGTGACATCTGACCCCGGAGAGGATCTCGAATGGACGCATTGATGCAATTGGTGCAGGCCGATCTCCCCGAAGCCCACCTGGTCCGCGTGATCCGCGAGGCCCTGGAGGCCGGGGTCGTCCTCGACACCTGGATGAACAGTGAGCAGGAAGAACAGGTCGCTCCCGCG
>DAHWKG010000017.1:0-7955 GCA_027343765.1 Sulfobacillus sp.
CGAGGGAGTCACGCCTAAAAATTCGGCTGCTTCACGAATGCCCACCAGTGTCCGGTTCATACCTAAATTATACAACCATGGATAACTATAGGTAAAGATTTATGAAACGGTTAAAACCCCTGTGCTGGTCGGGACTTGTCATCCCGAAGCCTTGACAACAAGGCCCAATCGAACTAGACTAAACTAAGTCTACACATTTGGGGTGAGTTTGGTGAAATCCGTAAACATTCATGAGGCAAAAACCCATCTTTCCCGGCTTCTTGATGAGGTCAGTCGAGGTGAGGAAGTAACGATTGCCAAGGCGGGCGAGCCCATTGCGCGACTGGTTCCGCTAACGTCATCGCGACCAACGCGAAGACCGGGTTTTTTACGTGGGAAAATCCGGATATTCGATGATTTTGATGGGCCCTTGCCCGACGATGTGCAAAGGAAGTTCGAAGGGGACGACGCGTGATGCTGTTGCTCGACACGCATGTCTACTTATGGTACCTGGTCGATTCCCCACGCATAACGCGGGAGATTTCCGAGCAGATTTCGAAAGCGGACGTGGTGCTTATAAGTGCCGCGTCCATTTGGGAGGCTGCCATCAAAATTCAGGCCGGCAAACTTGATGCCAGCATTTCGGACCTGGTTGAGGGTATCGAGGCGAGCGGGTTCTCGGAGCTACCTGTGCGTGCGGAGGACGCGGCCAGGGTAGCGAGCTTGCCGCCCATTCATAACGATCCGTTTGACCGGCTCCTCGTTGCCCAAGCTCTAGCCGGCCCATTTCGCCTCCTAACCGCCGACTCGACGATAGCTAGATACTCTGACCTGGTTCAACTGGTGACCCAACAAGGATCCGCGGCTGGACGGTGACTCGGGGCGCCGGAAAATCGACCGGTGTCGCCTGGTTTTAAGGGAGGGATTGCGCTCTAACAATTAAACCACCCGTTCAACAAGAAAGGCGCCTTTCGGCGCCGCTTTACTACAGAGCGTGTCCGCGCGTGGCGGTCGTCTTTTGAGACGCCTTCATTTCGCGGAGATATTTCATTACCGGGATAGATAAAATCGCCCCAGGAATCCCGGTGATAATGAGAATGTACAGCACAACCAACACAATATCGACCCCCTCACGGTCCAATTACACTAGAGATATTATACCGAATCGAATTCGACCTGGATAGGATTTAACCACCGTGTACCCACAACGGACCATTGTCGCCAAATGCGCTAAGCTCACCATTGAGGCGAGTTTCGGCTGCAATCGCCTCGAGCGCATGCTTATCCTCCCATGTTGGCACCATGTACATAGGAGGGCTGTTATGCGGGGGCTTTTTCGCCACGGGCGTCATCTTCTCTGGGTTTTAGTGGGAGTCGTCCTGTTGCCAGGGTTGGCCATGTCCGGTTCGCGGCCGGTGCGTAGCGCGTCTCAGACGCGCTGGAACACTCGGCTTCTTGGCGTACGACGGCAGTTCGTCTATGAACGGATTGACCATCGTCCGGTTACGCTGTATCTCTTTCGTCCCCAAAATGCGGGTGACGCTCCCCGGCCGGTGGCGATCTATATTCACGGCGGGGCACTACGCTATGGGTCGGCGCGCATTTCCAATCGAAATACGCCCCACAATCGGCTTTTGGTCATGGTAGAGCGTCGCTTGATCCAGGAGGGGATTGATTTCGTCTCGGTGAACTATCGGCTTGCTCCGCTCTATCCCTGGCCGGAGCCTCTCAATGACGCCAAGCGCTCGGTACACTACTTGGCTACCCATGCGCAAACCCTCCACCTCAACCGGGAAAGGATGGGGGTGATGGGCGACAGCGCTGGCGGGCAATTGTCCGCTTTCGTGGGCTTGACGATGGAGACCAACCAGGCACCCAGAAGACCAATGGTGCGGGGAGTGGTGGACTTGTTTGGCCCAACCGACCGTCATGCCTTTGCGATCGCTTGGCGACGCCGCCATGGGCTCCAACCCAATCCGGTATTCGGAGTCCTGACGTGGAAACGAGTGCGTCGTGAAAGTGCGGTATCGTACGTGCATCCGGGTGCACCGCCGTTTCTCATTATTCAAGGGTCCGAAGATCGGGTCGTGCCTCCCGCCCAGTCGAGCCTCCTCCGACGGCGTTTGGTACAAGATCACGTGCCGGTGGAGGAAATATTGGTGCGCCATGCTGGCCACGAGTTGATTGACCGGGGCGGACCGATCGATCCGCCCCTCACGGTCATTGCCAACCGTATTAGCGACTTCTTTTTGGGCTTGTTATATAATGATTCCCGCTTAGGTTGGGGGGATCATGATGGCCGGACGACGCGTCGAGGTGGTACATCCTAATTCGGGCTGGCCCGAAGATTTTCGCCGTGAGGCGGAGCAGCTTTGGGGGATTTGGCCAACGCTCCTCCTTTATCTACACCATATCGGGTCCACGGCGGTTCCCGGTCTTCAAGCTAAGCCGATTATCGATATGTTGGCCATAGTTCGGGATGTTTCCGAGCTGGATGGTCATGCGCCGGTTCTAGAAAAATTGGGCTATAGAGCGCTCGGGGAACACGGGATTTCCGGGCGACGATTTTATCAAAAAGGTGGTGTCCAACCCACTCACCACCTCCACGTCTATCCACCCGGCCATCCCGAGGTGGCCCGCCATTTGGCATTTCGAGACTACCTTCGCGCCTTGCCCGGGGACCGAGACGCCTATGGTTCATTGAAAAAACGCTTGGCGGCCACGTTTCCCGAGGATATCGAGCACTACATGGATGGCAAGAAGGACTGGGTTCAAGCGGCAATGCGCCGTGCTGAAGAGTGGTGGGCGATCGTGCCGATGGTCCTCATCACCGGGCCTGTGGGCGTTGGCAAGACCACCGTAGCCAAAGCTCTTGCCGTGCGTCTTGAGTCATGCGGCACAGCCTATTGGGCTATGGACATCGATCGCTTGACCGATTTTGCGCCTCGCTCACCGGGAGACCCATTCGGTTTCGGAATGAGTACGGCCGGGATTTCATCACTCTGGCCGGTTATGCGGAGCGCGGGTGTGAGGGTGGTGATTTTTCCACGCGTCGTCGAGTCCCGCCTAGAAATAGAGAGGCTTCAGGCGAGTATTCCAGGGGCGACGGCATTAGTTGTGCGGCTTCGCGCATCGCTCGAGACCTTGGACGGTCGCATCAAAGGGCGTTCGGTTGGCCCCCGACAAGCCTGGGATCTTCAGCGGACGCGTGAACTTTTGCCCCTTATGGAGGCCACTCATGCGAGCGACGTGGTCGTTGACACCGACGGGCGAAGTCCAGACGCGATCGCGAAAGATATTCAAGCGGTATTGGTTCGGCGTTTCACGATCGGCTAGGGCCGCCAGCAAGACAAAGAGGCCCACCCTCACGGGGTGGGCCCTACAGAGCGGAAACTATTGCGCCAGATTACCCAAGACAGTTTGAAGAATGCCGCCGTTTCGGTAGTAGTCGACGTCGACTGGCGTATCCAATCGGGCGGTGGCGTTGAAGCGCACCTTCTCGCCATTGGATCGTTGAGCTTCGACAGTCACGGTTTGTCCCGGTTGAATATTGTCGGGAATTCCTATGGAAAACACCTCATCGCCCGTGAGTCCCAACGTGCTCGCGTTGGCACCTTCGAGGAACTGGAGAGGGAGGACACCCATACCCACTAAGTTGCTGCGGTGGATGCGCTCAAAGCTTTCGGCGATGACCGCTTTGACACCCAATAGAGCCGTGCCTTTGGCAGCCCAGTCGCGAGACGATCCGGTCCCATATTCTTTGCCTGCCAGCACCACCAACGGCACGCCTTCCGCTTGATATTGCATGGCGACGTCGTAAATGCTGTCCTGGCGCCCGTCGGGCCAATGGACCGAGACCCCGCCCTCTACTCCGGGAAGCATGAGGTTGCGGATGCGGATGTTCGCGAAGGTTCCCCGCATCATGACCTCGTGGTTTCCCCGCCGTGCTCCATAGCTGTTGAAATCCTTGGGCTCGACATGGTGCTCCATGAGGTAGTTGGCGGCGGGGCTTTTCACGGCAATATTTCCCGCCGGGGAGATGTGGTCGGTCGTCACCGAGTCTCCTAAGACGGCCAATACACGTGCCCCTTCAATGGAGTGAAGGTGTTTCGGCTCAGGACTCCAGTCGGTGAAAAAGGGAGGTTCTTGAATGTAGGTCGACTGGTCGTCCCATTGATAGAGCTGACCCTCAGGCGCGCCCATCTGATTCCAGCGGGCATTGGCCGAAAAGACCGTTTCATATTGCTCACGGAACAGCCCGGGTTCAATGGCCGATTTAAGCGTGTCCAGAATTTCCTCCGTTTTGGGCCAGATGTCCTTAAGATACACGGGATTGCCCCCATGGTCGCGGCCGATCGGATCGTTCTGCAAATCAATGTCCACCGTTCCGGCCAGTGCATAGGCCACCACCAACGGCGGTGAGGCGAGGTAGTTGGCTTTGACGAGGGCATGAATGCGGCCTTCAAAGTTTCGGTTGCCACTCAAAACGGCAGCCACAGTGAGGTCACCTTTTTGAATCGCTTCGGCGACGGCGTCCGGCAAGGGGCCGCTATTTCCGATACAGGTCGTGCAACCGTATCCAACCACTTCGAACCCTAGTTGGTTCAAGTAGGGCATGAGGCCGGCCCGTTCTAAGTAGGCGGTGACCACACGCGAGCCCGGTGCCAGACTGGTTTTTACATACTGGGGGGGCTTGAGACCCCGCTGGGCGGCGCGCTTGGCTAAAATCCCAGCCCCAATCATCACCATCGGATTGGAGGTGTTGGTACAACTGGTGATGGCGGCAATGACGACTGAGCCATTTTTTAACACTTCCTCGGTGCCGTCAGGATGGTGAACCGTTTCAGTCTTGGAGACTTGGTCGGGGCTGAGACCAAATCCACGCTCAGCGACCGGTGCGGTGAGCGCCTTTTCAAAGGTTGGCTTCATCCCGGACAATGGCACACGGTCTTGGGGACGCTTCGGCCCGGCCAAGGACGGTTCAACGGTACCGAGATCCAACTCCAGCACGTCGTTGTATACGGGATCAGGGGTCTCGTCTGTGCGGAAGAGTCCTTGTTCCTTCATGTACCATTCCACCAGATCGACGTGCTCGGCCCTACGACCGGTCTCGCCGAGGTAGCGTAAGGTCTCGGCATCAACGGGAAAGAATCCCATGGTGGCCCCATATTCGGGAGCCATATTGGCAATGGTAGCCCGGTCGGCGAGACTCATCTGAGAAAGACCCGTGCCGAAGAATTCGACAAACTTACCGACCACGCCGTGGCGGCGAAGGCGCTCAGTAATGGTAAGCGCGAGATCCGTGGCGGTGGCTCCTTCGCGGAGCCGACCCGTGAGTCGGAATCCCACCACCTCAGGAGTGACGAAATAGAGAGGCTGGCCGAGCATGTTGGCCTCCGCCTCGATACCGCCCACGCCCCAGCCCAATACCCCCAGGCCATTAATCATGGTGGTGTGCGAGTCCGTTCCTACCACCGAGTCAGGGAAGACCAGACGCTCACCATCTTGACTCTTTTCGGCGACCACGGTCGCCAGGTATTCCAAGTTGACCTGGTGGACAATACCGGTGGCTGGAGGCACGACGCGAAAATTGTTAAAGGACTTTTGGGCCCAGTTAAGGAAACGATATCGTTCCTGGTTTCGCTCGAACTCGCGCTCCATGTTAAATTCCAGCGCTTCTAGCCGGCCGAATTGGTCAACCTGGACAGAGTGATCAATCACCAAATCAACCGGCACGAGCGGGTTGATTTTGGCGGGGTCACCATGATGCCGTTTCATCGCCGAGCGCAGGGCGGCTAGGTCGACGACGGCTGGAACACCGGTGAAGTCCTGCAGAACCACACGAGCTGGCTTGAAGGGAATTTCCTTTTTGCTGGGATTGGTAGGAGACCACCGGGCAAGGGCTTCGACATCTTCAGCAGTAATCTGATAGTTATCGAGTTGCCGCAGCAATGATTCCAAAAGCACTTTGATAGAAAAGGGGAGGCGACTTACCTGGGCTCCAGAAAGTTTGTCCAGAGCGTTCAAATCATAATAGGTGACAGACTGCCCCTTGACATCGGCGTTTTTGCGTGCGCCAAAGGGGTCGTTGTTCGTTACGCTCAAGCTCTTCACCTCACTCAAAAATGCGCTTCATTTGCCACCCCCATTGTAAACCTTCTCATCCGTTTTGGCGTGCTTTTCTGCCCGTCCCTTATGATGTAGGGGCCAAGGCGGTGACACCAAAGCCTACCAGTGTCATGGCACCGAAAAACAGCACCCCGGCGCCGGGTCCGAAGCGAAAAGCAAAGAGGCTATAACCTGTCACGCCGATAATGCCGCCAAGGCGCCCAAAGGCTTCGGCGATTCCTTGGGCTGTGCCGCGAATAGCGGTCTCGGTTTGCTCGGCGGCAGCCATGACCGTGGTTTTATCCGGTCCGAAGGCACCGAGCGCGTAGGCTGCCACCAACAGCGCCATTAGCAGCAGGCGATGCGAGGGATGGGCGGGGGTATCCCGTAAGAGGAGCACACCAAGTCCCAGAAGGGCCACAGCGCGGCCGAGAAATCCCCAAAGTTGAAGAGGTCTTCGGCCCCACCGGTCGATGACGTAAATGGTGGCCAAGGCGGCCGGAATGGTGACCGCCTTCACCAACAGACTTCGCCAAGAAGCGTTGGCGACAGAACTCTGAAACATGGCTGCGAGCATGGTGGGCAAGAACAGAGATAGCCCCTGGTCGCTGGCTTGGTAGCTAAACCAATTAATGGCCGCGCTGGACACCACTTTCAGGCTTTTAGGGGCCGCGAGCATCCGCCAGAATCCGCCCCAGGATTGGACTCGGCGGCGTACCCAGAGAGTAGACTCGGGAAGCGCCTGACGCACGAGCAATAGCGGGATGACCAAGAGGCTCCCTACCACCAGCGGTATTCGCCAGCCCTGGGGTTGACTTAGCACGAGGGCACCGAGACCATAGGCAAAGACCATGCCGAAATTGGCCGCCCACATGACTAAAGCCATGACTTTGCCGCGGTGGCGGGGGACGGCGATCTCGGTCAGATAGGGGAAAATGACCGCGTAGTCAGCTCCGACACCCAGCCCCACCATGATCCGGCAAACGAGGAACCAACCAAAGGTTGGAGCCAAGGCGCTGGCGAAGGCGGCCAGTCCGAAGGCGACAAAGTCCGCGAGCAGGAGGGTCCGCCGACCCCAACGGTCCGCGTAAAGGCCGGCCACCAGACTACCGACAATCATCCCCAGCAACGGGGCCGAGCCCAGGGCTGCCACCTCGCCGGAGGTGAGGTGCCACATGTCCGTGAGGCGGGGCAAGGCGGCAGAAATTGCAGCGGTATCGTAGGTCCCAATGAAGATGCCAGCTCCGCCGCTTATGAGTGTCCAACGAGACCCCTGTCGCGTGTCGATGATGTCCACCCGCCCCACTGATACTGAAAATCACTCTCAACAGTCCTGACTATACGAGAGCCCCGTCGTGCTGTAAACCACCACGTTCTTTCAGCAGTCCATCGGGGCTGATATAATTCTTCCCGGAGGAACGACGAGCAGACCACCCCGGCGAGAAGGCCGGAGGTCGTAGAAGCTCCCTTGGTTTACGAGCTTTAGCCGCCGCCAGTTCGGGGCCAAGCGAGCGGTGTTTGAGGTCCGGTCAGCCTTTTGACCATTGGCAAGGAGCGGTTCGGTAAAAAGCCCTTTTGTTACCAAGAACCGGGATGATACCTAAGAAGGGAGGGACCGGCGCTCCTCTCCGCCCGACAGGACGGAGCCGCCGCGCCAGAATACAAAGATGGAACAATCACTCGAGCAGGAAATCGCACGCGGCCGGACGTTCGCCATTATTTCCCACCCGGACGCCGGTAAAACCACGCTCACGGAGAAATTGCTGCTATATGGCGGCGCGATACGCGAGGCGGGTGCGGTAAAAGCCCGCCGAGCCCAGCAGCACGCACGCTCCGATTGGATGGAGATTGAGCGCCAACGGGGTATT
>DAHWKG010000039.1:0-8049 GCA_027343765.1 Sulfobacillus sp.
TGCCCTCGCTTAATCGCATCGTCAATCAAGGAAAAGGCAGTCCGATCCTTCACCGAACCTCCGGGGTTGCGCGACTCCAATTTGGCCCAGACATGCGTGTTAAAGCGTCGGGAGAGATTGCTTAGGAGAATGAGCGGTGTATTCCCGATAAAGGGCTTAAGGTCAGCCACCCGCATTCACCTCCTCATCAAAAAAGGAGCCCCTTCCGGGGTCCCCTTTTTACAGCACCCCTATTTGGGGGTGTTTTCGTCGGTAACCACCACTTGAGCCGGATACTCTTGCCCGGGCTCGCGCGGAGCATCCTTGGTGTCCGACGGCATCGTCCCGTTCATGGACTGCTTGAACTCGCGAAGGCTCTTGCCCAATCCCGAACCAATTTCCGGAAGCCGCTTGGGGCCAAACACGAGTAGCGCGATCACCAACAGAATGATGATGTGTAAGGGTGAAAACAAATCCACGGCCGCCACTCCTTTCGGGCGAAAAAATCAATCGACGTTGTCCTTAAGTATAGCATGCACACTTGGCCAATAGCTATGAATTTCGGGAGCGGGCTAGAATCGCCTCATGGGCCGCCATTTCTTCCGATTCGCCGAGCGGCTCCAATTCAATAGGAAAGCCGCGATAGGCGAGGGCCCAGCGGAGCAACAGATCGGTTAAATGGGGGTTCTTCGGCAAGAGCGAACCGTGGAGATACGTGCCAATGACATGGTCTTGAACCGCCCCCTCCGTCATATCCTCGCCATTATTCCCCTGACCCAACGCCACTCGCCCCAATGGTCCCTGAGAGGGCCCCAAAAACGTCCGCCCGCCATGATTCTCAAAACCCACCAGAGATGATGGCGATATGTCGAGCGAGGTCTCGGTAACGACGTCACCAATGGCCCGGGACGACCCCGGCTCCGTCCAGACATCTAAGTACCCCAACCCCGGGAGTTTATGGCCGTCAGCCGTCTTATAGTACTGTCCTAGCAACTGATAGGCTCCACAGATGGCCAGCATGGGAAGACCCGCCTTGAGTCGACTGGAGAGCTCGTCCTGAAGCTTTAAGAAATCGTCGGCGATGCGGGACTGGTGGGAGTCTTCGCCTCCCCCCATGAAAACCAAGTCGACCTCATCCCAAGAAATCGGTTCCCCCACCTCGCGAGCCATCACGCTCGCGGGGATGTTCCGCCAACGGGCCCGCTGCAAGAGGGCCAAGACATTCCCGCGATCCCCATAGAGATTCATGTGTTCGGGATATAAGTGCAAAATATTGATACGTGGCTCTCCTGACACGCCAGGTCCTCCCCTAAACGAACATTAAATATTGACCCGGGACAAGCCCCCGAATAAGCTAACTATATCATGGACGGAAAGGAGCTCCCGGATGCCGCTCGATATCGAATTCCCATTTCTCGACATGATTGAGAGCGGGGAGATTCCGCTCGTGGACCGTCGTCAGCTCCACTATCTCACCCGTGGCGTGCATCAGGCCGCCGAGCTTCTCAAAGCGGACATCCGCCAGATGATTGAAGTCTCCGTCTATTGGTGCGGAGCCCGTCCCGTCGTGGTTCTACACGCCCCCGTCAATCGCGTGGATTTAGGAAAGCTTGAGCAATGGTTTGGTCTTGAAGTGCGGCCGGCGAGCCCCACCGAAATCTCGGCACTCTGCGGCACCCACATCTATGGGTCACCGCCCGCCGGCCAATCCTACCAAATGCCGATCTTCATCGACGACGACCTCATGCACCAGCCCTTTCTCTGGGCTGCCGCCGGGGACCCGGCGGTATGGGTGGCGCTCACGCCGGAAAACCTGGTCCGGGTGAGCGGTGGATACGTGGTCGACATCAAACGCCCCAACTACCTCCAAATGGTGGAACAATTTCGGTCGCGCCCGGCCCCCTCATAAGGGCGGCGCGGAGAACGCCACCAAGAAGAAGAGAGTCAGCACTTCCATCACGATCACGGCGGCATGAAGCACATCTCGGTTGAGCCCGCCGAAAAGCCGCCGCCCCCAGAGGAGAAAAAGGCCCGTTAAGACCAGAGCCGCTCCAAACACGTCGACCCCTTCAAACCCGGTCACCAACACCCCGAGCGCCAAGGCTAAAATCAGCGGAACCCACGAACCGGTGCCTCCTTGGCTCACCCGAAGCAAGCGGCCATAGTCGAGATCCGAAGGATCTAAACCGCGCCAGGACATTCCCCACGCCATGGCTGCCCGGGCCCATAGAGGGGGCATGACCCACACCCAGGTGGCAAGATTAGCGCCATGGCGCATCCCCGCCCACAACAACACCAGCGCCATGGCGACAAAGAGGGCCCCGGCCGCCCCGACCGCCCGATCGCGGCGCGTGCTGCTTCGGGTATCCGGGTGAGCCGCCCATCCATCAAAAATTTTGGCGAGCCCCTGCCACGGGCGCGCCCCGGTAAAAACCGCTTCACCCCCCACAGCCACCCCAAATCCATAGGCATTGGGCCCAAACAAGTGAATGGCCAGCACCCAAATGAGGCCGGCCAAAATCCCCGGCACCCAAAGCCAAGCGGCCACAAAGCGGCCCTCCCGCGTGAACCCTGGCACCGAAATCCGGGTTGTCCAACGAAACGCTTCCGCTAATGAGTTCATAGCCACTTCCCCGATATGACGACTGCAATCACGCCAAAAGTCACGGCGGTCACCATGGTGGCCCGCCAACTGACCGAAATGGCATGAATGATGGCCGTCGGATGGAGCGGTCGCTCCGCCGTTCCCAATTTCGGTCGGAGAGCCACCACCCCGTCAAACATATTAGGCCCTCCAAGACTGACGCCAATCGCCCCGGCCATGGCCGCCTCGGACATACCACTGTTAGGAATGGGATGGCGCCGTCCATCGACGCGCATGGTTCGATAAGCTTGGCGAAACCGCCCCTCCATAGAGGCGGCGATACTAATCGCCAGACCCGCCAGACGTGCCGGCACATAATTGGCCCAACCATCCAGGCGGGCCGCGAACCACCCCAATTCCTCATAACGAGGACTATGATTGCCGATCACCGCATCTAAGGTGTTCACCGCCTTATAGGCCCAAAGCCAAGCGGGGCCACCCAAAAAGGTGTAAAAGAGGGGTCCTACCACCGCATCACAGGTGTTCTCCGCCACCGTTTCGATCGTGGTACGAATCATGTCTTCCGGGGAAAGAGCGCTGGTGTCGCGGCTCACGATATACTGGAGCCATTGGCGCGCTTCGGACGACTGATTGGTCACCAAGGGCCGGTAGACCAAGAGAGCGGCATCGGTAAGCCCCCGAATGGCCAGTCCCCAATAGGTCCAAAGGACGACCATCAGCCGGAACAGCCAAACCGACACGTCGTCCGCCGCCCAAAGTACGGCGGATACCACGGCTAGGGTCAGAAGGACCACGAAGATCGTCATCGCGGCTCCCATGATGCGAAGTCCGAGGCGCCCCCAGGAGCGCCGGCCAATAAGTTCCGCCAACCCCATGGTGAGCCGCCCGATCAGTCTGACGGGATGATAAAACCACATGGGGTCTCCCAACATCAGATCGACCACGGCGGCCAACAAAATCCAGGCAGCTAAATCATATCCCGACCAAACGGAAAAGAGTCTCGACACCCACATGCTCGCGAATCACCCCCTCCAATTTGGTCAGGCCCGCTTCGATGGGATTGTCGCCGCGTCCCGCATCAATGCCCCATCGAGCCAAAAGCGTCCGGCGAAACGCACCTTCATCCAACATACCATGAAGATAGGTGCCGAGCACCTTTCCATCGGGGGAAATCCAGCCATCATCATCCCCGTCGAACGTCAGTAGCGGCCTCGGGGTGTCTAAAAACACGGTATCGCCATTATGAATCTCGTATCCTTCCACCCCGACCGGCTCTAACTCGCTTGCGACCACCTGAGCTTTTCGCCGTTTGACCCTTTTTCCTCTATTCATACGCGTGATGGCCGGAATGAGCCCAAGACCCGGATGGGAGTCCGGGTCGCCCTCGACGCCCTCCGGATCGTCGACCCGCTGCCCGAGCATCTGCATGCCGCCGCAAATCCCGATAATGGTGGTTCCCTCATCACGCCAGCGGCGAATGGCGTCCGCCCAGCCACTTTCGAAAAGCCAGGCTAAATCAAAGAGGGTCCCCTTACTGCCAGGAATAATGAGAAGATCGGGACGCTCTCGAGGCGGGGTGCGCTGCCAAGCCAAAGAGACTTCCGGCTCCGCCTCGAGCGCCAAGAGGTCGGTGAAGTTGCTGATGTGTGGGAGCACCACCACCGAAGCCCGCAGTCCCTTTGAGGCCCAGCTGTCGGGTTTTCCCTCGAGACTCACGCTATCCTCATCCGGCAACCCAAAAGAAAGAAACGGCAGCACCCCTAAGACCGGAACCTGGCAGAGCGATTCCAAAATTCCCAGGCCCTCCTCGAACAAACTGACGTCCCCGCGAAATTTGTTGACAATGAGGCCCTTTAGCCGCGCCCGATCTTCGGCGGGCAATAATTGGACCGTGCCATAGAGTGAGGCAAACACCCCGCCCCGGTCGATGTCGCCGACCAGAACCAAAGCGGCCTTGGCATGGCGGGGCAAGAGAAGATTGGAGAGATCTCCTTCCATGAGGTTCAGCTCCACCGGGCTTCCCGCGCCCTCCATCACCAGCACATCATACGCCCGCTGTAGTCTTTCAAACGATTCGATGGCGGCCTCTCGAAGCCACACCCGCCGTCCCCGAAACGACGCGGCATGGGCCGTTCCCTGAACTTTCCCGTGAACAATCACTTGAGAGCGGTGGCCCGGTTCCGGCTTTAGCAAAATCGGATTCATATCCACCGTCGGCTCAACACCGGCCGCCCACGCCTGCAAGGCCTGAGCATAACCAATCTCCCCGCCATCTAAGGTCACGAACGCGTTCAGCGCCATGTTTTGAGCCTTAAACGGCGCCACCCGCACCCCTTCTTGGGCTAACACACGAATAATTCCGGCCGTCACAATACTTTTGCCGACATGCGAACTGGTGCCAAGAATCGCGGCATGACCCATGGACCTTCGTCCCTCCTCCCAACCCCTTTCCCTATTTTAGCGGAACCACAAAAAAGACGGTCCCAAGGACCGCCTTTTTTCGTTCGCGCGAGTGCTCGACTATTTCCCTGCCAAGTGCCACACGTAGGCTGCCGCGTTGGCAGCCTGCTGGGGTTTCAAGGAACCCGGATTGCTGGCTGGCATATTATGCGCGATGAAGGATGCCAGGGACGCTTCGGTGCCAAATGTTTTGACCACGCTGGAGGGCTTGGCCAAACGAGGCGCCATGCTGGTCCCGGTACCGCTCCGTCCGTGGCAGCTCTGACAATCCCGGGCATAAAGCGTGGCCCCGGCCTTCGCGTTCCCCACGAGCGGTCGGGTCGGCGCCGTGGTGAGAATTCTCGACACCCGCGTTGGCCTCGCCTTTCGCCCCGCCATGTTGACCGTCCGGTGAGCGGCATTTTTTGCTGACGGCGCGGGCTTCCCCCCGCACCCCGATACCAGTAGTGAAAACGGTAAGAAAAGACCCAGGATCCCCACCCACACGCGACCTCTTGACACCGAAATCCCTCACCTTCGGAATGATAGGGTTAGGATCTCCGCCTCTGGCAAATCTATGCACAGCACCAGACCGTTGGTTATACTAGACGGATAAGGAGGTCGATCGCATGGACCACGGACAGAATTTAGAAATCGGTTTAGACGAAGACCTAAAAGAACGGATCGGACAAATTTGCATTCGCGAAGGCGCCTTATTCGGTGCCGTGCCCCAGTCGTCTCTAACCACCGACGAAATCATGCAGCTGGCTCAGGCCGGATGGGAACGGCGCGACTATCACGATGCCCCGGTCATGGAAGCCCCCCAATCCACCATTGACTGGAGCGCTCTCCGCTCTCGGCACCGGGATCAAACCCTTCACGTGATAAGCCACACCTTGCCAGGCGGCGCACCCTGGGTAGGAACCCGCCAAGCCATCTTGGAGGAATTGGTCGCCTCTACTTGGGAGCAGCAGGAAGACGAACTCCGGACGCTTTTGCACGCCTTTTGCTATGCCAGCATGTGGAACCATAAGGATCCCCAGTCAGAGGCCCTAGAGACCCAGGAGACCTTCTTCTTTTATACCGAACGCATGCGCCACACCGCTGAAAAGGCCACCACTCATGCGGTGGAAGCCCCAAACAGCGACGATCGCTTCTGGGACATGGTGCAGTCGTTAAATGAGGTCAGCGATTAGAGCCAGCGGGCCATCCAAATTTCATCCACCCATTTTCCAGCAATGAGGTATTGGCGGAGTCGCCGCCCCTCTTCCTGATAGCCGAGGCGCTGGTAAAGCCGAATGGCTGCTCGGTTGCTGGAAAAAACGGCAAGCGAAATCTTCATGACACCGGCATCTTGGGCCCAGCGCTCGGCCGTGCGCAGAAGCCCTTCACCGAGGCCGTGTCCTCGAGACTCGGGTAGCAGCGCCATCCCGAAAATGGCCGTATGGCGATTCTTTCGGAAGGTCCCGCGAATCATCTCTAAGGATCCAACAATCACATGGTGCTGCTCCAGCACCAGGACCAGCTGAACTTCGGGGTTCAGTCGGCGGAGGATCTCCGCCTGCTGGGCCTCGGAAATTTGCGCCGACTCATCGGCGATGTAGATCTCCTCGCGCCCCACCCGATCCAACAAGGCGACTAGCGCGGCCGCGTCCTCGGGACGGGCGTCGCGCACCTGATATGGGGTTCCTTCGCGATCGCGATAGGTCTCGGTGATGACGGACATGATGGTCGGCTCCCTTAAGGGTAGATTCTCTCAGAGATTCGCCGTCAAGGAGTCGTTTTCCTATCACCGGCCGGCGTGGCTTTCGTCGGCGCGGTGAGACTTCCGGGTCCATCTCCTCGACCAGGATGAGTGCGTGATAGGGAATGGTCAGCACCCGCTGACGCCCCTGGTGATCTTGGCCCCAAAAAGTGAGCGCTTGGTCCTCCCAAAAAATGTGGGTGGCCCGATAGGTGCCGCGTTTGGTCTCAATCCGGTAATAGCGTCTTTTCATGGTTGTCCCTCCGAGGGTAGCCTATCCCCCGTTGACCCTTATAATCCGGACGTGGCAAGAAACTCGGACACCATTCGGCCCATGGCCTCCTGTTCCACCAAGAAGGTGTCGTGTCCCCACGGGCCGGAAAGCCATTCAAGACGCACCGGCACCCCGGCCTCAGCCAACCGCTCCGCGTGGGCGTCAATCTCCTCCGATAGATATAAGAGATCTGACTCAATCCCCACCATCGACACCGGTACCGTTTTAAGCGCCTCCATATGGGCGGGGAAAAGCTCAAAGCGGTCCATAGCCTGGGTGAGTGTGAGATACGTGTTGGCGTCGAACCGGCTCACCAATTTTCGTCCTTGATAGCGGAGGTACGACGCAATTTGAAATTGCTCCGGGGAACCGGCTTGAAGATTTCGTCCAAATTTCCGCCCCATGGAGCTGGGGTGCTGATAGGAAATCATGTCCGCCATCCGCGCCAGAGCCAGCCCCTGCTCCGGAAAGGGGCCCTCGTAATAATCGCCGCCTTGAAAATGCGGATCGGTGGTTATGGCACTTCGCCCTACGGTGTGATAGGCGATCGCCCAGGGTTCATGCTGAATAGGCGCCCCGATGGCCATGAGGGAGGAAACCTCGTCGGGATACAAGGACGCATAGGCATACGCCAGCATCCCCCCCATGGACGCGCCAATCACATAGGTGCGGCCGGCATGCCAGCTTTGAATCAAAGCATGTGCGGCGCGAGCCATATCAAAAAGGCTCAAAGCCGGAAAGCGGCTCCCCCAAGGCTTTCCCTGGGGCCCCAACGAAGACGGGCCTAAGGAGCCCATCGCCCCGCCCAACACGTTGAACGAAAGGACATGGAAACGATTCGTGTCCAGGCCCTTACCCGGCCCGACCACCCCATCCCACCACCCGGGAGGTTGGTTCTCTCGCGATGCGGCCAAGTGACTATCGCCCGTCAAGGCATGAAACACCACCACCGGCGGTCCCGAGGTGGGGCCCCATTCTTCATAGGCAAGGTGCCAGGCATCTAAATGC
>DAHWKG010000049.1:0-17995 GCA_027343765.1 Sulfobacillus sp.
GGTATTGGGGGCCCTAATCATCGGTCTCGCGCAGACCTTCGGGTCCACCTACCTCCCTAATATGTCTGAAGCCGCGATTTACATTGTCATGGTTGTGGTGTTAATTATACGGCCACGGGGACTCTTGGGGCGGGAGGAATTTTGAGTATGCAGCAGATAGACACCAAAATCTCAGCACCACCCCTGGGGCGCCCGCGAAAACTATCCTCCTTGATTGCCGTGATTGCGCTGGTCGCTCTCTTAGCGGTCGTACCCATCATTTTGCCGCCGGCTCAGGAGTTTTTGGCGCAGACGGTGTTGGTGTACGCCCTTTTTGCCATTGCGACCAATTTTCTGATCGGGTTCAGTGGACTCCTGAGCTTTGGACAGGCGGTATTCTTCGGGTTCGGCGCCTATATGGCGGCCATCTTGTGGACCCATGGGGTGCCTTTTTGGTTGGGTTTTGTCGTCTCGCCGCTGGCAGCGGCTCTGGTGGCTGGGTTGGTGGCGATGGTGTCCTTAAGAACGTCGCGGCTTTACTTTGCCCTCTTGACGTTGGGGTTCTCACAACTGGCCTATGAAGTGGCCAGTGGACTTTATCACCTCACCGGGGGAGAAACGGGCATTCCCGGTATTTCCGTACCCAACGCCATTTCCGGCGTGGTATCGAATTACGAGTTCATCCTAGTCTTTATTGTTTTAGCCGTCGGCGCCCTCTATTTTGTGCGCCGCTCGTCCTTTGGGATGGCTCTTTCAGCCATCCGCGAAAATCCCACCCGGGCCGAGGCGGTGGGCATCCATGTGTACTGGCATCATGTGGTCGCCTATGTGATTGCTGGCCTTATTTGTGGTTTGGCCGGGGTTCTTTATGTCGTCTATCAGCAACAGGTCGATCCGGTTCTCTTGAACTGGACGGAATCAGGCGAGCCGGTGCTGATGGCCGTGCTTGGGGGCATGGGACTATATCTCGGGCCGGCCATCGGATCCTTCATCTATATTGCGCTGGAGCAGTGGGTCGGGGCGCTAACACCGCAATGGCCACTTTTGGTGGGGCTGGTCGTCTTGGTGCTGGTGATCGTCTACCCGCGAGGATTTGGCGGAGGCATCGTCGATCTGATGAAATTCGTCAAAAGGCGGCGTCGGGGAATCCCAGAGGATGAGGCCATGCGGACGAGGAGGCTATCCGAGTGACAGAATTAGAGAACGAGACTCAGACGGCTCTGACCACGAAAGGACTCACGCGAAAGTTTGGGGCTTTTGTGGCGGTCGACCAGGTGGACTTTTCCGTCGTTGAAGGGGAAATTCGTGCCGTCATCGGCCCCAACGGGGCGGGAAAGACCACCTTCTTTAATCTGCTTACTGGTCACTTGCGGCCCAGTGATGGCGAGATTGTATTAGGCCGTGAGGTCATCAGTGGACGGCGCGCCCATGAAGTCGCCCAGATGGGGATGACCCGGGCCTTTCAAACCACCAACATCTTTCCGTCCATGACCGTGTACGATAACGTGGTCACCGCGCTCCTCGGGTATTCCCGCCGAACTTTGCGATTTTGGACTCGTCCTGATGCGTCCATTGCCGAGCGGGCCGCTGAGGTTATAGAGCTTGTAGGACTCTCGGAGCATCGCGATCGGCAGGCGGGCATCCTCGCTCACGGGGATCAGCGAGCCCTTGAATTGGCGATGGCACTCGCCCCATCTCCGCGGATATTATTGCTCGATGAACCGACCTCGGGCATGTCACCCTACGAAACCCAACGGAGTGTCGACCTCTTAAAGAAAATCTGGAACGAGCTACATCTCACCATTATCTTGAGCGAACACGATATGGAGGTGGTGTTCGGCTTAGCACATCGCGTCACCGTATTGGTTGCGGGGCGAATTTTGGCCACTGGAGACCCGGCAGAGGTTCGGGCAAACCCTGAGGTCATTAGGGCGTATCTCGGTGGGGTGGGGGAGTGATATGCAAACCTTAGAGGTCAAGGACCTACACGCCTATTATGGGCAGAGTCACGTACTGCAAGGGATTTCCGTGTCGCTTAAGGAAGCGGAATGCGTCGCCCTTTTAGGGCGCAATGGGGTCGGGAAAACCACCACCTTTCGCGCCATTGCTGGGCTAATGGCTAAAGCAAATGGGTCGGTGACGCTGGATGGTCAGAGCCTATTAGGAACACCTGCGTATCGCATTGCCGAGGCGGGGATTGTCTATGTGCCGTCGGGTCGCCGCTCATTTGCCCGGCTTACGGTCAAAGAAAACCTCCTGCTATCCGTTCCGCGGTCAAGGCGCAATAAGCAGCAAGCGATCGACGAGGTCCTGTCCCTATTCCCTGGGTTACGGGAACGTCTCAGTGTGCAAGCGGGGGTATTGTCCGGAGGACAAAACCAAATGTTGAAAATGGCGCGGGCACTATTGGTGCAACCGACGTTTCTCCTCTTGGATGAGCCCACCGAAGGTCTCGCTCCACAAGTTGTCTACCAAGTGGGGGAGCACATTCGAGCGTTACTGGAGCGGGGCGTGGGGGTCTTGTTGGCGGAACAGAACGCCCGATTTACGCTCCGATTGGCGCGGCGCGTTTACATCCTGGACAAGGGGCGCATCAAGTTGGAGCGCGCGGGCGACCATCTGGACGATGATCAGGAGGTGCTATCGAATCTTGGCCTCTAGGTATGAAGGGCTCCGAGGCCTTCGGGTTTTAGATTTCACGCAAGTCCTCTCCGGTCCCTTCGCGAGTATGCTACTGGCCGATGCGGGCTCAGATGTGGTCAAGGTGGAACGGCCTCCGGCGGGCGACATCACCCGCCAGTGGGGTCCGCCGTTCGTCCAGGAAGAGAGCCTCTACTTCGCGGCGTTTAATCGCGGGAAAAAGAGTCTCGTGGCCGACTTGACGGAAGCCGGCGATCGTGCCCTGGTTTGGGAGCTCGCGCGTCGGGCGGACGTCGTGTTGGAAAACCTACGGCCGGGAACGTTAGAGAAATATGGCTTAGGGTATGCCGATCTGCGGCGTGAGCTGCCGGGACTGATATACGTGTCGATTCGGGGATATCGGGCTGACTCATCACGGGCCCAGGACCCGGCTTTGGAAGTGGTGCTGGAGGCGGAATCCGGTCTCATGGCGATTACCGGGACGGGAGAACCCGTGCGTCAAGGGATCGCGGTGATTGATATGATGACCGGGAGCTTCGCGGTAGCGCGGATTCTGGACGCGCTCTATAACCGCGAACGCACCGGGAGAGGCCAACACGTGGTGCTAAGTCTTCAAGAGACGGCCGAGCTCATCATGACACACCCCTATCTGGCGCACAGCAAGGCACATGCCCCCTATCCCCCTGGGGGCACGACCCATCCAAGTATTGCGCCCTACGAGCACTTTCGCACCCGCGACCGACCCATTATCCTTGGGGCCGTTAATGACCCGGAGTTTCGTCGGTTGGCGACCACCTTGGGTCATCCCGAATGGACAGGGGGAAGCTGGTCAACCAATGCCGGGCGCGTGGCGGACAGGGCTCGGTTACACGAAACGCTGCAGGGGATATTGATAACCGAGCCCGGGGTGATCTGGGTAGAGCGGTTCCGGCAAGCGAAATTAGTGGTAGGACTTGTCCGTAGTCTAGATTTAGCTACGGATACGTGGTTTCATGGCGAGTCGCCTAAGTTGGTTTCGCATGATGACCGCTACGGGACATTGACATATCCCGCCTCGCCATGGGCTATGGACGGCGAGGTCAATGCAGCACCGCAATTGGGCGCCCATCATGATGAGATTGTGGATCGGTGGTTGGGCGAGAAACGCGTGCCGGAATGAACCTTCCGCGCTTAAGAATTGCTGTCAAAAGGCTCGATGGAGGCGGCCATGATGATTGCGTGGGCCGGATTGTGCATCGCACTCGTAAAATAGACCGTTGATCCCAACACCCACTGCACCGAAGTGTGAAGCCCATCACCCGCGACGTCGACGGTGAGAAGCCCGGTGTGTGGCGGCAAGCGATAGTGTTGCAGGAGATGGGTTACCAAAAGGGCGGAACTTTGTTCCGGGGGACCCCCGGACACAACGAGGGTCCAATTGCCTTCGTGCCAGACAATCGTCGCCGTATTGTGAGGTCCCGTTTGGCCCGAAATCCGCCATCGGCTTCCCGTGAGGCCTCCCGGTAGGCTCATGGTCACCGGGGTGCCGGATGGGGGTTGATAGGCGAGTGCGGCCTGAGCGGCGGCGTGAGACGGATATCGCGTGGCCCCAAAACCTTCGGCGAATGAGGCCATGGCTCCGCAGAGGCCATGGCCGATGGCCGAACTATTGATAGGGTCGGCGGCCGGGCATTGGAAGACGTTGACCGTATACTGGGAGGCCGAGAACGAGACTTTGGCGCTATTGCCCCGGGGTACGGAAGCAGGGCCCATGAGCGCTACCGCCGTATGACCTTGGATGAGACCAAGACTTTGCAATACTAGCGTCGGCCAGGGGGCATGGGGTGCCGAGGAATGCGGGCTTGGCTTGGCTGATGTCCTTTTAGGCTTCGGCTGAGCGCGGGTTTTGGGGACCGAAGGGACTCCACGAGGCGGCGCTGCGCTCGTAGTACCGCAACCGGACAGCCCTAACGTCACGAGCGCAGTTAAAGCCAGCATCATAGGACGTAGGAGATGATGGTCTTTCATCATTCACGCCTCCCTCATCAATCTTTCACGGAGAAAACGCTCAGGATCTTCATTCGGTGACGTCTTTAGGAGCGGGCGTACGATCCCTCGAAACGAGCGACGATATCGGGGTGTGTCGGCGGGATGAAAACCGGTTTCCTCATTTTATGCGTTTTTGGTCCAGGAATTTTAATCAAAAGAAGGGCGGAAAAAGCCAGCAGAACGGTTGACGGGATCCGCGGAACCGATTCGATGGTTTCGTGAAATCTGAGGAAACGTCGCCCTCGGGCATGCGTTCAGGCCTGTCTTCAACGCACGTCTATTTCACCACTGGCTCATGAACGAGGGGCGTCTAAGATCAGAGGTCGCCGGACGAAGACTTTTGACGATAAGCAGCCAATGTCTCGCATCGGCCGTGGGTCAAAGGGCCGCCGGGCTTCATACTCGTTAGAGGATTCTCTCGCCTCCCGCCGAATTCTTCGTAGAGGCGCCCCTGTCGTAAGGGTAAACGCGTGAAAGGAGTTGGAGGACACGGTGGATGTTCACGAATTTCAGGGGTATTGGCGTGATGATGGACGGGTAGGCACACGCAATCATGTGTTGATTCTTCCGCTCTCACCGGCCGTTAGTAGTAGTGCCTCACGGGTTCAAAAAGCGGTGTCGGGCACCGTCAGTGTGGAATTGCACCAGGATGTGGATCCGTCCCTAGCCGGATACCCGCTCGCCGTTCGCACCCTGGCGGGGTGGGTCGATCATCCTAATGTCTATGCGACCGTGCTGTTGGCCTTAAGCGAAGATGAGCCCGTGGCGACGGCGCTTTTTTCTCGACTTGGACCCCACGTACGCTATCGCCTGGTGGCTTTCGATCGGGAGGGCGGGCGGCGCTCGGCCGAAGAGGTGGCGCAGCAGGCGGCCCAAGACTATGTGAAATTCGCGAAGAGTCTTGAGCGCCGACCGGCACCCTTAAGCGCCTTGATTTTAGCCACCGAATGCGGCGGATCAGATGCCTGTTCGGGGCTCTCCGCCAACCCGAGTTTAGGCTTCGCCAGTGATTGTTTGGTGGAGCAGGGCGGCACCTCTATTTTAGCGGAGACCACCGAACTCATTGGTGCGGAACATATTTTAGCCGCCCGTGCCAAGGACCCCACGGTGCATGACGCGATTTGGGATACGGTGGGGCACGCCGAGCGGGCAGCCATGCGCATGGGCGTTGACTTTCGGGGCGGCCAGCCAGCTCCCGGCAACATCGCAGGCGGTATTACCACCATAGAGGAGAAGTCGTTGGGATGTGTGCATAAAGGGGGGCTGAGTCCGGTCGCCGGCGTGATTGACTATGCGGAGCGCCCCGAAATGGGGGGATTGGTCATCATGGATACGCCGGGGCATGATGTGATGCAGTTTGTCGGCATGGCGGCCGGCGGCGCGCAAGTGATGGTCTTTACCACCGGTCGCGGCACCCCGACCGGGGCGGCAATTGCGCCGGTCATCAAGGTCTCCACGCGCACGGCCTTAAAGCAGCAGTTGCCAGACCTGATTGATTTCAACGCGGGTACGATTATCGATGGCGTGCAGACGTTGGAGCAAGTCGGGTGGGCGCTTTTTCGAAAGATTCTCTCCGTGGCCAATGGGGAGAAAGTCACGGCGGAGATTTTAGGTCATCGCGAGTTCGGCATTTTTCACGGATGGGGTGAGGAGGTATGAGCGCTGTTCTTCAGTGGTGTCGCTGGAACACGGAGGTCGGCATCCAGGAAGGGATCATGCGGGAAGGGGATACGGGCGTTGCCGTTCTCGGACAGGGCGGACTCACCCCGGGGACACTTGCGAGCGTCCGGGATTCATTACCGGCCGACCATCTCTCGCTGTGGGCCGAGGAACAGTGGCGCAAAATGCCGAGGCGAGAGCAGGTGCTAGAGGAGCGGATGCTCTGTCCCCTAGACCTCGAGATGCTCTTCGGCTTGCACACCATCACCGACCAGCCGGAGGCCGCTCCCGCCCTCTATCTTAAAGCCTCCCCGGCGACGCTCGCAGGGCCAGGTGAGCCGCTCGGACTTCGCCCGGACGTGGCCTGGCATGTCGTGCATCCGGCCTTGATTGCCGTATTCGCACCCGATGGGGGTGTTGTGGGTTTTAGCCTTGGTCTTGACGTCACCGCCGTCGAGATGTTGATGCGTCATCCTGCCTATCTTCCGGAAGCCAAATGGTTTCCGGGGAGCGCCGCCATGGGGTCGCTGCTGGCGCTTCGGGGAATCTCGGAGATGGAAGCCGTCGGGGTGCACTTTAAAGTGCGGCGGCGAGGCGAGGTGTTACTCGAGCGTGCATGCACCCCGGGCAACGTATCCAAGCGGCTCGAAAGTGCCCAACGGGCGATGGCCTTTATCCCACGTGCCGGATGGTGGGGATTAATGCTCCCGCTTTCCATCGCATTGCCGGACGTCTTTCAGTTGGAGGAAGGCGATGAGGTTTCCGTGGCGGCCTCGGGACTAGGGCAACTGAGCGCACAAGCGCGATGGATCGAACCCGCGGCGGGTCACCGAGAGGCAGCGCCACGGCTCTTACAGATTCACCCCGATGATGCGGTGGCTGTGGCGCTGGATCCAATTTCACCGGGGACCTCCGTTTTTGTCGCGGGCGTGAGCTTTGACGTCTTAGATGACATTCCTTTCGGGCACAAAGTGGCCGTTCGGGCGATAGCGGCCGGGGATTGGGTCACGAAATACGGAGAAAAAATCGGGGTGGCAAGTCGCTCGATTAATCCAGGAGAGCATGTGCACACCCATAATCTTGAAAGTAGTCGCGGGCGGGGCGACCTCTTAACGAAAGACCAGGAGGCGAGATAAATGCGGACCGAATTTCTCGGCTATCGACGATTCTCGGGCCAGGTGGGGGTGCGAGACCACCGCTTGGCCCTGCCGTCCGTCGTCTGTGCCACCCGGGCCGCCTTTTGGGCCGTGGAAGAGACGGATGCCATCTTTATCGAGCATCCCATCGGCTGCGCACAGATTGGAGCCGACCGCGAACAGACGCGCCGAGTGCTAGTCGGTATGGGAGCCCATCCCAATGTCCGGGCTGTTGCCGTCATTGGGCTCGGATGCGAAGGAGTTCCCGCGGAAGAGGTCTACGAGGGTCTTCAGGCCGCCGGTCAGTGGGCTTCGGTCGTGACCATTCAGGCATCCGGGGGTACCCGCGAGGCAGCCCAATCGGCGCGACGGTTCTTGGAGACGACGCCGCCCGCCTCGCGCGAGCCGGCTGGAATCCGGGATTTGTTACTGGGCGTAGGCCCGATTGATGGATTGGGCAGGGCCGGACGTCGCCTCATCGAAGCGTTTTTGGACCGGGGAGGTCGGGTCGTCTATAGCACTAGGGAGGCGGTGGATGCCCTACCCTATGGAGCGCCCGTTCCCGAAAAGACGGTTTACGCCGCGATGCAGGCTGGTTCGGGAGCCACGGAGACGATGACCGGGCTTGGTGCCTCGGGAGCCCAGATTCTCTTGGGTCAGTGTGACCCGCATAATTTAGGGGGACATCCGGTTGTACCGGTGATACGCTTGGGAGGTGACGAACGGTGGCGAACGGCCCTCTCGGACGATATGGATGGTCTCATTAGCGACCGCGATGCGGACCTGTGGGTGGACTTTATTCTCGCGGTCGCGAGCGGCGAAATGACCATGACCGAGTCGCTGGGGAGCTCCAGTTTTGCCATCGAACGGATTGGACCCACATTGTAAGGCGAGATTGTAAGGCTAGGAGGAAGCGTTGGTGGCGGTGACCGTGTATTTCGATGCGTTTTCCGGGATTTCGGGCGATATGGTTGTGGGGGCTCTCTTAAGTCTCGGTGCCTCCTGGCAAGCAGTTGAGGAGGGAGTCCGGTCGCTTGACGTGGACGGGCTCACCGTTTCCCAAAGGAAGGTCAATAAAGGCGGGGTAGAAGCCGTCAAGTTTGACGTTACATGGTCCAAGGGCCTGCTCCATCATCGGCATCTTCCGGAGATCTTGCAGCGCTTAGGCAAAGCCGCGCTGTCTCCCGGCGTTCAGCGGAGAGCCCAGCACGCATTCGACGTCCTCGCCTCAGCCGAGGCCCGTATTCACGGATTAACGAAAGACTCGGTGCACTTGCATGAGGTGGGGGCAGAGGATTCTATTGCCGACATTGTGGCCGCCGCGATCGCCTTTGAGGAGGTGGGAGCAGACCGCTGTCTGGTTGGCCCGATTCCCACCGGGAAAGGCTGGATGCGGTCTGCGCATGGTGTCATGCCCATCCCGGCGCCGGCCACGCTGGAATTGTTGCGCGGTTTTCGCACGACCGCCGGGGACGCGTCCTGTGAGCTCACCACGCCCACCGGCGCCGCTCTTTTGTCGGCATTTGAAGCCAAGTCCGTGACAGGGATGCCCGAAGGGGTGGTGTCGGCAATCGGCTACGGTGCCGGAACCATGGAGCTCGATCATCCGAACATTCTCCGCGCCGTGGTTCTTGACCGGGCGTCGGATACCGACAGGGGGCACCTCCATGGCTGAGCGTCATCGGGCGAGCCCGGAAATTTACTGGGACACTGATCGCCCCCGGCGTCGGGGATTTTCCGAATCCGTCTTTTGTGAGGGAAAGACAACATCTCAGCTTCTCGCCATCGCCGGGCAATTGGACGCGAAAACGCCCGTCCTTTTCACCCGGTTAGCGCAAACGATCGCCCAGTCGATATCCGAGGCCTATCCCGACCAACCTTTTTCATATGATGAGACATCTCAAACAGCGTTATGGGGAGATCCTCCGCCAGCCGACCCCGAACGCGTGGTGGCTGTGGTCACGGCTGGCAGCGCCGATGTGCCGGTGGCACGGGAAGCGGAACGGGCGTTGCATGCGGAGGGTGTTACGGTAATCGCTCGCTATGATGTGGGGGTGGCGGGGTTACATCGGCTATTGTCGGTCTGGCCCGACGTGGAAAGGGCCGATGTGATCATTGTCGTGGCAGGTATGGACGGTGCCCTTCCGAGCGTGGTCGGCGGCCTGGCGCGCCAACCGGTCATCGCCGTTCCGACCAGCATTGGTTACGGCGCCCACTTTGGGGGGCTGGCCCCTCTCTTGACTATGCTCACCAGTTGTGCGGAGGGGGTGGCCGTGGTCAACATTGACAACGGCTTTGGGGCGGCGCGGTTGGCGACCCAGATTGTGCGCTTAAAAAAAACGGCGGCCGTCCCAGGAGGATCGTGATGAGCCTTTATCTCCAGGTTTTCACGGGCGTGTCCTACGAAGAACTGAGGACGGTCCTCACGGGTCATCAGAAGCTGGTGCCGTTGCGGGAGGATCTGGCCGACGTCGTGCTGCAATACGCACGAGACCTCGGTCAGCCGTTTCGTAACCCGGATGAGGTGCTTGCTTTGGTGTCCTGGCTTGCGTATGAGGGGCTTCACGTGGCGCCCTTGCCACTTGACTTGGATCGCGTGCCCTTTCCCGTGACGGCACTGACGGGATTCGAGGTGTATTCCCGCGCCGGGGCCATGCTTGATGTGGCGAGCGTTTCGCTCGTGCGAGCTCTCGGCCGATCTTCGAGAACGTTTGCGGGCCGCGTGAAGTGGGTCGAAGAAGGTCGGTCTCAGGATCGGACGGTGCGGTTTTCGGTTATGGGTTTAGCGGAGGAGAATCACCCCCTTCAGGAAACCCCGGCCGTGTTGTTGGAGACCAATATTGACGATCAAACGCCAGAAGCCTTGGGTTATGTGCTGGAGCGGCTCATGCGCGAGGGCGCTCGCGATGCCTGGCTGACGCCCATTGTCATGAAGAAGTCGAGGAGCGCGGTATTACTCGGGGTATTGGCACCCCTCGAGCGTGCCGAACGCCTCGCCCAGGTGATTTTCGAGGAGACGACCACACTGGGAATTCGGCGGCGCGTCGTGGATACGTTTATGCTAGATCGTCGCCTGGATACGGTTGAGACCCCATTTGGCCGGCTAGGTGTGAAAGTGGGATTCTTTCGGGGACAGGTCCGCTCGGTACATCCGGAATTTGACGATTGCGTGAAGGCGGCCGAAATATCCCGGGTGCCGCTTCGGGTGGTCGTCGAAAGTGCCGTGAAGGCTTGGCGGATCACGCATGATGAGGAACTGGGGGGAAGGGGAGAAGTCGGATGGGATTAGCGGAACGGCTACGGCGTGGTGAGCGGGGGTTGAGGGGTATATTTTTAGGCAGCCCCTCGGCGGATTTAGTGGAAATGGTTGGATGGGGTGGCGCTGACTTTATCGTGTTGGACGGGGAACACGGATCGGTCTGGTCATCGCTCTCCGATCTATTGCGGGCCGCTCAGGCCGCAGAAACGCCAGCCTTAGTGCGGGTGTTAAAGGGACGTCCCGATATGATAGGGCAGGCGCTGGACTTTGGTGCGGAAGGGGTGTTGGTGCCGGGCATCGTCAGCGTCGAGGAGGCAGGCATCGCCCTTCGGGCGGCCCGCTACGCGCCCGAGGGAGATCGGGGATTGGCCTTTTCCGCCCGTGCGGCGCATTTCGGCCGGGATGCGGGTCCCGAATATCTCACCACCGCCAATCGTCAGGTGACGGTTCTCTTGCAAGTGGAGACCCGGCCCGCCGTGGAACACTTGAAGGAGATCCTAAGGTTGCCAGGGCTTAATGGCGTTTTTGTAGGCCCGACCGATCTTTCCGTTGCGTATGGGGAGGAAAGTCGGCAAACGGAACGGGTCCTGGCGGTCATCGAAGGAATCAGACAGGGGGCCGAAGAGGCGGGCGTGCCCTGGGGGCTTTTTACCCCCACCGCCGAAAACCATCGCCAATGGCGCGAGAAGGGCAGTTGGTACTGTGCGACGGGTATCGGGAACCTTATACAGCCGGCGCTTAAAGCGTGGTTACAACGGGAGACGCTTTCGTGAAGACGGTTCTGGTAGCGCAAGCGATTGACCCGGCGGGGATGGCCGTTCTCCGCCATCGCGCCGTCACCGTAGTAGGCCCGCTGAGCCATGCGGACGAGCTTATGGGCGCCATCCACGACGTGCATGCGGTGCTCGTCCGTCTTTGGCCCATCTCGGGTGACGCCATTCGCTCCGCCCGCCACCTCGAGGTGATTGCCAAGCATGGGGTGGGGACCGACAATATTGACCTGGCCGCGTGCCGAGAGCGCGGAATTCTTGTCACCATCACGGAAACAGCGAATCGGGAGACGGTTAGTGAATATGTGTTGGGGGCCTTAATTACCGTCGCCCGTCATTGGAAGGAGGCTGAAGCGGCGCTCAAGGCGGGCGATTATGAGGGCCGGATTCGTTTTTATGGCAGCGAGTGGATGGATAAGACGATCGGCGTGGTGGGGTATGGCCGTATCGGCCGGGCGCTGACGCCGCGCTTGGTTCACGGGCTTCATGCCCGGGTGCTGGTCTACGATCCGTACGTGCCGCGGGATGTTTTGGAGGATCATGCCCGGGTTCAATGGGCGGACAGCTTGGACGACTTGGTGCAGGAGGCCGACGCCGTCACGTTGCATACGCCCTTGACACCCGAAACCTATCGCATGTTTGACGCCAAGCGGATATCCGCGATGAAGCCGGGGTCCTTTTTGATTAATGCCGCTCGTGGCGCCATCGTTGACCCGCGGGCGTTGGCGGAGGCTCTCCGATCACGTCACCTCGGGGGAGCCGCCGTCGACGTCTTTGATCCGGAGCCGCCGGACACCGAGAATCCCCTATTTGAGGCCCCGAATGTTTTGCTGACGCCCCATATTGCCGCCTCAACCCAGGAAGCGGTGAAGCGAATGGCGGTGGAGGCCGCCACGTCGATCATGCGCCACTTTGGTCTAGGATAAAGAGACGCCGGCGGCATGCTGAAGCGTGCCGCTTTCATCGAAGGTCAACGGGACCCAATCGCCGAGCGGCGTCAGTTCCCTGGCCTTTGGGTCATCCCAGAGCGCCTCGCTCACCGCCATATCTTCCAAATGGAGGGTGTCTCGAATAATGAGCACGCGCGCCTTCGGGGGATGGACGCTATTGATAGTGCGCAGAGCCACCTCGATAGCATCGCGGTCGTTTTCCATCACCATGGGGGTTTTGATGGGTTCAAACTCCGTTGATGTGAGGGCATTGGTGTAGGTCGTGGGCCAGTCGATGGCGTCATAGGCGCGCCGCGACACACTATCGGCGAGACCAATGCCGTTGGCGTTGCCGTGCGTTTCTTTTGTTAAGCCTAAGACCACAATCTTTCCGATGGTGGGTCCGGGATAGTGGGCGTTAGCGGGACCATATCGCCCGGTGACGTTGGGATCCATTCCATCGCCGGAGATGTTTTTCCCTAATTGGGCCACAACCAGGACATCCAGGTGGTCAAAGGGTAAACGAGCCATCCACTCCCGTGACTTTTCGAGGAGGTGCGGCTCCTCGGTTAAAATAGCGTCGGCGGGCACAGCGCGGACCAAGGCCGTCGCTTCCTGCCCATTCTCCACCAGAGCGACGCCAAATGCGACCGGCAGGTGCTCGATGATAAAGCGTGCGACCTCCGGAATGACGTGGTGAAAGTGATCAAACCCGCGCGTGTGAACGGCGGCTGCCCCGCGCTGTTTTCCAAATCCGATCGCCAGCATTTTCGCCAACCCACTTTCAATCGGACCATGAAAGGCGGTGTGCGACTTTAGCCGATTGATGGGGATGATGCCGTCTTGTTCCAAGGCGGCACGACTAAAGTAAATCGGGGTCCCGTCGTCTTGGCGGCCAATTTCTTCGACCTCCATGCGGGCATCAATCGGGGCTTTCATGGAATCCTCGGTGATGCCGTAGCTCCTTAATACCGCCTTTTGTCCATCTGCGCTCGCCCCTCCATGAGAGCCCATGGTGGGGACAATGACGACGTCTGCCCCACGGGTCCGGATTTCCTCGATGGTGGTCTGGGCGACGAGGGCTAAATTGGCGATTCCACGGCTCCCCAGTCCAACGGCATAGGTTTTGCCTGGGGTGATGAGGTGTTGAACGCCGGCTATCTCTCGCCGGACGGCATTGAGGACATCGGGTTCCGTGGGCCCAGGCAGCACTTGGCGGACGGCGCGAAATCGCGGCCAGTCAATGGGCGGGAACAGGGATAAATCGAGCATGACGATACTCCTTTCGGATAACCGCTTACATAATGTCCTGGGACGGCTTTGCGGGGGATTCTACATAGGGGACTAATATCAGTTGTATGCCCCGCTGGAGGATTCTGTCCTGCATCTCCAAAGGCATCCGGTCATCACTGACGAGCACATGGATGCTATCTAGGGGAGCCACAGTAATGAGGGCCGATTGCTGGAACTTCGAGAAGTCGATGACCAGCATAACCTTACGGGCACGGGCGATCATGGTCCGTTTGACGGCCACGGAATCGACCGAAAAGTTGCTAAGCCCTTCCGCAACATTGACCACGGCAGAAGACAACACGACGACGTCGGCGTTCAACTGTTCGAGAAAGCCGGTGGTAAAGTGACCCAGCAAGGAGGCAGTATCGGACCGATATTCCCCAGCCGTCACTAAGACCTGCACCGCATTCTTCTCTCCCAAGGCGGCTGCGGCAGGAAGTGAGTTGGTGATGGCCGTCAAGGGCAAGTCATTGGGAATGCGCCGGGCGACCTCCAATACCGTGGTCCCGGCATCAAAGATGACGACTTGATGAGCCTCCAAAAGTTCTGCGGCTTTGGCCCCGATGGCTTGCTTGACCATGGGTTGCTCGTTTAGCCGTTCAGCCCACCCCGGACCATATTGGAGGTGGGGACGGATCATCGCGCCCCCCGTAGTGCGGATGATCATGTTGCGTTCCTCCAGGGCCTGCAAATCCCGATAGATGGTCATAGGTGACACGTGAAAGCGCTCGGCCAATTCCTTGACCGTGATTTGTGTTTCGCGAAGAAGCATCCCGACAATATCATCTTGCCGCATGAAAATGTCTCCTCATATCGTCCTGCGAATCCGACGCGTCACCTCGCCGAGCGATGGATTGGGCCCGCGAAGATTTTCATCGAGCTGTGGGAGATGGTCCCGGATCCATTGAGACGTCAAGGCACGGCCATGGGTAATCATATCAGTTGTTGGCGCCCCTCGGCGATCGGTAACACAACCGTCTTAGGATCCGAACTCCGCGGTTCGCATGATCCCCGAAAGGATGCGTTAGACGTTCGGAGTTCTCACGTTGTTAGTGATTATTCAACATAATCTCCCGGAGTCCTTCCGTTTTTGTTATAGAGTGAAAATTTTTATCCACAACGGCGATGAAGGACGGATGACATCAAAGCAGGAATATTCCTGATTAATGGCAAATCATGGATTGATGCGGATTCGCTTGGATAAGTAAGGGGCGCCATGATAATCCGCAACATCCGAACCATCCCTTTCGTTGGGAGACATTGTGGAGGCGCATATCGAGAACTTTCCGCCTTTAATCAATTCGGTGAGGAGTGCGGGTTACGAGGCGGCTTTAGGGGAGGGATTTTATCCGATGTTAAAGTTCGCTGCAAACTTAACGATGTTGTATGGGGAGGTGCCGTTTCTGGAGCGATTTCAGCGGGCACGAGGATCCGGATTTCGGGCGGTGGAGTTTCTTTTCCCCTACGATGATACGGTGGAAAACGTGGTCAAAGCTCAGCGGGATGCTGGGGTCGAGGTCGTCTTAATGAATGCCCCGGCCGGTCAATGGGCGGCAGGTGAACGAGGGATCGCGGGACTTCCGGGTCGGGAGGAGGAGTTCCGTCGGGGATTTGAGATGGCCATGGACTACGCGGCCCGGCTTCAGTGCCGAAATATTAATTGTTTAGCCGGCATAGTTCCGCCGGGTCTTACGCCTGATGCGGTCGAGTCGGTGTTGGTAGAGAATATCCGTTGGGCGGCCGCTCAAGCTCGGCGAATTGGGGCCAACATTTTGATTGAGCCTATCAACACTTGGGACGTCGCCGGGTTTTTCCTGACCACAACAGAAGAGGCCTATCGATTGATACAAACCATTGGGTCCGACAACGTGGCCATTCAATACGACATCTATCACGCGCAGCGTATGCGCGGGGAGTTAACCGGAACCTTTCGCACCTATTTTCCTTGGATTTCCCATATACAAATTGCCGACAACCCGGGACGTCATGAGCCGGGAACGGGGGAAATTTACTATCCTTTCCTGTTTCAGACCATTGACCAAGCGGGATACCAGGGTTATATCGGGCTTGAGTATATTCCCAGGGGGGATACGGAAGAAAGCTTGCGTTGGATGAAGACCGTCAACGGAGGTGGACAATGACAAAAGAACGGATTGGATTTATAGGCCTTGGGGTCATGGGAAAGCCCATGGCCATGAACCTTTTAAAGGGCGGATGGCCGCTCACGGTGCACAATCGCACCCGAGGTGCGGCTGAGGAGCTCGGGAAGCTTGGAGCGACCGTTCTCGAGTCTCCGCGTCAGGTGGCGGAGGCGAGCGACATCATCATCAGCATGGTTCCCGACACCCCGGATGCGGAGTTGGTCTATTTCGGCCTCGAGGGGGTGTTCGAAGCGGTTCGCCCCGGCCACTTGTATATTGATATGAGTACCGTCACGCCCGCGTTTTCCCGCCGCTTGGTGGAAAAAGCCCAAGCGCACGGGGCGGATGCCTTAGATGCTCCGGTGTCGGGTGGTGACGTGGGTGCCCGTGAGGGTACGCTATCGATTATGGTAGGAGGATTTGAGCACCAGTTTGAACGTGCCTTGCCGATTTTTCAGGCGTTAGGCCACAATATTGTCCACATGGGACCGGCGGGGGCTGGGCAGATCACCAAGGCCTGCAATCAAGTGGTGGTGGCGCTAACCATTGAGGCAGTCGCCGAGGGTCTTACCTTGGCCCGCCGGTCCGGTATTGACCCGGATCGGGTGCGGCAAGCGCTGGCCGGTGGTTTGGCGGACAGCCGAATTCTCCGCTTGCATGGGCAACGAATGGTGGAGCGACGGTTTCAACCCGGATTTCGGCTAAGGCTTCATCGAAAGGACTTGGGTATCGCTCTCGATGCGGCCAACAGTGTCGGTCTTGGATTGCCGCACACGGCTATGATTCAAGAGCAGATGGATCACCTGGTGCGCCAAGGATATGGTGACAGGGACCACGCGGCGCTCGTCCTCGGTCTTGAGGCGGACGAGGAGGCCCCTTCCGATAAGCGATCATAAGGTAACGCCCGCGTCGACGACCACAACCTGGCCGGTCATACTGTTGGTTTCCACCAAGGCGATGACTTGCTGGGTGACATCGTTGAGGGTGGGGATGGTGTGAAGCGGCGAATTCTCGAGGAACGACGCCACGGTCGCCGGGTTGTGGCCGCGGCTCCAACGGGTATCCAAGAGACCGGGCGCCACGCTGTTGACAAGAATATCCGGGGCAAGTGCCTTGGCCAATACCCGGGTCATATGAATCACACTGGCTTTCGACGCGCAATAAGGGAGGCTCGATCCGTGTGCTTTCAGGCCAGCCACGGAGGAAATGGTCACAATGCGACCGCCACCGCGGCTTTTCATTTGATACGCCGCACTACGGGCGGTGAGCCAGGTCCCCTTGACGTTGACGTCGAAGACCTGATCCCAGTCCTCTTCACTAACCCCGTCCAAGTCACCGAAATCTCGAAAGACGGTGGTGCCGGCGTTGGCGATGAAGATGTCGGTGCCGCCACTTTGACGGGTGATGGTGTCATACATGCGCGTCACGTCATCCGAGCGACTCACATCAGCATTGACGGTAAAGGCGGTTCCGCCTAGCGCCTCGATCGCATGTGCGGTGTCCTCCGCATCTTGGGCCGAGCGACGGTAGTTGACCCAGACAATGGCGCCCCGTTGAGCCAGCGCTTGCGACACGACTCGTCCGAGACCCGTGCCTCCGCCCGTGACTAAGGCAACTTTTTGGGAAATGTCCATGGGATCCTCCTTAAAGTTGGAAGATTTGGAAAGAGATATACCGTAGTCTACCATAACCAGTGTGAGGGAATGGATGGATGAAATGAAGGTTGGATGCTCCCTGGTGTGGAGGCTTTGGAAACCGCGTGACGTACATGATGGCCGGTCCGGACGCCGTCGGTACTTTTCTAAACTTCAAATCGGGCCGAGGTGAGGCCACGCTTGTGGAGGGATAACGAAGGATCGCCGTTGGGAATAGAAAGACGGGCCCGGATCTAAATCCGAGCCCGTCATGTTCAGGAAACCGTACTGGCCGGGGTTTCGTGGGTGACCGGTACGCGAGTTCTCAGGGTTAGGAGTAGTCCTCCAGCAACCAAAAGCGCGATGGTCAAAAACACCAGGCCGGCAAAGGTGGTTCCCGTGGCGGTGATGAGAGCGCCCACCACGAAGGGGCCAAAGAAACCGCCGAGATTGCCGATGCCATTGATGAGTCCGTTGGTGGGACCTAAAGCGTCCTCGGCGACAATGAGGGGAGGCAACGTCCAGAA
>DAHWKG010000101.1:0-8120 GCA_027343765.1 Sulfobacillus sp.
TCGGCCGGCAGCCCGAATATTCGGGTACGCTTCGGTATCAAAACACAGTGCCAAAGCTTGTGTGGTCACCGAGGTATGACAGCGAGAACAGAGCGTTCCTTGTATGTCGTACCGAGCCGATCCCCCGTGTTTGCGTTGCACAAAATGATGGATATGGGCCGTGTCTGAGGTAACAGGAGTGCCACAATACAGACACTGAAATCCGTCGCGGGCTAAAATCGCCAGCCGGTGTTGAACCGCCGGGGCCACGGCAAGATCCACCTGACTCATCCGACCTTTTTTCTTTGGAGCAGCCGAAGGAGCATATAAGAGCGCCTGAATATCCATGCGCACGATTTCAAAGGCGATCGCGGTGATCGGGTACCACTTTTGTAAGCGTGCGATCACGTTCAATTTCGCGTCGACATCGGCGCGAATGCTAGGCGGATAAGAAGATGGACGGCGAAAGAAGATTTTCATCTCGCCGACACGATGGCGACGATGATTCCGACGAGTACGCTGAGCGGCTCGAATAGCCTTGCGGGCTTTCAACTGGTCGCTGATGCGCTCGCCCCGCGTGGGCAACGTAACCTGGCAGACCACGCGATTGACCTGTGGCAACTGCTCCACCACGGCAAATCCGACGGTTTTGCCATCATCCCCGCCGAGGAGCATGGGATTCATCGTGGGATGCCTCTTCAACGTCGTCAACTGAATGACAAACGGCAGGCGCGACACGACCCGCGCTTGATGATGTTTGAGTAACAATCGGGCTCGGGCGGGCCGACAGGGCGATAACGGGCACCCATCGGCATTGAGAACCGGAATCCGCATAAGAAAAACTCCCTTCATGGGCACTCCCCCAAGGGGGGTAGACAAGAGACCCTGAGCCTCTCCCCCGAGTAGTGGGCTCGCCTGAAACAGCGCGTACTAACGTCCGAATCTCCGCGAACCGGCTAGGATCAGCACCATTCTTGTAGGAGGCATCGGATACTCGAGATCATCGAGGAGCGTGTACAACACACCCAGCCTTGTAATCGAAGCCAGAGTCCTTACGAATTCAAGCTCCGGCCTTCAGGTCGGGGTAGTTGACGCTAGATCCAACGACATACCATTCCTCCTCTTGCGGGTATAGGCTACAGGGTGCCGGCCTTGGTCACCTTGGTCAGGACATGAGCAAATCCCGCTAGCCACGTTGGGGGGATGATCCCGAGTTTCCAGCAGAGTCCAAAGATCATCGCCAGAAGGACCATAGCAGTAGCGCCTGGTAAAGGCCTGTTCGCGTTAAGATAAAGCTTCACGCTAAGATCACGCTCCTTTCTGTCTCAATTACTGTGGTCCAGAGGACCCTCAGCGATAGATACCCATAAAAAAGCCCCCGCAGCGCGGGGGCTCGGTTCCTATCTGTGCCGGATCGGCGGCTCGGATTCCCTTACGCCTCGGCCACCTCCTGGGTATCACGCCGTACGACTTCGCGGAACATTTCGAGCGATCGCACTTCGGCATGGGCCTTTAACCATTGGCTCCAGTATTTCGTGGAACGCTCGCTCGTCAACAATACGTCAGCGACGGCCTTACGTGGCGCATCCAATTGGTGCGCCATGGGAATGACAAAGCGATCCAGGATCTTGTCTTTAAGCACGCGCAGAAAGATGTGATCTGCGTTTTTGGGATCGACTCGCCGTTCGAGCATCCAGTGAACCGTGCTATCGATTTCCGTATCGGTGGCGTGAAATTGCTGTTGCCACTCCTTGACCTGCTCTTGGGTCAACCCGGTGCGTTTAGTGAACGCCGTCCAGAGCCCTGCAGTAATTTCCGCTAGGGTCTCGGACGCCACCGGGGTAGGTCGGGCCACTGGTTTCGGCTTGGCCGTCTGCGGGGATGCGGGAGCTGACCGCACCGACGTCTCGGCGATTTCTTTGGAGGCAGACTCTGGGGTCTCGACCGGGAGGGCTGTGTCGGAGCCTACCGTTGATGTCGCTTCGACCGGATGCCAGACGATATTGCGCGCGGCCCCAGCGGCCACCCATGCCGTGGAATCCACCACGGATCCTGAGGGCAACCAGCATCCAAGCTGGTCCGGTGCGGCCCACGCCAGCACCGATTCAGGGCCAGCCAGTGACCGCAGGACAGAGACCGCGCGTTGGCGTAGCGCCGGAATCCACGCCGGATTGATGGCCTCCATGCCGTCTAAGGTCCAGAGTGTGGTCACCCCCGGCTGATTTTTCAGCCGATCCCAGAGCACTGGATGCCCGGCTCCTGTGTCAGCATCCCACGCAGTGGCCGCTGTCGCCGCATCGAACACCCAGGTCAGCCACACGGGGGGTCCCGGCGGACTTTCGGCATCAGTGGACGCGGCCGTCGATCGTGTCTCGGGAGCGGTCACAGGCAGATTGGAAGACGCCGCCTCGACGCTCCCCTCCCACTCCGTCACGTCGGTCCAGTCGTCGTTCGTCAACGCAACCGCCTCGTCCTCCAACAATTCCGGATCCGGTGTGGGCAACGTCGAAGCGGGAGAAACCGGTGGCAATTCTCGCACGGGTTGGCGGGCCAAATGCCGGGCCTTGACCGCTTCGTCGAAGTAAGGCTCCCACGGGATCGTTTCCGCCAAAAACGCTTGTTGCGGCGAGCCATTCACCATCCAGCGGCACACCACGTGATGTTTGGGCAGGCGCATGAAGTCGTCGGCCCCGAAGTTGATATTGTCTTGAGCCTCATCGCTGGGACTAATCATATTGGCATAGGTCCGCATGAACCGCTTCATGAAGTCCTCCGCCTCTTCGCGAAGTTCGAACTGGAAGATGACCAGGTTTTGTACCAAGGTCCGAATACCCAAGATGGCCCGTTCGGAGAGAATTTCGCCTAAGAACCGAACCGCTAAGGTGGTTTGGGCTCCGTAGGCGCGCCCTTCGGCCAAGATATCCAAAAACCCTTCACTGATGAAGTTTTGTGCCTCATCAATGATGAGCGCGGTGGGAATGCGTTCGGCCTCGGGCCGGTCAGTCTGCGTCTCTAACGCGTGCCACAGCATCGTAATCAGGAAGACGCCCAAAAGCCGGGCGCCCGCTTTGCCCAGCCGGGCCTTGTCGAGGTTGGCCACCAAGACCTTGCGGCCATAAACCACATCGGCCAAGTTCAGTTGCTGGCGACCTGGACTACTAGTGAGGGCCTCGCGGACGGATTCTGACCGCAACACCTCATCGATTTTGTTTCGCGGTGCGGCAAGTCCCTCCGCGACAAAGCGAGGGTTATCGGCCACGGTTTGGGTAAACGTGACCTGCCAGTAGTCTTTTTGATGGGGATCTTGGACGCGGTCAATGACGTCTTGGCGAAACTCGTCATTCGTGAGCATCTGATATACCATCGAAAAGTCTGCGGCGTCGCCGTGGACGTCTTTGACGGCGAGGAGCGCGTTGCCTAAAAACTCCCGGGATCGTGCTCGAATCGCTTCTTCCCCGAAGACCTGCGTGAGCCCTTCAAGCACGTCGTTAGCCATAGCTCCGGCATGCATGCCGGCCGCCAACGGATTCAAGGTCCAGGGACACGCCGGATCGGCGGGATCGAACCAGATGACTTCGCGATCGTCCGGAATGATGCCCATTGCGCGTTTCGCTGTGTCTTTGCCGATATCCACTAACACCATCGCTTTAGGGCGGCCTTGCGGGTCCTTCCAGGTGGCATCCACCCGAATCTGTTGGAGCATTCCGGTCGATTTACCACCACCCTGCGAGCCGATAAAGAGCGTGTTAAACTTGCGGTCGCCTTCGGGGATCCCTACTGGTCCGAGCTCATCGCGCATGATGGCGATCCGGGGATCTCGGGGAACCGCTGGTCCGGCCGGCCCTCGCCGGACCAAGACGCGGTGCAACGACTGCACCCGCAATCGGGCACTGGGGACGTGAATGAGGGTGGCTAAGGGCTTGGAAAAGAGAATCACGCGGCCGAAGCCAAACCCTCCCAGACTCGGCACACGCAAGTTCAACCACCGGGTCCAGAGCCCCTTGAACATCACCACGGTGCGCGGCTTCCATTGATTCTCCGCATTGGAGGCAGAGACGGCTCCTAAAATTTGCTGCATGGTCTGCCAGGTGTCCGCCGCGAGCCGGACTTCCGCCCGAAACGCCGATCGCCCTAAGAGGGCTGTGGCCTGACTGACATCCCGACGATCTACGACCCCGAGTCCTGGGTGGGCGGGGTCGGCTTGCTGATCTTGCCGCGCTTGACGTTCAACCTGTTGGAGCGAACCGCGCAGTTGCGCAGTCAACGGGCCGATTGGAAGCGGGGTCAAGAGCCATTGGAGCCGTACTTCTCCGTCCGCTCGGTCGATCGCTTGCACAATCATCTCGATGACCGAACTAGTGTACGTGGTGTCAATGCGGGTCGGATAGCGCCAGGGACGCTCCAACGTCAGTTGCTGGGCGACGGGCCACGAGCGAGGTTGATCGCCCCACGGCTCAAAGCGGAGGTTGGTATAAACCCCGCGCCAGACATCTTCAATTGATTTCAACCACCCGTGTGGGGCTGCCATCACGAAATGGACCTGGCCCTCGGCATCGCGAATCACTTCAAAGGTCCAGGAGACCTGGCCCATGGCCGCCCCCCCATACCGGGTCAAGAGACTCGAATGGATACCATCGAGGGCACTCACGACTTCGGCAGGATTGGCCACATCGTCGGGACCCAGAATAATTTCTTCCGCCACCATGGAGTCAAGACGCCGCCGCCGCATAAAGAGCCGAAAGCCCAACGCTGCCAAGGCGACCAAGGCGCCTAACGCCAAGAGAATGCCCACCATGTGGAGAACCGTGGCCACGCCACTCCAGAGCGACGCCCCGAGATGGATCCCTCCGATCCCTAAGGGATGTCCCTGCGGGGCGGGCTTGGCGGGGGTGCTGCTCGCCGAGCGACCCCGAAAAAACTGGAGCCAAATTCCTAAAAACGCTAAGGCCCAGAGCTCCCAGGCCGAGACGCGATTATGCATAGAACATCCTCCTTACCAATCTAGCAACTCCGCCACACTTCCAGCGAGGGCGTCCGGAAGCCGAGCATCCTCCAGGATCGGGTCGGCCCCAGGCGTACCTCGGGTTCCACCAGTGCGTACCAGCCGTTCAATCTCTTGCAAGCGATCCAGCACATCCCGCGCCCAACCTTCGGGTCGCAAGTAGGCCACCAAGGCCCGCCGGGCCAATTCGGACCGTTTCCCGGCGGGAATGGCTTCCCAGGCCGCCTCGAGGTCGGGATCATCGATTCGGAGCGTGACCCGGATCACAAGGCGGCCCCCGCAGCTCCGGTCGTCGCCCGCCGTTGCATCTGCAACATCGTTAGAAATCCGAGCGCATTGGCCATCATCGGATCGTCGGCTAAGACAGTATCAGGCCACACCGCTTGCACCGTCTCCACAATGCCAGCCGCCCCACCCCCGGCAACAATGACGTGCTCCACATCGGAGAGCGCAGGACCCCAGACCCCACGTAAGCCATCAAGCACTTGGTGCGCCAGATCCACTAGGGCCCGCCGGCGTAGCGGTTCGAGGTCCACGGGCGTACCCTGGTAGCGAATCTCAGCCGGGTGAGCGGCGAGGCCGGCTTCGACCCGCAAGGGATCCATGAGATGCCCCGTGGATCGTTCCAGATCGCGCCGTACCGTTTCAGTGACGCCAACCAATCCCCAGTCAAAACTACCCGAGAGAGCTCGAACGGGGCGAATACCGTGGCCATGGGGTTCAATCACGAAATAATCGGTGGTCCGATACCCCACATCTACCACCACCGTGAGACCCGTTCGAGAGACCCAGTCGGGATGGCGTGCCGTGGCGGCGTAATAGGCACCGGCGGCCTGGGGCATCACCGTCACGGATCGATAGGTCCATTGGCGGCGGTGCCCCGGACTCGACTCCACGGTGGCACGATGATCCCGCAAGAGCGCCTCCATCCCGGCCTTGTGCTGGGAAAAGAGTGCCAAGGGCAACCCGACCGCGACATCCAATAAGGCAATCGGATCGGTAGCGGGCAGAATCTGCGCGAGCGCGGCATCCACTAAAAATGCATATCCAGCGCGATCCACGGCCCGATCTGCCCACGGACGTCGGGCACCAGGACGGCGGCGGGCGGCTTCGCCGACCCAATAATCTTCCGGCGCCCCACCGGCCGGGATCCAGCGGATGCGATCGGTCTGGGCTTGGCCAAACGTGGCATTCCACGCGGCGTCATCCGTATCGGGAGCGTAAATTGCGGGGAATACTATGCGGGTTCCGGTCGCACTCACTGCTTTGACATAGCCATATCCGACATCAATGGCGACTTCCATCGTATGAATCACTCCTCTGAGAATGTTGTGTTAACACGGGTCTGTCTCACCGCCGTGACGGTCTCTAGTCCCGATACTAAAAAACACCCCGAGGGCCGGTAGCATCCCTCGGGGTCATTAAGTGACGTGGATTAAATCGAGAGCGCCGATACCGGCGCGGGCGTCCGCACGACGGTGGGCGTCTCGGCCTGCTTGGTCAAGAGCCGTTTGGCGATCTTCGGATGTTCTTCGAGCCAGGTGGCGGCAAATTTCCGCACGGACGCCTCGGCTTCCTGCCACGTGAGATTGGCCTGGACGGCGGCCATCGGTTGAATCGCCTCCCATGTATCCGCCTTGAGAGGCGTTTCAGCGCGAGACCCTGCAAAGATTTGATACATCATCTTCCGTTGCGGGGCAGGAACGGCCGCTTCTTTGAGAGCCAAACCGAGGTCATGTTGAGCAATTGTGGCCAAGTCACGGGAAGCGCGCTGCAAGACCACCAGCGGATCCCGATTCTGCCAGTCAATGGCAGGCGGATCCCAAGATTGCCGATCCGTCACGATTTGGACCGCTTCAGGGGGAATCCCCCGCGAAACCCGGCCTACCCAACCCGCTTTTTCTAATGTCTGAATCAGGGTCGCCGGCGTGGTGCGAAATTGTACCACCGGGGGGTAGCCATCGGGTCCGAGCGGGGCTTGGTAATCGCGATAGGGTTTGAAAGCCGCATGCGCAATAAATTCGCCAGGGTGATCGACTTTGGGATCGGTGACCCATTCCCGGGTGCTCAGCATCAACCGATCGGGATTCTCCGGAACCGGATGGACCATCCAGATCGCTTCCGCCATCCGCAAGGGAGCCGGTTGAAATCCCCAACGTTGGGCGAGGGCTTCGACGATATGAGCATCGGTCAAGGGCTCGGCGGTGACGCGAGCATTGGGCATCTCCTGCCGCACGGCTTCCACGAGATCTCGGACCGTGCCTTGAGGACCGCACTCGACCACCCAGGGTCGTTCGGATTCGGCCAGGGCATTCCAATCTGGCACGGTCCCATCACCCGAGGGTAGTCGCCAGCCTCGAGCATGCTTGTTGAGGGCCGTTAAGGCCCCTTTCCGCCAGCCGACGAGCTCCGCCGTGTGCTCTTTGCGTTCGGGATCGTCTACGGCGTGCCACACCAGACCGCGCCCGTTGCCCATCGGCGTCACTGAAAGATTCCAGGAACGCGGGGCTTCTGTGATCGGGGGCAGGGGCGTGGGATCCGCCTGTTGCTTTTCTCGAGCCATGTGTTCGCGCCAGACGGCATTCGGGGTAAATGCGGCATGGAGAATGTGACCGGCTTGTGCGCCAAAGGCGAGTTCCGTCCGATGCACCCACTCCTGTTCGATGCTAACGCTCTGGGCAAACGTCAGATACCCGCCTTGCCCCGCCACGCGATTATGCACGGCCATCTTGTCGCGATACAGAGGAATTTCCACATGTGAAACCGATCCATCTTCTTTCAATCGCCCTAAGGCGAAGTGCCCTGAGGGCATTTGATGGGCGATCCAATCTCCTAACCCGTCCACATGGGCAATAGATTCAATCCGCGCATCCGCAAAACCGATGTCGGGGACTCGATCGTATCGAAACAGGCCGAGACTATCGGCGTTCAAGGGGCCCGTCGTGGTGCGCCAGTGATCAATGGCTTGGATCACGCCAGGTCGAGCGTTAAGCGGCAGAGCCCGTATGGATGCCGCCCGCAAGTAATCCAGCGCCTGCATCGTGTCGTCCATCCGATTGGGCACGATGCCGTCGGCCGCAAAGATCTGCTGGTCGATTGTGTCCACCCGTTGCAATAAGGGGAGCACCTGTCGCGACAG
>DAHWKG010000125.1:0-3340 GCA_027343765.1 Sulfobacillus sp.
TTGACTTCTGAGAGGGTGATAAACGCCTCGAGATCGGGCGCGGCTAACGCCGTCAGATCCAGGCGATCGAGGGAGGCAAAGAGGGGTTTGACGAGCGGCGTCCCGCTTGCTTTGGGCGGGGCGGCCTCCGGCTCCACAATGCCGATGGTGGCCAACCAGCGCGAAACTTCCTGGCCCACGCGTTTGACGGTCAGGGGCTGGGTTTTGGCCAGCCGTTCCAGAAATTCGACGAAAAGTTGTTCCGCTTCGGCACGAATCAGTTCGAGTTCGGCCGGATCGGTAATCTTGGCCCCGGCGCGTTCACGAATCCGGGTCAAAAGCCGGCTCGCCACGCGAAATTGTTCGATGGTAATGAGACCGCGGTCAAAGTACTGCCAGAGCTTGGGGTAGTCATTCAACAGATCGCCTAATTGTCCATAGAGGCGCACCGTGGAGACGCCGAGTCCCAAGGTGTCGGCAATGGCGGCGAGGCTCATGTCTTCGGCCTTTAACCCCTGGACGCTTTGGACGATATCGCGGACGCGCATCGATTCCCGTTGGAGGTTTTCCGTGAGTTGAATGGCGATCCGCTCTCGTCCATTAAGGGCGCGTTGCAAGACCCGTGCCGGAATCGTCTCCCAGCCGAGGGCTTTGGCCGCAGCCATCCGACGAAACCCAGCCACCAACTGATAGCGAAAGCCCGCGCGCTTGTTCGGCAAAGGTTGGACGATGATAGGTTCCAAGAGGCCATATTGGGTTAAGCTGGCTTGCAATTGGGCGAGCTCGACGGGATCCATCGCCCGCCGGACATTGTCGCCATGGTCGTTAATGGCCTTGAGGGCAATCTCCATCGTCTCCAGCGCCCACGGCGTGGGTGCCACCGAGGCAGAGGGGGTGTCGCTGAGAGATTGGCGAAGTCGCTCCGCGTGCGATGGAACAGATTTCAAGGCAGATGATTTAGCCATCGATTCAAGTCCTCCTTGTACAAATGGGGTGGTGCGCCCCATTGTACGCGAAGATCCCCGGTCCGACAAGACGTTGCGCGTCTGATGTCCTCTATTTAGGGTGATTGCACCCCTTCTGGCCGGAGAATCGTTCGGACCATCCAGCCAGTCTCGACGACACCCACAAGGATCACCAGATCGACACCGACTGACGCCATCGCGGAATGCGGCGGCATCAGCCAATGGATTGCGCCGACCGCGAACCAACTCCCCCAGCTGACGAGGGTCCAGCTCCGACGACTCAAAATGTCGCGGGGAAACCCACAGGATTTTTTGGGGTCCATGACGAATCCTCCCGGTATCATGCAATTAGGTGGAACGAATCTCTTAGGCAGTGTGCTATTGGGCATCGCTATCGTGGCACTTATCGTGGATACCCTGCTACCCAAACCGCGCCGTGTTCAGGATCCAACGAGTGAGGCACTGGGAACCGGATGGGACTGGCTTCAGGTGTCGACAGTCCCGGTGCGGATCACGCACTGTCGCTGGTTTCGTGGGGCCCTGTATGATGCCTGGCGCCAGAGAATCACCGTGGCAGCCGGATCCTTTGCGTCATCGGACTTTGAAACCTTGTGGAGTGTCGCCCACGAACTCCGGCATCCCCAACAAAATCGGCGATTCTACTGGATCAAGTTTCTAGCCGAAGGGTTGATGCTCGTGGATGGATGCGCTCGGGCCGTATTGACCTTAAGACGTGGAACGATTCCCGCACCCGCCCTACTAGCCATCATGGTCGGTGGCGTTGTATTATGGGGCACCGCACATATGCTATTGGAGTATGATGCATGTTTATGGGCCCCGGTTAATTTGTGGCACTATGCGGTTCAGCGATCCTGCTCACTCGATCAACAACGCGCGGTGTTGGAACGGGCCGTGCGGTACTCCCGTGTTCAGATCATCAGTTATTTTTTGATGACGATCGTATTTGCGTCGATGGATACTCTACTCTTCGTGAGTGCAAATGGCATATGGCTCCGGGGGATCTAAACCTCCAAGGGCATTAACACACTAATCGCAAACCACAAGAATCCGACGCCGAGAGAGACGTTGGCTAACCCGGGATTTGAACGGGCGAGAGTCGCTACACCCATCCACTGGAGAGCCCAGGCTAACGCGACCATGCGCAGGCTTCGCTGGAGATCACGCTGGTGCCAATGACGTTGGATCCAGAGCCCCAGCCCCAAAACGATCCACCCTAGCACCCAAGGACTGAAATCCACGGTCCCCGTACCTCCTTTTCGGGATTTGGCTCAATGCAATCATCCACTGTAGATTCCAGGAACAGTTATTTAACGATCGCTTTACGATGTTTCGTTCTCATCACACAATTGTCGAAAGGTTTCACGGTATGCGAGAACGGAACCAAGGTTACGAGCCCGCGCGATGCGCCACCACATGTTGAATAACGTAGGAGTACTACGGATATCAATCCGGGGCCTGTTCTCCATAACGCGCACGCCGTTGCAAATAAAACGACCGGACACGGCGTCCCATTCCCACGGAGGCGGAACAGGTAACGGCAATGTCCCATCCCATGTGAAACCCTGTTGTGCTAAGGCACGTGTCAGTGCATCGATAAGGGTGGCATGCGCCACGTCTCCCCATCCTCTGCGGTTCAGCCACCCGATCCACCAAATCTGCAGAGCTTTTTTCATCACGCGATTCCCGTTCCTTTCTCTAGAGACCATGGCTTATCGCACCGATCTCCACAACCATTCCAAAAACCGCCATGGCGGCCATCAACCATTTTGTCCACGGTGGGCGTGGTGCATAGATGCAATAAGATTGACTGAATAGGGCCAGCAAAAGAGCGGCCGCGATGAACCCGATGGCGGCCGCCGCAACCATCACACCCATGGTGAACCCGCTCCTTTCTATGACCGTTGCACTAACCGGAGTACGATGTGGCCGATCCACAAAGCGCCCAGCACTCCTAAAAGGATGATCGCACCCTCTAATCCGCAGAGCCAGAGGCTCCGGACCCAGGCGACCGGACCAACGAAGATGCGGGCGATCAAAGCAACCGTCCAGGTTGTGACGGATAACCCCCAGCCCGTCGCTAACCGGCCCCAACCCGTGAAGAATCGCTTTTTCAAGTGGTTGATGGTCATAATAATCCTCCGAGATGGGTGTTGACGTCAGGAGCGGGAGCGACTATAACAGCCCGCGAGATTCGAGGAGGCTTCCAATGAACAGAAGCCCCACCCACACTAACAAGAGGCCCCCACGAATTCCGGCAAAATGCCCGCTCGGAATACCCGCGAGTGCAATCGCACCCATAAACGGTGGCACCATGAGGTTAAAAACGCGGTGGTGGGACCACGTCACCTCCCACGTACTCAAAGCGCCCCACGCCG
>DAHWKG010000132.1:0-4341 GCA_027343765.1 Sulfobacillus sp.
ACCATGGCCGCCCAAAGCGGGAGGGTGAAAAAAATGGAAACCGCCAAGCGGACCTTAGCCTGGTGCGCTTCCTGCAAACGGGCATCCACCGCGCCGTCATCGGAATTGAGAGTCGCCGAGAGCCCTGCCCCTTGCAACGCCGCCAAAAGAACACCGCGTTCCGTCACGCCTCGGGCGGTTTCCACGCTTAAAGTCCCCTTGGCGGCATTGCTCTTCACCCGTATGACCCCCGACACAGCCTTCAGCGCTCGTTCCGCTCGGTCGCGAACCGGAGCCTCCTCGAGCCCTTCGACCGCAAAACTTACGGAGTCCATGCGCACCTGATATCCCGCCTGGGATACGGCACGAACGAAGTCGGTCGTGCCCACAACGGCGGGGTCGAAGGTGACCCGCGCTTTCTCCAAAGCCAAGTTCACGTCCGCACCGTCAACCCCCGGAACCTTCTCCAAGGCCTTCTCAACATGATGCACACAACTAGCGCAGGTCATGCCGGCGATATCTAGCTGAACCTCGGCCGGCCCATTGCGGTCCTCTTGTTCCGCTAACTCAGCCACGAAAATCCCTCCTATCGGCGGATGACTTTACGCACCACCGCAATGAGGTCCTCAATAGGCTCGTCGCCCTGATGCTGTTCAATGGCGTCCTTGACGCACCCATTAATGTGAGAGCGTAACAAAATCAGCGACACTTCATCCATAGCTGCTGTAACGGCTGCCACCTGCTGAAGAATATCCGGGCAATAGCGCCCTTCCTCCACCATGCGCATCACGCCTTTGACCTGCCCTTCGGCCCGTTTGAGCCGTGCGATCAGTTTCTCTTTGTCCTGTTCGTATTGGTACATAATCGATCCTTCCTACTCATACTCCCTATAAGTATCGTACCCCATTACATGGAGTGTGTGCAAATCTATTGAAGGTTAAACACGCCGAGGAGATTGAACCGGTAGAAGCCCAGCCGTGACCTTCGTCGGATGAGCAATCTACCGCTTGAGTGGCAAAAAGACACGAGAGAAGTAAGCGGCCATCGGAAACCTTGGAGAGACAGCACCTTCGGGCCTACCTCAGGGGAGAGCAGACTCGTCAACTTCGTCAGCCACTTCCCCAGCCGGCAACGGTTCCCCCCACCATGCCAGCCATGCTGCACATCATTATGGGCATCATGGATGCTGGCACGCAAAATAGCCGCACAAGAATTCCCCCGATGAGTCCGCCCACCGTACCTCCAACCATGTAGCCCATGGTGAGATCGGGGTAGGTGCGATCAGTTCGTCGTCTAAAAACGGGAACGACGATCGGCATCATCAGAGCGACGACCACACAGGCGACTTCGTGGTCAGAGATTAAACACCAGGCCAGGAATACACTAGGCACCGCGACAATGAGAGCGTCTACGAGGCCCGGACGAAGCCTGGTTGATTTTCGCATGCACATCACCCCCGGCCACGCCATTGCCAAACCCTATGCAACCGCGTGGTGGCACATTCATCTGGGGGAGGAATATCTTGGCCAAACACTGGCCGGCACGGCCACGACAATGCAGACGTTTATCAGAATCCCCGAAATAGCGAGAGCCCACGCCCCGATCGCCTTCCTGTCCGAACGTTGCGCAGCAGAAGGCGTGGCTGTGGAAGCCTTCCTGTGTTGAGGGGACGGCCAGCTATTTTGCTTGATGATGTCTATGGCATTCTTGCTGGTACCATTCAACTGCCCAGCGGTGATAGAAATGGAGGGCGATGTCGTTCGGCCGTCATGAAGTCAGCATTCTACCGTCTCCACATTTGGCCATCGAGTGATAGCATGCCTCCAGCGGGCCTTACCATATCATGAGGCACCCAAAAAGCGGACGAACACACGACACACGCCTGACACGGGTGTGCGCGCCGAACCCGTGCGGGAGGGTAACGCCTACCATAGGTAACACCTTCCCCAATCTGAGGAACAGCACCCGCCGGAAGCGCCCTAGGGATTTACTAACATGGCCAAAAAAGGCCTTGGCCAACTAGCGCAGTGCGCGTACTTACGCTTTCGGCGTGTCCGGTGCCGGTGGCTACCGCCGACCAGTATTTTGCTGCACATCCAAACGAGTCACCGTCAGGAAACCCACCACAACAATGATCGCTCCCGTGAGAAGGAGGGCCACCGGCCCTTTCCCGTAACCCAGCCCACCGAAACTCTTCGGCATACCAAAGTAGTCGGCGAAGGATGCTCCGAGGGGTCTGGTTAAGATGTAGGAAATCCAGAAAGCTGCGATCCCGTTCAAGCCGATGGTCCGCTTGAGGATAAAGGGAACAAAAAAGAGCACCGTGAACAAAATGCCCGATACCAGGTATCCTAAGTGCAACGTAGTCGCCGTCATGTCGCCGGTCGCGGTGCCCAAAGCAAAGGTGGAAAGAATGGTCGCCCAGTAGAAAAACTCACGGCGTGGCGTATAAATACTATGAATGGATAAGGTGCGCTCGGAGCTATACCAGGCAATAATGACCCCCGCCAAAATCATGGCGAAGGCAGTGCTTGAAGCGTAGTACGGTACTCCTAAGGCCACGTGGGTGGCATCCGCCACCATGGTGCCAAACACTGCCACCATCGTCACCGCAAACCAGTACAATGGCGCATAATAGCGTTTTGCTCGAAATTGCAGCCACATGGCAAGCGCCCACACGATGGCACCCATGATCACCGCCAAATACGGGTTCATATGATAGACGAAGAAATCTGAGGTGGCCTCGCCCATAGCCGTCGTCAAGAGCTTGGCAATCCAAAAGTAAATGGTTATCTCGGGAACTTTGGACACGCGCGACCGGCGCCCCGCCGACACCCGCCCTATCGCGTCCTGCATCCTCGTCTGTCCCCCCACTCAAGGCCCCAACCCTCGTTTTCAATAGCGTATCCTCTCGTCACCACAACGAGTCACGATACCCCGTTGCAACATAGGTAGGAGACAAGCCGTCGCGAGGCCGTGTCCCTCACGTTCACTACCTCTTTAACGCATCGATAACCTCAGCGGTCGTCCGAATCCGGCCAATACGTCTCAGCACGTGCTCGAGCGAGAATGTGTGGGCCTCTCCAGACAGGTCGGCCATGGCATCCTCCACGAAGATCTGCTGGTAGCCACGCTCATAAGCATCGCGCGCCGTACTTTCCACGCCAATGTTTGTGGGTATTCCCGTCATAAAAATGGTGTCAATGCGACGACGACGACGTTGGAGGTCAAGATCGGTCCCGTAAAAAGCGCCCCACTGCCGCTTTCTGACCACGTGGTCTCCCGGCTTAGGTCCCATTTGAGGGACAATTTGGTCCCAGCCTTCCGGGGGCTTTCCCCGCTCGACTGGCGGATTGTCGGTCAGGGGACTTAAGGCGTCCCGGCCCTCAGGAGACGGCCCGACATGGACTAATACCACCAACCCACCCGCATTTCGGACAGCCTCCGCCAGTCGCGACGCATTGGCGATAACTTCCTCGGACGAACGAGGTTCGGTCGGGAGCGCGGTAATTCCTTGTTGTAGATCTATTACCACCAGCGCCGTTCGCGCTGGCTTCAGTTCAAGCGTACTCGTTGATAACGCCTCCTTATCTGAATCGGGGATTCCAGATCCCGTGCGCCGGAATAACACCATACCACCAGTGCTGAAAACAACACTCAAATGGCACGAAGACCATGAAGGCTGAACCAACCACTGTCGTCTGTCCACACCCAGTCCGTTTCATACCCTGCATGCCGCGCCATCTTCATAAACTCATCGATATGATATTTGTAGGAGCTCTCGGTGTGGATTCGGTCTCCGGAATAAAATGTCAAAAGCTCGCCACAAATCCGCACCCTCTCCGTTCGAGTCGCAACCAGGTACATTTCCACCCGTCCGCGCTGGGGATTATAGGAGGCCTCGTGTTGCCACATGTCCACATCGAATGTGGTCCCAAGAGCTTCGTTTAGGTGTCTTAAGGCGTTGCGGTTAAACTCCGCCGTCACCCCCGCGGCATCATTGTAAGCCCGGTCAAGGATGGCAGGATCCTTTTTTAGGTCGACCCCAATGAGAAAGCGTTCCCCAGCATCCAAGGCCTTACGCATGCGAGCCAGCCAATGCTCGGCTTCATGCGGCTCCATGTTGCCAATGGTTGAGCCGAAAAAGATGAGACAGCGTCGCTGAGGATGCATGTCCGACGGCCACGGCAGACCCTCAGAAAAATCGCACGCCACAGGCTCAATAGCGAGGGTGGGAAAGGTCCTTCGGATACGGTTTACCGAAATCTCCAGGCTCGCCGAAGAAATGTCGACGGGAACATAAAGCGACGGATTCTCCAGGTGCCGGAGCAGCATGACCGCCTTCTCCCCATTCCCGGCCCC
>DAHWKG010000128.1:0-3226 GCA_027343765.1 Sulfobacillus sp.
ATCATCACGACCAACCTGGAGTTCTCCAAATGGGGTACCATCTTTACCGACGACCAAATGACCGCGGCGATGATCGACCGGCTGGCCCACCACGGCCACCTACTCCTCTTTGATGGTGACAGTTATCGGATGAAACATGCCTTAATGAAGGAGCCCTAATGGGCCCAAATTCCCCACCCCCGGGTGGGGAATTTTTTTGCTCAAACTGGGGATTTCCTCTTGACCAAATACACATACCATGCCGGATCATCTGCCGCCCGCGCATCGCGCCTATCTCGCAGGGTGGGACCCGGATCAGGTGCGCACCGAGGCGGCGGCTATCGGCCCCCAGACGCGGGCCCTGATTGAGGCGATCATCGCACACGGGGGCGTCCCCGAGTCCATCCAGCGCCGCTGCCAGGGCATCCTGCGCTGTGCGGCCCGCTATGGTCCCGCCCTGTTGGAACAGGCGGCCGCGCAAGCGCTGGCCGCCCGGACCTATTCGGTAGCGCATGTGGAAGCCTATTGCGCCGCCGCCCGGCAACCCACGGCGCGGCCCACGCCGCCCGATCACGCGAATATCCGCGGAGCGGCGTATTTCCAGCACAAGGAGGAGACTGTCCATGTTAACGCACTCGATTGAAGACCGCCTGCATCAACTGGGCCTCGATGCCATGGCGGCGGAATGGCGCCGTCAGCAGGCGGATCCCGCCTGTCTCGCCTTAGCGTTTGACGATCGCTTGGGGCTGTTAGCGGATGCCGAATGGGCCGCCCGCCACGATCGCCAGCTGCGTCGCCGCCTCACCGCGGCCCATCTGCGCCTCACGGCGACGCCCGAAGATTGGGATACCGTAAGCGTCAAATAATCCCCACCTTGCGGTGGGGATTCTCGTGTGTTCTGAATTCTTAAGGGGTTGCCGGATTGGCAGGAGTTCTGACGTGGGCCGGGAGCGTCGGCGACCAGGGCAGGCAGTCGGCCCAGCTGGCGGCGTTCGAGAGGTCGCGTTGCGGCAATTGTTCGAACAGATATTGGAGATAAGCACGCGGTTCCAAGCCGTTTTCTTTGGCGGTTTGAATGAGACTCAAGGTGATCGCGCTGGCTTGCGCTCCGCGCGGCGTGTTGGCAAAGAGCCAGTTTTTGCGGCCCGTCACAAAGGGTTTGATGGCCCGTTCACTGCGGTTGTTGTCCACCTCGAGCCGTCCATCCTCGAGAAATCGCGTCAGCGGTTTCCATTGATTCAGGCAATAGGTCACCGCCTTGCCCAAGGGACTTTGGGGCAGGGAGTGCCGTTTTTGCCGACGTAACCATTGCGCAAAGCGAGCCAAAACCGGGCGACTCCGCGCGTGCCGCGCGGTGTGCCGATCCGCCGCGGAGACATCCCGCAGATCTCGTTCGATGCGGAAGATTGCGTTGCAGAATTCGAGTCCGTCCCGAATGGCGCTCGGGCCGTCGCGGGCCGCCGGAGGCAACGTTTGCAGGGCCTCAACAAAATACCGTCGAGCATGCGCCCAACAGCCGACCAGCGTGGCATCCGGGACCTCGCGATAGCCGACATAGCCGTCACATTGCAAGTAACCCTGAAAGCCCGTCAGAAATTGTCGCGCATAGGCCCCCTGCCGTCCCGGCTGATACTCATAGAGCACAATCGGGGGACCCTCTCGTCCCGTTCGATAGAGCCACATATAGGATTTTTGCTCGGCACGGCGGCCCGTTTCATGGAGTACGGTCAGCGTCGTTTCATCCGCTTGCACGATATCCTGTTGAACCAAGGTGTGCTTCAACGTCCGATAGACGGGTTTGAGCCACGTGTGCGCGGCATAAATAACCCAGTTGGCTAAGGTCTGACGGGACAACGGCACGCCAAGGCGTGCCCACTCCTGTTCCTGCCGATACAGAGGCAGATGTTCGGTAAATTTTTGGTGGAGGGTAAAAGCCAAAAGGGACGGGGACGCCAAACTTCCGGGATAGACCGGGCGGGGCATCGGAGCCGTTTTGATGGGCGTGGTGAGCGCGTCGCGCTCACACTGCCGACACGCGTAAACTTCTTGGACATGTTCGATGACTTTGACTTGCGCGGGAATGACTTGCAACTCTCGACGGATTTCCTGGCTCATCGCATGCAGGGGGCCGTGACAGGTGTCACAGACCCGGTCACCCTCTGGAAGATCGTAGGTAATGCGCTCTACGGGCAGATGAGCTAAGGCTAATTCGCGCTGTCCCGCCGTCTTTTTCTTGCGCGTATACGTGATGGTTTCTTGGGCAGCATCCATCGGCGATCCCGCCAGCGTTTCCGCTTCGTTAAAAAGGTGCAGTTGGTGGGCATCAGACCGTTCTTGGGAAGCCCCGAATTGACGATGTTTGGCTAAGCGAAACTGTTCTTCATACCACTGCACGCGCTGCTGCAGTTCGGCTATTTGGCGTTCTAGACGGGCGACTTCGGCGGCCCATTGTTCGACGGTACGTTCGGATGACATCATAAAGTATCATTCGCCACCCGAAGGCCTAATTCCTTGTCCCACCGAAATTTTTCTCGATCAGAGGACATGCCGATGACGCAAGGCTTGATACGCTGCGGGTTGTTCCAGGGATAGTCCATCCAAAAGCCACTGCAATTGGCGCAGCGTAATGGCCTGGGGCGAGGTCGTGGCCGTCATCGGCCACGCTAAGTGGCCGCGTTCCAACCGGAAGTAATGGAGCCAAAAGCCATGATCGGCCCATTCCAAAATTTTCAGTTTGTTGCGCTCCCGATTGCAAAAGACAAAGAGCGCCGCACTACAGGGATCCAAGTGGAAGGTACTGTGGACCAAGGCAGCCAAACTGTCAATGGATTTCCGCAAATCGGTCGCCCCTACCGCCAAATACACGGGACGGCTCGTCCCCCCGATAATCATGACGACAGAGCCCGGACAACCGCTTGAAACAAGGGCGGATCGAAATCGGGACCGACCCGAATTTCTGCGGGACCGATGCGGACGATCAATGTGGCCCCCGGGTTCGTCGCCGTTGGCGACGGCCACGCCACCCAAGCGGGTGGTGCGGCATGCTGAGTCGCTGCCCGGAATTTGCGGAGCCAATACGCTAATTGATGAACGGTCACTCCATGGGCTGCCGCCCATTGCGGCCGCGTTTGACCACTGGCCTGAAAGTCCGCTACCCGTTCTGCCCAAACTTCCTGTAACGCTTCGTGTTCCTCGTGTGTCATGACCCATCACCTCATCCTATTTTGGGGGAATTATGGATCAATGT
>DAHWKG010000134.1:0-4705 GCA_027343765.1 Sulfobacillus sp.
CCGTGTCCTAGAAAAGGATTCGATATGTGCCGAAGCGTGATACGTCGAGCCTCTACCGTATCAGTAGGGAAAAAGCCTCCCCCAGGCTCATCGTGTAAGGGCCAATCCCCTTGTTTGATACCACAAGAGTCACAGTGATTCATCCAATAGATGCTATTCATGGTCTTACTGAAATCGGGATAATAATTTTTCGTCAATTGCATGACGTCGTTTCTAACCGACTCAGAAAGTTCCATAGCGTATGATACAAAAGACGGATTGTCCCACGACAACCACCAACCCACATCACTGCCATGTTGTTCTGGTTCCCACGTTTCAAAAGATTTTGGTAGCAACACGGAGTACACGCGGGTAGAGCTTTGACAATTCTTCATAAAGCATTGAACAGTCGTTTCGGCGAGATAATACTGCGCGGCGCGTAAAAGAAAATCCGGTCGTGGCGATCCCCATCGCACAAATTGTGATAAATCATGATCATGGTTTTCCAGCACATACCAAGATTTTCTTTGTGCGTCCCATCGTGCGCCTAAACGTTTTGCATCGTCTTTCTCATCAAACGGAACATTCAAGTATATTCGACCCACATGGTACCCCTCCCTTAATTGGCGCGATGAGACGTTTCGTGAATCTTCTTCCGCGCAATGCGCCGCCGTAGCGCATTGACACGTTGTGTGTGTGTTGGATGCCCAGAATACCAAACATTAGCTAGAGTCACGGCATCCGCCCCTTCTTGTGCTCTACTTCTTGCCAACATTCCCTCCAAAAGCTCGGGAGTTAATCCATAAGCAAGACCGAACGCGTCGGCTGTATATTCGTCGAAGCGCTCAAGAAGAAAAACCAAAAGTGTTACAGCGCCCAACGATATAGGAACGGTAAGAAATCCCTTAACAAAAGGATTCATCGAACCGATGAGCAACGAAAAAACGAGCCATACCCCCGTATCTATGACGAGAGTGATTCCGTAAAACAACCGCGCCCGTCGTCGGCGTTTTTTCACGTGAAATGCCGCGATATGGCCGAGCTCATGAAAGACGGTCCATCGGACATCTGCAGCAGACCACTGATTGGCAGACGGAGCTAAAAAGATTGTGCGCTCATTTGACCTCGAATAGGGTTTAGGCTCCTCAGCCCATTGAACCGAAACGTGCGACATCCCTGCTTCTGCACAATAGGATCGAGCTAACGTAAGGGCGTCTGGATCCATAGTAGTCACCCCTTTCCATCGCTTTGATTCGGATGATTTGTAGCCATAAGATAGATGGCCATCATGATCACCTCCTGCTCTCTTTTAGATCGCGGCAAACGTCACTTTCGAGCCGGCCACTAGCGCATCATCGAGCCCCTTGGGTCCGGACCAAACACCCTGCACCACGTCGGCCCCTTGGTCTCGAAGCGCGGTGGCCAACCGGAGCATTTGGGCATGGACTAATTGGGCGGTGGCAGGATCGGCGTCTTGGTCAAAAGCCATCACGACACGGGATGGCCGTAGCGCCGCCACGATCTCAGTGACTGCCTGCCCGCCGTAGACCCCTGGGACCCCGAGCACCGTGTGCCCGAGAAATTGTTGAGCGACAATCGCCTTCAAGGGCCCCTCGGTAATCCAGACAGCGGCATCCAAGCCGCGCACGACATGAATCGGAGCCCCGGAGGCGGCACCGCCGGGGAGATCGGCCGTCGAGAGCCAGCGATACTTGCCGCCGTGGGTGCCGTCGGTGCGGACGTGAATCGCCGCGATACGTCCATCGATATCCGAGACGGGAATGGCAATGCCGAGGGGTCCGTGAATCCGCCACCGCCCCCCCGCACCGACAAACCCGGGAATCCCGGCCACCCCGGGGTCGAAGATGGGCCCCGGGATCACACTGGCGAATTGGGCCTGGGCTACCGTGGTGGAAGCCAACCGACGGCGTTGGAGGGCTTGACGATGCCCCGCCGATAACCCCCAGTGGTGCAGGAGTTGCCGGTAGACACGATCACGATCGGCCAAAGACGCCAAGGCAGTGGAAGATGGCTTGACGTGAGGCTGGGGCTGAACACGCGGACGTGAGACCGGCCGGGTGAGATGCTCGGACTGCGCCAGTCGATCGGCGGCTTCTCCCAGCGAACAATGCTCCATTTGGGCAACGAACCCAATCACGTCATCCCGTTTCGGAGAGCAGGTCATGCACTTCCAGTGCCCCGTTTTCGGCCAGACGACGAGACTCGGGTGGTGATCATCGTGAAACGGACAGCGTCCGAGATACCAGGTCCCATGCCGTTTGAGCGCCACATAACGGCCTACGACGTCCTCAATGCGGACCTGTTGTTTGACCCCTGCACAATCGATCATCCTCAGCACCTCGCCACCAGTTATAATGGAACACCCCTGGCCCCAGCAGCGCTGCGGCCTCATGATCCTGTGATCGGAGCCCCATTAGGCATGTTGGAGCACCACCAGCGTCGCGTTATCGGCAAACGGCCCCTGGGCTAACGCCGTAGCCACTGGATCTGGTGTAGCGAGAATGGCTGGCCAGTCGCCCACCGGGATCGGATTGAGGCCATCGGTGGCCAACACCACCGCATCGCCGGATTGCCAGCTGACCGGAAACACCTCCACGATCACCGGATCGATGCCGAGGCACGACACCAGTTGGTGGGCGTCGGGTGCCGTGTTTTGGGAGTCCCACGGAGCCTCGTGACGCCACACGCGTTCGCCCGCAGGCGTCATATCAAGCGTTAAAGGCTTCGCGTTCTCTCCGCGAATAAACGTAGCCCGGCAGTCGCCCACGTGAGCCATCCAGAGTTGGTCTCTTTGGGACACCGCCCACAAGAGCGTGGTGGCCGGCGGGCGCGGATCATTACGCCGGCCAAGGGTTCGGACAGCCTCGTGAGCCGCCTTCACGCCATCCCGCATCCAGAGATCCAGTGGGCCTGGGGGAGCGGGATGGCGGTCGATAAAGGCGCGGAGTGCTACCAAGGCCCATTGGGAAGCCCGGTCTCCATCGGCATGGCCCCCGAGCCCATCAGCGACGGCCGCCCACGGACCTGCGGGGGACATTCCGGAGTCCCAGGCGTCTTCTTGCCGACTCCGACGACCCAGCACTTGCCCGCCGAGAACCGCCTGCGTCTCTATGATCAATGGGACCCCTCCTCTACACGATTACAAAACACCTTAACCTTGAGGTACCCCCAGCGGGGGGTACCCGATCTTGCGATGCCGAACATCAGACACTCAACCAGTCGCGCAAGGCGACTTCGGGGTGTGCGTCCGACCAAGCCCGACACTTTTTGAGTGCCTTGGCTTCAATCTGACGAATCCGTTCGCGGGTCAGCTTAAAAACCTCGCCGACTTCTTGGAGGGTCATGGGCGCCCCGTGAAATCCATAACGTAAGCGCAAGACGTCCGCTTCCCGGGGTTTTAAGACCCCCAGCACCTGATCCACCGCGTCTTTTTGACCGTGGCGCGTGATGACATCCCATACGGTGTCGGCGTGGTCATCCGGGATCTGCGCCACCCATCCCGTGGGGTCGGTGTCCTCGTCCCCGCGCCGGGGCATATCCAGGGATAACGGAGCGTCTTGCGTGGCGGCCCAGTGCAACCAAAACACCGCCTTGGGAAGCGACCACCCCAGAAGACCCACGAGGTCTTCGGCCGTGGCCTCTTGGTGATGCGTGTGCTCCCAAGCCTCCATCGCCCGGCGAAAGGCCAGCTGCTCTTGGACGGCATGGGCCGGCAAGCGAATTTGCCAGAAAAACGTGGCGCGTTCTCGCTGCCACCCTTGGAAAATCCAGTTGGTGGCATAGGTTGTAAATCGGGCGATGTCGGGATTGAACCTTGTAGCGGCGTGCCAGAGGCCGCTGTTGGCCGCCTGGACGGCATCGGACAAAGACCACACCGGTTCGGTTTTGCTGTAATATTCCCATTTCCGGGCGCATTGAGCGGCGTACCGGAGATTGTGGACAGCGAGGGACAGAGCGGCATCCGTATCCCCGGCGCGATACCGCAGGCCCAACTCGCGTTCTTGCGCCGCACTTAAGAGCGGAATCTCATGCACGCTGAAAAAATAGGCGTCCAGCGAGTCCATGGGGACCAGTAAGACATCGGGGAGGTCCCACCGATCGGACGCTTTGGAGGTGTCGTAATCATACTCAAGAGCAGTAGCCATGTAGATCACCTGATTTCTGAGGGGTATGGTAAAGTCAAGACACGCTCATACACAGCACCCCCAGCGGGGGTGCTCACCAGGCACGGTTCGGTCCGATGGCCCGTCATTGGTGGAACCGCGAAGATGCACAGAGTCGTAGAGAATTTCCCCAATTTCACTAAATCACAGCCCGCCCAAAGATGGCGCGGCGCGATACCCAGCCGTTGTGATTCCCGCGTGCATTGCCGATGAGATAGCCACGCGGCCCCACCGCCCATACCTGATGCAGATAATCACGCCCGTGGATGCGACAGAGCACAATGTCGCCCATCTCCGGCAAGCTATCCTGTAGAGGCTCGACGGTTACTGCCTGACCCGACTGGATGCGCGGGCGCATGGAGTGACCACGCGGGTGAATGACCACCGACTGCCCCGCTTGGAGGCGAGCGATGGCGTATGTGGCCCAAGTCATAGTTTGAGTGCCCGCCGCAATTCGGCTTCCGGACGCAGTCCGACAACTCGTCCGACTTCCTGACCGTGTTGCAAACGAACCAGCGTGGGAAAGCTTTGGACGCCTAACT
>DAHWKG010000139.1:0-17983 GCA_027343765.1 Sulfobacillus sp.
TCCGCCGCCGGACAGTGCCAAGGACAGGGATTTCATCAATTTTTTCGCCTCCCCTGGGACCCTATGCGGGCTCAAGAGAGAGCGTACATTGTCTACGGGTGTTCCAGATGTTGGCGAATCATCTCGGCCAACTGGCTTTCCGGGACGGCTCCGACTTGTTGCGCCTCCCCATTAATGATGGTGGCGGGCACGCTGGCGATGTTGTAACGGCCCGACAGCGTCGGAAAGCTGGCCGCGTCCACCATGTCGGCTAATACCCAGCGGGGATTGACGCGGGCCATCTGATGAGCCAGGCGAACTGCCTGGGGGCAATAGGGTCAAGTGGGGGTGGTAAAGACCTCAAGGTGCAAAGGACGCGTGAGTCCTTGCAGCCAGTGTACGGTTTCGGGACTTAATTGCACGGGTTCCCCATGAGACAAGTCGCGCAAGTCTGCTAGCAAAGCCCCGAATTCATGACCACCTGGGAACCCCAAATACCGAATGCCGGTGAATTGGCCATCGACCGATAACGTGGTGATGGGGCCTTCAACCACATCGGGCGATTTGATCTCGCGGGAACTCTCCTCGGGAGAATGGTAGACCGGGGAGATAAAGGGGGCGAGCTGGTGCAACTCCTCTATGAGGTCTTTGGTGGGCGCACTGGCAGGACTTTCGGGATGGGGATAGAAGTCGACCGTCACGACCCGATCCAAGCCCGCTAGGAATGTCTCAATTTCTGGTTTCAGGCTGTCTTGAATGATACTCATATAATGCCCTCCTTCGCGTTGACCGCGCTTTTGGTCCAGCATTCACCGTTTTTGCGCCCATTATCCGAGCCGCTTCTTTCACCCTAACATACCTGACCCGGACAGACACACTCTTTTCGTGCAGCGCATAGCATAAAAGAATCCTGGTGTGGCTCATTGAGCGATGCCGTAAAGGAGTGGTTCTGTGCTGGGCAGCATCGGCGCGCTCATCTTGGTGGTCCTGGCAACCGTTCGTGGGGCCGTGTGGCTTGCGGGGTATATTGGCGGCAATGCCTTCCCGCAGCCCCTGAGTGAAGAAGAAGAACGGCTGGCACTGGAAGGCCTGAGACAAGGCGATTTAGAGGCTCGACGGCGTCTCATTGAGCACAATTTAAGATTGGTGGCTCACGTGGTGAAAAAATATCATAATAGCGGCGAAGATCCGGATGATCTCATCTCTATCGGAACGATTGGCCTGATTAAAGGTATCGACTCGTTTGATCCCGATAAAGGGGTGCGGCTGGCCACCTACTGCGCTCGCTGTATTGATAATGAAGTACTGATGCATCTACGTCTAAAGAAGAAAAGCAGTCGAGACGTGAGTCTTTATGATCCCATTGGTGTAGATCGTGAGGGAAACGAAATCTCGCTTCTGGACGTGTTGGGCACGGAAGGGGATGTGGTGGCCGAACAGGTGGAAGTGGACGTGGTGATGGAGTGGATTCGGGACTTCGTGAAGGATCTCACGCCCAAAGAGAAATTGGTCCTCGACTTGCGGTTTGGACTTTACGGCCATGAGCGGCTGACGCAACGGGATATTGCCCGAAAGCTCGGCATCTCTCGAAGCTATGTCTCCCGCATCGAGAAACGGGCGGTGAGAAAAATTCTTCGGGAAATGGATGTGGGCGCGCCCAGGGAGAAAAATTAACTCCCCCCGGCTTCGGGGGGAGTCCATTCAGTCCAGAACGTCGATATAGACATCGCCGTCTTCAACTTTAACCGGGAAGGTGCGGACCGGCGAAAATGCCGGAAAATGTTTGGCCTTGCCGGTTCGGATATCGAATCGCCCGCCATGGCGGGGGCACTCAACAATGTAACCGTATTGTTCGCCTTCCGAGAGGGAGGCCTCGGCGTGGCTGCACAAGTCGTCAATGGCATAAAACTCATCTTCGACCCGAAACAATGCCACCTCGGTATCACCCAATACGACTAACGTTGGTTGGCCCGATGGGACCTCGGCGGCCTTCATGACGCGCGTGAACGCCACTAGCCAATGGCTCCTTCCATCTCGAATTTAATCAGCCGGTTCATCTCCACCGCGAACTCCATGGGGAGTTCCCGAGTGAAAGGCTCGATAAAACCGAGGATAATCATACGCGTGGCTTCCTCATCCGAAAGACCGCGGCTCGTCAGGTAAAACAGCGCTTCCTCACTGACCTTGGTGACGGTGGCTTCATGCTCCATCTCCGCATTGGCGTTGGAAACCTCGCTGTAAGGGATGGTGTCCGAAGTCGAATCATCATCCATGATCAGGGTGTCGCACTTGACGTTGGCCTTCGCTTCTTCGGCATTGGGCGCAAAGTGCACCAATCCGCGATAGGTGGTCTTTCCGCCGTGCTGACTAATGGACTTCGACACAATCGTCGAGGTCGTGTGAGGTGCGGCGTGAATCATTTTTGCACCGGTGTCCTGGTGCTGACCCTTACCCGCCACAGCGATGGAAAGCACCATGCCTTTGGCCCCTTCGCCGACCATGTACACGGAGGGGTACTTCATGGTGAGTTTGGACCCAATGTTGCCGTCAACCCATTCCATGGTCGCGTTCTTATACGCGACCGCCCGCTTGGTGACTAAATTGTAGACGTTTGGCGCCCAATTCTGCACCGTGGTGTAGCGCATCCGCGCGCCATCCTTGACCAAAATTTCCACGACCGCGGAGTGCAACGATTCGCTGGAGTAGATGGGCGCCGTGCAGCCCTCCACGTAATGGCCGAACGAATCCTCTTCCGCGATGATTAGGGTTCGCTCAAACTGCCCCATATTTTCCGAGTTGATACGGAAGTAGGCCTGTAGCGGAATGTCCGTCTTGACCCCCTTGGGGATGTAGACGAACGAGCCGCCCGACCAGACCGCCGAATTCAATGCGGCAAACTTATTGTCCTCTGGCGGAATTACGGTGCCAAAGTATTCCCTCACCAGTTCTGGATACTCCCGTAGGGCGGAATCCGTGTCGGTAAAAATGATGCCCTTCTCTTTCAGATCCTCCCGTATAGAGTGGTAGACGACTTCCGACTCGTATTGGGCGGAAACCCCGGCCAGGAACTTCCGCTCGGCTTCGGGGATGCCTAGACGCTCAAACGTATCCTTAATCGCCTGTGGCACATCTTCCCAGGTTCGGCCTTGATTTTCCGACGGCTTCACGTAGTAGACGATATCGTCAAAGTTCAGGGTGCCCAGGTTGCCTCCCCAACCGGGCATGGGCTTCTTAAAGAAGACGTCCAAGGCATGAAGGCGAAAGTCCAGCATCCACTTGGGTTCTTTCTTAATGCGCGAGATCTCCTCGACGGTTTGGCGAGTGAGACCTCGTTGAAACTTGAGGACCCCTACATCGCCATCATTAAACCCGTACTGGTACTCGTCGTTAACAATCGGCTTTGATGCCATGGTTCTCCCTCCTTTTGGGGCGGCGCTAGTCCTCCGTCAATGCCTTCTCAAGAGCATTGTGCGCCAACGTGGCGCATTTGACACGACTAGGAAATTGGGAAACACCCTGAAGCGCTTCCAAATCACCCAGCGGTACGGGGCTCGGCGTCCCGGTTAAAAAAGCTTTGAAGTGACGGGCCAAAGCTAAAGCGTCGTCAATGGAACGCCCCTTGATGGCGTCGGTCAACATCGACGCTGAGGCCATACTAATCGAGCAACCGTGTCCAGTGAACCCGACATCTGTCACTTTGCCATGATCTAATTGTAGATCCAATCGGATCTGATCGCCACAGGTTGGATTCAATAATCCGACCGTTTTAGTCGGATTTTCCAGTTGTTTTTTGTTGCGTGGCGTCTGATTATGGTCAAGGATCGTTTCCCGATACAGGTCATCTAAGTTCATCGGCGAAAATACCTCTTTGTCTCTAAAATCGCCTCTTTGAGACGTTCAACATCCTCATCACTATTATAGAGGTAGAAACTTGCTCGGGCAGTGGAGCCGACGCCCAACCAGGCCATGAGAGGCTGAGCACAATGATGGCCCGCCCGGATCGCCACACCTTGGGCGTCGAACACCTGGGCCACATCGTGGGGGTGAACTCCATCGATATTGAAGGCCACCGCCCCGGCGTGAGGGCGACGAGGGCCATAGACCGACACACCGGGGATTTGGCTCAGGGTCTCGAAAGCCGTCTCGCCTAATTGTTGACTGTGCTCAAAGATGGCGTCCATGCCGATTTTCGTCAAATAGTCGACGGCTGCTCCGAGGCCCACGGCACCGCCAATGTTAGGCGTTCCTCCCTCAAACTTGGCAGGAATGTCAGCCCATGTGGCCGTTTCTCGATCGACGTAGCTAATCATCTCCCCCCCAAACATCACGGGCTCCATTTGTTCCAAGAGCCGGTATTTGCCCCAGAGAGCCCCGATTCCGGTGGGTGCGCACATCTTGTGACCCGAGAAGGCTAAGAAGTCCGCTCCCAGCACTCCGACCTCGGTAGGTTCGTGGGGAACTGATTGAGCACCATCAACGACGACAAAGCCGCCATTTTGGTGCACCAGCTCCGCGGCCTCGGCAATGGGATTAATGGTTCCCAAGACATTGGAGATGCGTGACAGGGCAAGAATGCGCGTTTTGGGGGAGATGACCGCCTTTAGGGCGTCGGCCGTGATGGCACCCTCAGGCGTCAATTCCACATAGCGCAGCCGGGCGCCCTTTCGTTGCGCGAGTTGCTGCCAAGGGATGAGATTCGAATGGTGCTCCATCGGCGAGAGGACGATATCATCGCCCGCATGGACCACTAAATCCCCAAACCCACGGGCCACTAAGTTCAACCCCTCCGTGGTTCCCCTGGTAAAGATTATCTCCTCGGGACGTGTGGCCCCGATGAAGGCGGCGACCTTCCGTCGTGCCCCGGTAAACTGTTCCGTGGCCTCATCCGCCAAGGTGTGAACACTGCGCAAGACGTTGGCGTTGGACTCGTGATAGTAGCGGTCAACCGCTTCCAGGACCTGGGTTGGCTTTTGAGAGGTAGCCGCCGAATCCAGCCACACCAAGCGGTGGCCATTGATCTTCCGATTCAAAATGGGGAAGTCACGGCTCACGTCGACCAAGGGCCTAATCATGTGTAATCTTCCTTTCCACCGCCTGCCAAGCTTCCGCACGCAATCCCTCGATGGGGATGCCGTCAATCACCGGGGCCAAAAAGCCATGGACAATCATGCGCTCGGCTTCTTTTTCGGTCAGCCCCCGGCTGGTCAGGTAGAAGATGGCGCCTTTATCGACCGGGCCGGCACTGGCGGCATGGGCGGCATAGACGTCCCGCTCATCAATTAATAGGGAGGGGATAGCGTCAGCGCGCGCTTCTTCCGAGAGCATAAGGGTCTGCTCCTTTTGACGGCCGTCGGAGCCTCGGGCCCCCTGATCAATCTGCGTCAGCCCGGTAAAGACCGAGCGTGAACGTCCCTTCATCACCCCGCGGGCCACCATGTCGCTTTTTGTGTAAGGGGCATGATGAAAACTTCGGGCGGTGAAGTCCTGGTGTTGCTGGCCGGTGCCAAAGAAGACGGTAATACTCTTGGTGGATGCTCCGGGCGCCTTAAGATGGGTGACATGGTCTCCCACCAGAAGCCCAGCACCGAACTCACCGATGAGCCATTCGAGGTGCGCGTCATTTTGGATCTGGGCTTGCCGGTGGATGAAGCCTTCCACTCGGTCCGGGCACTGCTGGATACATCCAAATTGAACGCTGGCGCCGGCCTCCAAAAACACTTCACTGTTGTGCGAGAAGAGCATGCGGTCATGACCGCCGTCGCCGGTGAGCCGCTCCGTTATGAGGACGCGACTCCCTTGACCGACCACAACGATGTTACGACTGAAGAGAGCCGTCTCCTCGGCATCCAGATCGATCTCAAGAGAAATGGCTATCGGTTCGGGCAAATGGGGTGGAACGTAAAGATAAGTGCCAGCCGTCCACAGCGCTGCGTTCAGCGCCGTGATCTTATCGTCCTGGTCCCCAATCAGCGTTCCTAAATATTGTTGGACCGGTTCAAAATTCAGGGCGTCTTTCAGCGGCCGCAACACGAGCCCCCGTTCGGCCAACGACTCCGGGAGACTCACCTCGACCGTGTCCCCGCCCGTCCAGCGGACCGACAACTGAGCCCCGGTCGGTTCCATCGATTTCACCGGTTGGAGCGAATGATGGGGGAAGAGGGAAATTTGGTCCAGCTTGCGCTTTTTAAGCGGCGTCCGCTCCAGTTTCGGCCAATCCAACCTCAATGATGCCTCGGCCGCCGCTAGACGGCGTTCTTGGACCCATTGCGGTTCGATCGCGGCACGGGATTGAATCCACTCGCGGAAAGTGTCCTCTGTTGCAGTCGTGAGTGTCTCAGCCATTCCCATCCCCCCTTAGGCCTGCCCGGCCGATTTGGCCAGTTCGTTGCGAACCCACTCGTAACCTTTTTTGTCCAATTCGGCGGCCAGGTTCGCGTTTCCAGACTTCACAATGCGTCCGTCCACCATGATGTGAACCACGTCCGGTTTGACGTAGTCTAAAATTCGCTGGTAGTGGGTGATAATCAACGCCCCAAAATCCGGTCCTTTCAGGGAGTTCACCCCTTTACCCACTACTTTGATGGCATCAATGTCCAGTCCGGAGTCGATCTCATCTAAAATGGCTATGCGAGGTTTCAGCATCAGCATCTGGAGAATCTCGTTGCGTTTCTTTTCCCCACCGGAAAAGCCTTCGTTCAGGTAACGGTTGGCGAATTTCGGGTCCATATCTAAAAAGCGCATCGCCTCGTCAAGACGGTCGCGAAATTCCTTTAGGGAAATATTGTTGCCCTCGCCGCGACGGGCGTTAATGGCTGCTCGAAGAAAGTTGGCGGTGGTTACGCCGGAAATTTCACTCGGATATTGCATGGCAAGAAAGAGCCCACGACGGGCGCGCTCGTCAGTCCTCATGACGGTGATGTCGTCGCCGTCCAACGTGACTTGCCCTTTTGTCACGGTATAACGGGGGTGGCCCATCAGGGTTTGTGCGAGCGAGGTCTTGCCGGTGCCGTTAGGGCCCATGATGGCGTGAATTTCGCCACCCTTCACCGTCAGGCTCAAGCCCTTCAAAATCGGTTTGTCGTCGATCTGCATATGAAGATCGTGAATCGCTAGTTCCGGTGTTGACATAGAAGCCTCCTAATCCGTACCCATTTCTGAGTAGTTTACTCAGTATTCCTAGCTCCAGTGTATCTGTGTCCGGCGAATTGTCAACCAATCCCGACTAGGGTGCCCGACTGGGCTAATTTCCATCGACAATTTGGCTGTGGTCTCATAGTTCCTGGTATACTGGCACAGAATGGTGGGGAGGGGAGCGAAGAGTATGATTGACATCCTTCAGCCACGACTTTTCGTGCAATCGATCTATGACATCGACCTGTCCCGCCTGGTGAATCGGGGCGTCAAGGGGCTTATTCTCGACCTTGATAATACCTTGGTGGGATGGAATCAGCCGAATGCTTCGCACGAGCTCATGGAATGGCTCGGGGAGGTACGCCAGCATCAGTTGAAGAGTTGCATCGTGTCCAACAATCTCAGCGAACGGGTTGAACTCTTTGGCCGCGAGATCGGGGTCATGGCCATCGCCAAGGCGGCCAAACCTCGGCGGCGAGCGTTCCGCTTGGCGATGCGTAAGATGGGCACCCACCATCGTGAAACGGCGGTCGTCGGGGATCAAGTGTTTACCGACATTCTGGGCGGCAATCGATTAAATTTGTTCACGATTTTGGTGCGGCCCATGAATGAGCAGGAATATTGGGCAACCCGGGTGGTGCGCCGGGTGGAGCGCATGCTTTTACCCGACCATGAGCCCCTATCGACGCAGCATCGTACTTAAGGAGGACCCGTGGCGGAGTCGTTAGCGCTCTTTTCAGTCTTTGGCAAGCCGATTGTCCACTCGCTTTCCCCAAACCTACATAATTATGCCTTTCGCGTTTCCAACCGTACTGCGTTTTATTTTCCCACGGAAGTCGCGCCCTCCGAGCTCGTCCTGAAATTGGAGGCGTTTCGTTGCTTGGGGGGGCAAGGGGTTAACCTCACCCGGCCTCTCAAAGAATCGGTATTGCCGCTTCTTATTCGCCAGAGTGAGTGGGTTCAGGTGTCGGGTGCCGCCAATACGCTGGTGTGGACAAAAGAGGGGTGGGTGGGGGAGAACACCGACTGCCAAGCTCTCTATCGGAGGCTTCCTCAAGCCAGCGGAGAACCGGCCTTGATTCTCGGGGCTGGGGGCGTAGCACGGGCGACGGCGGCGGTGTTGTCCCGACGCGGCTACGAGGTATGGGTAGCGGCTCGTAATCCCCGCCAGGTGGTCTTCACCCAGAAGACGTTACGGTGGGAGGAGAGGCTCACCCCGATGTCGTGGGCGGTGGTGGTTAATGCCACGCCTCTCGGGCAGCTGGGGGAGGGGGACGAGTCCCAATGGCCGCGTCCTGTGGCGGGAGGTCTGGCGGTTGATTGGGTATATCGACCGCGGCGGACAACTTTTCTCGATGGGGCTGAGAAGGCGGGCGCGCGGATTATTGATGGGTTGGGGTTGCTGGTCGATCAGGCGGCCATCAGTTGGCTTAGCTGGTTTGGCACAGAAGGGCCAAGAGAGGCCATGTGGGAGGCGGTCCAAGCGTGGTCATAGGGGTAGCGTGGGCCCTTGTTGGATCGCTTTTGGTTTATTCCACAGCGTCCTGGTGGGGAGCGGAGGCTTCCTCAACGGATCGTCGAGCGGCGACTTTGTTGACGCTAATGGCGGGGACGGGAACCGCCTTAGTTTTTCCTCAGGCAAGATTTTGGCCGGTTATTTTGACCGCCATATTGGCGGTGGTCGCCGTGGTTGATCGCCGCCACCATATCATTCCCAATCGTCTCACGGCCACGGCGCTGGTGTGGGGGGTAGCGGTGAGACTTCAAGAGGGGCGCTGGCTTCTGTCGGCCATTCTAGGGATGGCGATTTTTCTTTTTTATTTAACGGTTCATGTAGTTACCCATGGAGGATTAGGCATGGGGGATGTCAAATTGGCAGGAGTACTGGCCTTTGGCTTGGGATATCCCGCCGGGTTGGTGAGTATGGTGGCGGGGATGTGGGCCGCTGGCATCTATGCGTTGTTTCTCATAGCGGCGCGACGGCGCGGCACGGGATTAATGGCGCTGGGGCCGTTTTTGGCATTCGGCGGCTTTGTAGGACTACTAGATCTGGTGCATTAGGAGGGATACGTATGGAGAAGTGGCGTTACATGACAGCGGGGGAGTCGCACGGGCCAGGATTGGTGGGCATTGTGGAAGGGGTGCCGGCCGGAGTGCCTTTGACCCGGGAACTGATTGACGAAGATTTAGCGCGCCGCCAAAAGGGGTACGGACGAGGTGGCAGGATGGCCATCGAACGCGACCGGGCCGAAATTTGGGGCGGAGTGCGGCATGGTCTTACCTTAGGCAGCCCAGTCGCCTTAACCGTGACCAATCGAGACTTTGAGAACTGGCGTGAGTCGATGTCGCCAGACGCCGGCACGCCCGATAGAATTGTCACCCGGCCTCGTCCGGGCCACGCCGATCTGGTGGGAGGCATCAAATACGGCCATCGTGACTTAAGAAATGTGCTAGAGCGCGCGTCGGCACGCGAGACGACCATGCGGGTGGCGTTGGGGGCGGTGGCACGGGCCTTCTTGCGTTCCCTGTCTATTGAGGTCGCGGGTCATGTGGTCAGTATTGGACCGGTACACGTAGAGCCGCGCGAGGTGACGCTAGAGGCTATTCGCCAGGCGGAAGGGTCGCCGGTGCGGGTGGTGGATCCAGAGGTAGCCGGCCGCATGATGAAAGCGATTGACCAGGCCAAAGAAGCGGGCGACACCTTAGGGGGCACCTTTGAGGTGGTTGCTTTTGGCCTTCCCGTAGGCTTGGGAAGTTATGCGTCCTGGCATCGGCGCTTGGAGGCACGACTTGGAGCGGCCTTGTTGTCCATTCCCGCCATGAAAGCCGTCGAAGTGGGTACAGGGTTTGACCAATCCGAGCATCAAGGTTCCGGAGTCCATGATGCGATTTGGTGGGAGCAGGAGACGGGCTTTACGCGACGCACGAATCGCGCCGGGGGTCTTGAAGGTGGAATCACGACCGGAATGCCCCTGAAAGTGCGGGTGGGGATGAAGCCGCTCTCGACCCTGACGTCCCCCTTAGGCTCATTTGACATCGAGAGCAAAGAACCATTCTTAGCGACGGTGGAGCGCTCCGACGTGACGGCGGTGCCGGCGGCGGTGGTGATTGGGGAAGCCATGGTCATGCATGTGTTGGCCGATGCGATTTTGGAGAAGTTTGGAGGAGACAGTGTGAAGGAAGTCAGCCAACGTCTTCAGGCGTGGACGCGCTATGCCCAAGAGTTCTAATCGCCTCGCGCTGATTGGGATGATGGGAGCCGGCAAGTCAACCGTGGCCGAGATTCTCCACACCCAGTGGGGATTCCCCTGGGTCGACGTGGATCGAAAGGTTGAGGAGCGCTTTGGGGCGCCGGTAGCGACAATTTTTCGCGATCGCGGGGAGGCAGCATTTCGTGCCTTGGAACGTGAGGTGATGCTTGAGATCTGTCAAAGTCCCGGACCGACGATTGTGTCTCTGGGAGGCGGGGCGCCCATGGATCCCGATTGCCAGCGTCTTCTTGCCGAGGAGTTTTGGGTGGCCTGGCTTGATGCGCCCGCATCCGTGCTTTACGCCCGGGCGCAGAGCCCCGAACGACCGCTCGCGAATCTAGGGTTCGAGGCCTTCGAGGCACTTTTTCAGGGGCGTCGGCGCACCTACCAACGGCTTTCTGATGTGACGGTGGACGTGTCGGTTCGCTCGGCGTCCTCGGTCGCCGATGACATTACAAAATGGTGGAAGGACGAAAAACATGTCCGGGTCTGAGTCTCTTATCGCGTATCGTCGAGAATCGTCATCGCGGCTTCTCTTTGGGTCTTCGTGGTCGGAATCGGTTCGAGACCTCGGCCCCCGGCGTCTTTTGATTGCTGATGCGTCGTTGGCTAAATGGGTGACCGAGACCGCCCAGGAAACGGGTGCTGAAGCCGTCCTGTCGCTCCCGCTGGGTGAGGCGGCTAAAAACTTGGAGTCGGTGGCGCGCGTTTACGCGTGGCTTGGTGAGCAGAAGACCACCCGGGACACCGTTTTAGTTTCTATGGGAGGGGGAGTGGCGACCGATTTATTGGGGTTTTCGGCCGCCACGTATCTTCGGGGCATTCGTTGGGTTGCCGTGTCGACCACCTTATTGGGGCAAGTGGATGCGGCTATTGGCGGCAAAGTGGGAGTGAATCTACCCTTTGGCAAGAACCTGGTGGGAGCCTTTCATTTACCCGACATAGTGGTGCTTGATCCCCGCTTTCTGACGACCTTGCCGGCAAACGAATGGCGTACCGGGCTCGGGGAAATCATCAAGTCAGCCCTTATCGCGGGAGATCCTCTTTACCGTCAGGTTGGCCAGTTACCTATGCCGGGGCCCCAGACACTGGATGTGTGGCAGCCTGTGATCCGGGAAGCGGCGATGCTGAAGGTTTCCATTGTCAACCAGGACCCTTTTGAGTCGGGGCCGCGGATGTTCCTGAATTTTGGCCACACGATCGCCCACGCCTTGGAAAATCTTTGGGGTTATGGAGTGGTGAGCCACGGTGAAGCTGTAAGTCTAGGAACGCTGGCCGCTTTACGCCTCTCGGAACGGGTTTTGGGGCTGGATCCGGCGGTGAGAGCGCACGTGGAAGAATGGGTTCGACAGTGGGGGCTTCCCTTGACGCTCCCCCGAACGGTCGATTTTGACGCCCTGTGGGAGCGGCTCCATCGCGACAAGAAGGCGCGTGCTCACGGGCTGACTTGGGTACTATTGAAACAGCCAGGCTCGCCCGAGCTGGTCTCGGGCGTGGAGCGGGAGCTGGTCTATGAGGCGTTCCGCAGTATTCTCTAAGAGAGAATTCCCTTTGCCTCGGGGTAACGGTATCATGAAGCGAGGATGCGTATGGCCAGGAAAGTTAAGGGGGTGACGCTTTGCGGGAAACGCCGCTTTCGAGCTGGCATCGTCAACACGGTGCCAAAATGATGGAGTTCGGTGGGTTTTTGATGCCGGTAGAGTACCCTGGCGGCATCATGGAAGAACACCGCGTGGTCCGGGAACAAGTGGGTATGTTTGACGTAAGCCACATGGGGGAATTTGAGGTCAAGGGAGCCGAGGCGAGCGCCTTCTTGGATCATCTGGTGACCAACCAGCCCTCGGCTTTGGAGGTCGGACAGGCACTCTATACGCCCATGTGTTACCCCGACGGCGGGACGGTGGATGACCTCCTTGTCTACCGCTTGGAGTCCAACGCGTTCATGCTGGTGGTGAATGCGGGAAATTTGGATAAGGACTGGGAGTGGATAACCCATAGCCCGGGTGCCGACAAGGTCAGTCTTCGGAACAAGAGCGAGTCCACCGGGCTTATTGCGATTCAAGGACCGTCGGCTGAAGAGGTCCTGACCACGTTGACCGACGCCCGTTTGGATTCCTTGAGAAGTTACCACTTTATAAGAGGCCAGGTGTCCTCAGTCGAGGCGTTGGTATCCCGTACCGGATACACGGGGGAGGATGGCTTCGAGATCTATCTGCCAGCCGACCAAACGCAGACGGTATGGGACGCCCTCTTTTCTCGGGGAGTTCGGCCCATCGGTCTTGGCGCACGGGATACCCTCCGCCTTGAGGCCCGGTTGCCTCTTTATGAACATGAGTTGACGGCCGACATCACCCCGCTTGAGGCTGGGCTCGGAATGTTCATCAAGTGGGACAAAGGAGACTTTGTGGGGCGCGAATCGCTTTGGCAACAAAAGCAAGAGGGGGTACGGCGTCGCTTGGTGGGGCTCCGGGTTGAAGGCGGCATTGCTCGAGGCGGATATCCGGTCTTAGGCGCCGAAGGGTCGACGGTTGGCGTGGTCACTTCAGGGACCATGTCGCCCACCCTGGGACTGCCGATTGCGCTCGCTCTAGTAAGCCCAGACTTCGCTAGGGTGGGGACTCCGCTGCAGGTTGAGGTGCGTCGTCGGACCATTCCGGCGGAAGTCGTTAAGACGCCGTTTTACCGCCGTACCCAGCGCCCAGCGGATAACACGAAGGAGGCATAGGAGATGTCGATTCCCGAAAACCTGAAATATACCAGAGAACATGAGTGGATGAGTCCCGACGGACGGGTCGGTGTCACCGCCTATGCGTCGGATGCCTTGGGTGACGTGGTCTTTGTTGAACTGCCCGAAGTCGGCGCGAGCGTGGAGGCGGGGGACGCCATCGGCGTGATTGAGTCGGTGAAGTCGGTATCGGATTTGTATTCTCCAGCCGGGGGGCGCGTGGCGAAGGTCAATCAGGCTTTGGCCGACCATCCCGAACTCATCAACGAGGATCCCTACGGCGATGGGTGGATTTTTGAGCTGGAAGACGCCGAGGTGGGCGACCTCATGTCGGCTGACGATTACGCAAAACATACCGAAGGAGACTAAGGTGCGATACATACCTCATACCCCGGATGAATATCAGGCGATGATGGACACCTTGGGGATTCAGTCGGTGGATGAACTATTCGAAGACATTCCCGAGAAGGCGCGCTTGGCGCGGCCGCTCAATCTTGAAGACGCCTTGAATGAGATGCAACTCAGTCAACACTTGATGAGGCTTTCCTCGGAAAACATCAACGTCAACGAGGTGCCAAGCTTCTTAGGGGGTGGCTACTACGACCGCTATGTGCCCGCGGCCGTCGGAGCGTTGGCCTTTCGTGGCGAGTTTGTGACGTCGTATACCCCGTACCAAGCCGAGTTGTCACAGGGAACGTTGGCGGCGATATTTGAGTTTCAAAGCATGATTCAGTCCTTAACGGGAACCTATGCCGCGCAGGCTTCTATGTACGATGGGGCTTCGGCGGTGGGGGAAGCCGCGTTGTTGTCCCTTGGGCAGTTGCGCAGGCGAAACCAAGTGGTGGCCCTTAGGGGCATGCATCCTGACAGCCTCAAAGTGGTGGAAACGTACGTCAATGCCCGCGGCTCCAGTCTTTTGGTGGCGGACAGCCTGGATGATTTAGAAAAAAAAGTTGGGGACCAGACGGCCGCCGTATTGGCCCAGTATCCCGACATGCTGGGCCAGGTCACCTTGGCCCAGAAGGCTATTGAATTGGCGCATCAGGTAGGCGCGTTGGCCGTGGTCGCGTCAGACCCAGTGGCATTAGCGCTCTTGAAGCCGCCTGGTGAGATGGGCGCCGACATCGTGGTGGGTGAGGGGCAGCCGCTAGGCAATCACTTAAATTATGGTGGGCCGACGTTTGGTTACTTTGCGGTCCAAAAGGCGTTGGTCCGAAAAATTCCCGGGCGCTTGGTGGGAGTGGCTCAAGATATTGAAGGCCGCCGAGGATTCGTGCTCACCCTACAAGCCCGTGAGCAACATATCCGCCGAGAAAAGGCCACCTCCAATATTTGCTCCAATCATTCCCTGAACGCGCTAATGGCGACCATTTATATGGCGCTGGTGGGATCGAGTGGTCTTCGCGAAGTCGCGCTTTCCTCAGCGCAGATGGCTCACTATCTTGAGCGACGTTTGGGTGAACTGGGGCTGGTGCGTGAGCCATCGCCGGCGAGTCCGTTTCTGTACGAGTTTGCCATGCGGGTTCCGGGAGACGTCGACCAGTTGAACCGCTTTCTCTTGGAACGGGGAATTTTGGGCGGATTTCATCTGGGCCGGTTCCATGACGCTTGGCAGGGACTTTGGCAGCTGGCGGTGACGGAACGGCGTACCCAAGAGGATTGCGATCGATTGGTCGAGGAGGTCAAAGCATGGATATCCCGTTGATTTTTGAGAAGTCCCGACCGGGCCGACGCGGCGTGCGCTTTCTCTCGCCTGAGAGCCTGGACGGTTTTCAGATTGAAGAGCACCTGCCTCGTGAATTGATTCGTACGACGCCGCTCGGGCTTCCGGAAGTCGCGGAGAATGATGTGGTGCGACACTACACCGAACTCTCTACGTTAAATTACGGAGTGGATACCGGCTTTTATCCGCTGGGATCGTGCACAATGAAGTATAACCCCAAAGTGAACGATTGGGCGGCGAGCCTGCCGGGGTTTGCTGATGTCCATCCCCTACAACCAGATACCACCGTACAGGGGCTGCTGAAGCTTCTTCAGTCGTTGGAAGACGGCCTTAAGGAGATTTCGGGAATGGATGCGGTGTCACTACAACCGGCGGCCGGAGCTCATGGGGAGCTTACGGGGATTTTGATGATTAAAGCCTATCTCCGTGACCAGGGGGAGGAGCGTACCACCATTTTGGTGCCGGATTCGGCCCACGGCACCAATCCGGCTACCGCCGCCATGGCGGGGTTCGAGGTTCGCGTGGTCCCGAGCAACGCCCGAGGGGGCGTCGATGTGGACGCGCTCCGCAACATGGTGGACCATACCACGGCGGGGCTAATGCTGACCAACCCCAATACGTTGGGCCTCTTTGAAGAGGACATCCTCACCATTGCCGATATTGTACATCAGGCGGGCGGATTGCTCTATTACGATGGGGCCAATGCCAACGCCATAATGGGGCGGGTGCGGCCTGGAGATATGGGGTTTGATGTGGTGCACCTGAACTTGCATAAAACCTTTTCCACCCCCCATGGAGGCGGAGGACCCGGGTCCGGTCCGGTGGGAGTGACCCGCCGATTGGAGCCATATATTCCCTATCCTAGGCTTCGTCAGGGGGATGACGGGCTCTATTGGGATTATACTCCAGGGAAGTCTATTGGTAAGGTGCGCTCGTATTTTGGAAACGTTGGGGTGTTAGTCCGCGCCTACGCCTATCTCCGTTCGCACGGTCAGGAGGGGTTAAAGGCCGTATCGGAAACGGCCGTGCTGAACGCCAACTATCTTTCGAAGCGACTGGCTGACCATTATCGCACGCCTTACGACCGTACGGTCAAACATGAGTTTGTGTTGTCCTTGACGGGGCAAAAAAGTCGGGGGGCGCGCGCCCTCGATGTGGCGAAGCGCATCATCGACTATGGCTTTTATCCTCCCACCGTGTACTTTCCCTTGGTAGTGGACGAGGCGCTTATGGTAGAACCGACGGAAACCGAATCGAAGGAGACCTTAGATCGATTTGTTGAGGCCATGGAGACCATTGATCGAGAAATTGACCAGCAGCCGGAAGTTCTCCACGAAGCGCCCCATCATACCGTGGTGCGACGTTTCGATGAAGCGGAAGCGGCTCGCCATCCCATCTTGACATGGCAGCAATTAACGGGGGAGGAATCTTAATGTCCTGGTTGGAGTCCGTCGATCCGCAGGTGTTTCAGGCAATTAAGCAGGAGGAGGCGCGTCAGCAGCACCACCTGGAACTGATTGCCTCCGAAAACTGGACCTCGCCTGCCGTCCGTGAGGCTCTAGGGTCGGTGATGACCGACAAGTATGCCGAGGGCTACCCAGGACGGCGCTACTACGGGGGGTGCGAATATGTAGACGTGGTAGAGGACCTGGCTCGTGCACGTTTGAAACAGCTTTTCGGGGCAGAGCACGCCAATGTCCAACCGCACGCCGGAGCACCCGCCAACTTGGCGGTGTATCTTACCGTGCTACAACCGGGCGATACCATTTTGGGGCTCGAGTTGAGCCATGGGGGGCATCTCACCCACGGAAGCCCGGTCAGTGTGTCCGGCCAACTCTATCACGCGGAGCACTATCAGGTCGGTCGTGAGAGCGAACGTATTGACATGGACCATGTGCGCGAGCGGGCTATCCGGGTCAAGCCCGCTCTCATTGTCGCGGGAGCTTCGGCCTATCCGCGTCTCTGGGACTTCGCCGCCTTTCGTGCCATTGCCGATGAGGTGGGGGCGTTGTTGATGGTAGACATGGCCCACATCGCCGGACTGGTGGCCGCTGGGCTCCATCCTAGCCCTGTCCCGCATAGTCAATTTGTGACCTCGACCACCCATAAGACGTTGCGAGGTCCCCGCGGCGGCTTTATTCTGACCACTCAGGATTACGCCAAGGCGATAGACAAAACTGTGTTCCCAGGACTTCAGGGAGGACCCTTGATGAATGCTATTGCCGCCAAGGCCGTGGCTTTTCACGAGGCGTTAGAGCCGGCGTTCGTCCGCTATCAAGAAGCGGTGCTGGCTAATGCCCAATGGTTGGCGGAGGGTTTAATCAGCCGGGGAGTGAGGTTGGTGTCCGGGGGCACGGATAACCACTTGATGCTAGTGGATGCGAAGGCTAGCGGCATCACGGGAAAAGAAGCCCAAGCACGATTGGCCCAAATCGGCATCACCGCCAACAAGAACACGATTCCTTTTGATACCGAGAAACCGATGGTGACCTCCGGGATTCGTCTCGGAACCCCACAGGTGACCACACGTGGCTTAGGGGCTTCGGATATGGATGAATTGGCGGATATCATTGCGACGGTGATCCGGGAAGCCGAACCCCAGTGGGAAGCGCTGGAAAAGCGGGTTCGAGCATTGGCTGACGCCCATCCGCTCCCGGGAACGAGCCTATGATCCGCATTGGCGTGATGCATGGGCCCAATTTAGGGCGCTTGGGGCAGCGTCAGACCGACGTGTACGGCACGTTTACGCTGGCTGATTTGGGTCAGCACTTAACCGAAGCATTTCCTGAGGCCGACTTTCACTTCTTTCAGTCGAATCACGAGGGAGCACTCATTGATACCCTGGAGAGTTGGCATACTGAAGGTATTCGACACCTAGTGATTAATCCTGGAGCGCTGACCCATCAGTCATATGTGCTGCGGGATTGCCTCCTCGGCCTTGATTTTCATGCGGTCGAGGTCCACATTAGCAATATCTACCGTCGCGAAGCCTTTCGGCACACCTCGCTGATTGCGCCGGCGGTTAAGGGTCAAATCAGCGGCCTCGGCGAAATGGGCTATTTCATGGCGGTGCGGTACTTGTTGCAGGATTGACCAGATGGCCTGTTTCGACGGGATATGATATCGTGTTCGGGAAGTTCAGGGGGAGGGATGAGCCCCCAGTCTTGTAGAGGA
>DAHWKG010000149.1:0-8927 GCA_027343765.1 Sulfobacillus sp.
AATTTGTCTTTATTGCCACTCCCAATGCATGACCTCTCAGGAGACTTGCCAAGTCGCCAGCCACCCACTGACAGCAATAGTTCATGAACCTAATCAGGTACTTTCGGGGGCGTATATGCACTGAGTTTTTGACTCGACCTCGGCTGTCGGTTCGCTAAAACATGGTATCAGTCGCTCCCCGATAGCTCGTTCGGCTCGAACTTTCGGGGCGCCACGCGGTGGTCGTCTAACCGAAAGGCGCGTATTCCGGGCACCATAAGCGCTGCGACAACCGTGGCGGCCATCAATCCCGCGGCTAGCCCGAACGTCATATGGGGTCCCAGGGCATCGCCTACGAGACCGACCCCGCCGAAGGTAATGGGAATGGCGAAGCTCGACATCATCATCGTGAGGGAAGTCACCCGTCCCAACAACTCTTGGGGGACGATGGTCTGCATCATGGTCTCGCCTGGGGCATTGGCGGTCGCTAGACCGACACCGAGCACGAAATTTCCAACATCGGCCACCAGGGTATTCGGCGACAGAGTTACCCCCAACAGGCCCGCCATTTCCATGGCGAGCGCACAGACCATGGTGAGCCCCATCCGATTGATCGTCAACATGCCGATGATAATCCCCCCGGCGACGATACCCATCCCGATGGCGGCGTCGAAAAGCCCCAACGACGCGGCGCTCGCATGAAAGGTCTGACGGATCAGCATGGGGGGGAGGACGTTGGAGGGCCCCAGCGCAATGTTGCTGACCATCCCGATAATCCCCATGACCAGCAGTACGGGACGCTGTTTCATCCAGTGCCAGGCAACCCGCGCGCTTTGGGTCCTCTCGGATGCTCGGGGAGGGCTGAGGTGTTTTGAGGGCGATCTGGGGGATCGCATGCGGGCGACAAACACCGCGGCGGCAAGAAAGGTGATCAGATCCAGACCCATGGACGGTGCAGCCCCCCATACGGCAACGGCCACCCCTCCAACCGACGCCCCGACAATGCGGGCGAGTTGTCGGGAGGAATGAAAGAGTGCATGGGTCGTTAAGAGGTCTTCCTGTGGGACGATGTCAGGAAAGATCGCGGCGCGAGCCGGATTGTAAAGGGTTGCGGCGACGCCCATTAAAACGGTAGCTACGTATACCGGCCAGACCTCGGTCATGCGGGCAGCGACGGCCAGCGCAAGAGCCCCGGCGCACACAGCCGATGCGACATTGCCCCAGACCATGATGCGTTGCCGATTGTACCGGTCGGCGAGAACGCCGAACCACGCGCCAAGTGCCACTTGGGGAACGAAGTTAGCCACGGCGACCAATCCCGTCGCGAGTCCTGATCCCGTGCGGACGAACACGTACCACATCAGTGCAATGCTGAATAGATTGGATCCCAAGGCGGATATCGTTTCGCCAAGCCATAGGCGGCGCACGTCGGGATAGGTCTTAAGAATGCGCCCAAAGGCATTCGGTTTCATCGGGCTCCTCCTTTAATTGATCGTCGGTTTCAACCTGTCGAGACACCCCCGTTGTTTGTTGCCTGTCTTCTAAATCGTTCGACGAGCGTCGAACATTCAACCGAAAAAAATTAGCGGGTGAGCGCCGTCGTGAGGGAGGCCATGAGGGTCGCCAACCGATCGCGGTTCAGTTCGTACGAGACGCGGTTCTCCTGCCGGGTTGGCACGATAATGCCGATGGTGGCCAGCTGCGCCAAGTGGTGAGAAATCGTAGAGCTTGAAAGATTCAATCGCTGAGCCAGTTCGTAACCAAAGTAGGCCCCGGTGCCGAGGGTTTTGATGATTTTAACTCGGGTGTCGTCCGCGATGACCTTCAGAAACTCGCTGAGTTCATCGGCGCCGATCTCCCACCATGATCGAAATTCAGTCCCGTAGAGCGTCACAAAGAGGCCCCCCTCATCCGCGCTTGAGGAGAGTGAGTCGACATGGTAAAAGACGGACGGCGCCAGGACGACGGTGGTGTGGGCATCCTCGACGGGGTGACCCGCCATGTACGGGAAGTAATCGACGAGGTCCCGGCGCGTGTGAATGCGCGCTCGGATAAGGTCGGCGCTGTCCGACTCGATCTGCGCCAGACGCTCCCAATCCCGCGTAAAGTAGCGGTCGTTGCATTGGGCAACGAGGCGCCCGAATCGCTCTTTTGTACGATCCGCGTTGAGGTACAGGTAGGCTAGCTTCCACCGTTCCGTCGGGGGCAGGTTGGTTTGATTGATGTAGTCGCGTACATCATCTGGACTCGCCACATTGACGCGGCGGTTCGGCGCATACCCGGTACACAGGAACTCGGCAAAGAGGTCGTGCGCCGGGGTCTGGTCTATTTGGGCTAGAAAATCCCGTACGGACCGCCAGGAGTCGGTTTGCCATGCGAATCGGACCATGGCCAGACCCAAGAAGCTCTCAAAGTCAAAAAAGGTTTGGAGATCCTCCCGATCCGAATCGGACAGGTCCTGGCGCACGCGCTCCACCCAGAGATCGAGATCGAACTCGGCCATGCTGACGGCGGACTCCTGCCGCGTTAGGTGTTCGTGGCATTGTAGTCGAAACATGGAAGCTATGAGCTCGAACACCGGGGACCGAACCAGATGCACATCACGAAGCAGTTCCATGAGATCGTCTCCTAACGTTTGGCTGAGCCCAGTGTAGCCCCAAATTCGATGAGCGTCAAATGTGTGATTTCATGAGGATGGAACTGGTGCACGGATAGTTCACACAGCTAATCCGTGATCAGGGCCGCATGTTGCGGAGCGAAACGAGGCCAAATCAAACCGTGTTCGGGGTATAACGCTGGGGGTTCAGTGCGTTGAGTCCTCAGAGCTTACCGCATCATATAGTTAAGACGGGAGCGGCTATATGCGGACTCTTAGGTGGTGGACCGTCCTGGGGAATGGCCATCTATCCGTGGCGGTCGTCGCCGCGGGTTGTGGCTCTCACGGGCAGCGTGGTCTTGCCAATATGCGGGAATCATGTGGCATCGCGTCACCTATGTGGCGAGCAAAGCTTACTTGCGGAATCCAGGAAGAAAGCTGGGGTCATGGGCTAACTTTGCCATGTCGGACTACGACCTATTCGCTGTTCCCGGTGAACATCCGTCGTATGCCATATGTCTCCAGACTAGTAAGTGGTACTTATTGCTGACCGCGAAGTAATAGTCCTCTGCGAAGAATTAGTTCACGCAGCAAATAACCGGCATTCGGGGAGGGAAGTCCCACAAGAATGCTGGCTCAATCAGGTTTCGGCCGTTCGTCGGCCCTGGCAGTAGTAGTGGGGCCTATCCTGACAGTATAGTTAGCGAATGCTTACCGGAATGACAAGGGTGGTGGCATGTCTGCGAACCGTCATCGTACGCGCCGATCACCCCCAACGGAGATGGGTGCTATCGCGGAACAACCTTTGCTAGACATGGCCGGGAACTGGATCCGAGTTCCGCCTGGCGCGATAGTGATTCGGGGCGCCGCGTGTATAGTAACCTTGAACTGCTAGGACCCCAGCGATAACGTTGTTAATGTATTCCACAAGCCAACCCCGCTATGCTAAAGTCCGATGGAGTTTGCATTTACGGAAGAAGTAGTTGAAGATTCGAGTACGCGTTGGTGTGTGTCCAGTACCCATTAAAGCTAACATGATGGGGCTACCCAGAGAGCGCATTTACCTTTCTTTTCGAGGAGGAGCAGGTCCGTGAAATCGATATTCGTGAGCGAATATTATCACTTTTGTCCAACCGTGAGGGGGTCGGTCGTGGTCTATAGTCGACATCCAACGGTCGCGAGGGGATTGATGCGTACACACCTGCTTCCGGATAGCGTGGCCGAGCCTGCCGAAGAATCCTGTGAGTCGGCTGAACTACATGGATATGCCACGAACACCCCTCAAGGGTGAGCTGGAGGATTGTGATGAACCTGAACCTATACCAATTAGATCGCCACGATATCGATGCCCTGATTCGTCTATCGGCTTCGGTGGGGTGGGATTACGATGCCGCGGAGGTCAACACGTTGCTGACAGCCGGATGCCTATTTGGTCATAAAACGTCGCATGGAGACCTGGTATCGAGCGCCGCCATTGTGCCGTATGCGCCGACGTTTGCCTTTTTACGTATGGTCATTGTGCATCCGCAATATCAACGACGGGGGTTGGGCGATGCGGTGACGGCGGCCGCACGGGATACGATGCCCGCCGGGAGTTGTGTGGCCTTGGTGGCCACGCCAGACGGTCGAGGCCTTTATGAAAAAATGGGGTTTGAAGCCGTGACAACGGTACATAAATACGTTCGTTCCCGGACCGCAGCGGGCAGCCCCACTCACCTGCGGGTGGCCAGTGCCGTGGCGTTGCAGGCGATGCACGCTAAAGACCTTGCCCGCGTAGCGGAACTCGACGCCTCAGCCTTCGGCGTGGACCGTCAGGCGTTTTTGCGCCAGCGTTGGCAGCAATCGGCGACGTCTTGGATTGCGACGGATGACGCCAAGGTCATGGGCTATGCCTTGGGCATCAAAGGGCCCGTCAATTGGATTCTAGGCCCCTTGGTCGCGCGTGACGATCATTATGCGTCACAGTTGGCGGCCCAAATCATGGCTTCCACCACGGATGCCGTGCGCATTGACGTACCGAGTCCACATGCCGAGTGGGCCGCGGACGAACTCGTGCGCAGGGGATTCGTGAAGGTCGCGGAACCGCCGATCATGACCTACTTGGGGCGTCCCCTGCCGACAGGTCAGGGCCTCTACGCCTTGGCGGCCCAAGTCTTTGGCTAGCCACGGTGTCCACCCATGAATTGCCGCCAAATGGCAAAAATGGAAGTCGAGGTAGACGGGATTAGCATTTTGGGAATTCACATCCCCATTAACTCCAAGCGAACCAAGACCTTGTTTTGGGAAACAGTTCTCCAGAATGCGGAATCCTTCCGGGATGGCCCTGCGCTCATCATTGGAGATTTTAACACGGGGTTACCCGTGGATGCCCAGGGCACCCCGTTTCACTGCGTCCAGCATATGGAGCGATTAGGGAAGATGGGATGGCAGGATGCCTTGCGTCTGATCAACGGGAGTCGGCCGGAGTATAGCTGGTACAGCAACGTGGGGAATGGCTTCCGCATCGACCATGCGTTTGCCACTATTCGCATCCGGAACGTGAACTGAGATACTCGGACCATTCCGCATTAATCATCGAGTTGGCCCAGTAACCGCACTGTAGTCGGATGGGTGGAAAGGGATGCCGGCCAGGCATAACCGTAGCCACGCTGGACGAGGGGGGATGGACATTCGATCCCATAGCAAGAGAGAAGACCCGATGATTTAAGCGTATTGGCGGCGGGTGGGCGGCACGCTGGTCGCTGAGTTTCCAGTCGTGGCGCGTGGCGCCGACCATGGCCCACGGTGGATTGACGCCGTCATTTTGCCGGGAGGCCCCTTTGAGCGCGCGACGGCAGAGTCGGTGGCGCTCACCGGCCAGGATGTGATCGTGGTGCAAGCGAAACGTGATCGCCCGGGGATGTATCTGATGCGGCAAGTGTTGTTTTCACAGTCGCTGGTGTGGGAGTGGTTTCGCCCTAAGTCCGTACGTTCGATTGCCCTCCTGCGGATTTTGAGCTAGCTGTAACCAATGTGTTCGGAGTATTGGGATACAGTGTCATTTGGACCGGAGTTCAAATGAAAATGGCGAGAATCGACGCCATAGCGTCGCGGAATGCCTGAAGCCGCACAGGGCAACGGATTGAAGGGATCTTTAGGTAGATTTTGCGGAAGGATTGGCGGAAATCAGCGGGAAATGGGCGTTTTTCCCCCACTTTCCGCAAAAGTAGCCGCAAAAAGTGATCAAAAATGGCCGCGAACCGTGGGGCCGCAAGGGATATGGAGTCCGCAAAATCTGCCGCAAAGGGCGAGGAGGAATTAAACCATCGTGAAAGAGTTGCGCATGGATATTCGCTGGTCGGCCGATGACCCTGTGACTGCGTTGCTGGCGGGAATCCCGCGAGGTCAGCGTACGAAGGTGGTTCAAGCCATCGTGAGCGCCGCGCTCTTACCTGGCGGTTAGGCCAAACTGCTGAACGGGACGGTGGCCGCACCCGTGATGGAGGCGGAGCGCCCCCTATCCACCCCGTCGGAACCGGAGGGCCGTGCGGAGCTAGCCCCGCAGTTGGCGGGGTCTTCGCAATTTGTGAATGCACTACGTCGATTCGGAGCCTTCGATGCCGATTAGATAGCGCGGAGTCCCACCCTGCGGCCAAGATGTAGCGGGGTTCTTTTTTTTGACCATAAGCAGAAAACGGAAAACTGCCGGGCACTCGAGAAAAAACGAGGAAACGAGAGTTTTGGGAAACGGTCATTTACCACAAAGAAGCTAGAACGATGCGCACTAGAGAAAAACGATGCGCACTAGAGAAAACGCGAGCATGGGCGAGGTTTTGACGGATTTTGTGAAATGGGTGCCTCGGATGGACCCTGAGGGAGCGCAAAAACTAGCCACGAACCCCCGTTTTGTGTCCGATGGCCATCCCCACCGAAACACGCCCAAACCTACGCCACACAAGCGATTGGCCCGATTGGCGATGGGGTCCTGGTCCGGTGCGAAAAGCCGATGCACAGCGAGAAAAATTGAGTCCACCATACGATCTCGTTGTTGTGCGGGCCTGCGCACTAGAGAAAAAGCGAGGCATTCAGACGATTGTCCACGGGACAGCGCGAGAATGCTCATAATCCGCCAAAACGGGCGCATTTGCCCTAAAATCAACTTTCGGTCCCGAAATTCCGTGCACAGCGAGAATTTTGTCGGGAGAGCGCCGGATGTCCGGGAGGTCACCGCGGACCACGTGCGGAGGTCTCCGCGCCGTCGGGGTGTGCTGGACTGGGCGCTGTGTGGATGAGGTGCTCCCAGTGCTCAGGATTTCGGTCCCGATATAGGCGTAGCCAGCGCTTGACATCGCGGGCGCTCGTGCCGGCGGTCGGATCGGGCACCCCGTGGGCCAAGATCGCTTCCATGCGGATCTGATGGCCGGCGGTGCCGCTATCGGCGAGGCAAGTCGCAAGGGTGGGATGTGCCGAGGCTTGGGGATGATCCACGACCCCAGCCTCTAAGGCTAGAGTACCCCGCCCGTTGCGGCCGTCTGAACAGGCGGCCACGAGATTAGCGGGTACGGTGAGTCCACCAAGGGACCAGGGGAATAGGTGGTCGGCGGAGGTCGCGATAGCGCCGCAGTACACACACCGGCCTCCGTCACGCCGAAGAATGTGGCGGGTCATGGTGCGTCCGCGCCAGAAATCATAGCGCAGCTGGATGCGGGCATCGGGATCGAGCCAGGTCGCCAACCCTAACGCCACTAGGGCCCGTGCCTTCTCCTGGGCGCAGGGCGTAAGCCGTTCGCCGGTTGGCGCCACGACGGCCACGCGTGGGCGGCCTGGGTGTCGGGCTGACCTTCCGCGTCGGGAGGCAGGGGCCGGCTCATCGCTGGGGATGCCGGGCTCGCGGGGGAAGCGGCGCCAGATCATCGAGATAGATGCCCACCACGGCGGATCCCCATTGGCGTAGGCCGATGCCCTGATCATAGCCGGGGTCGTCGAGTTCCGTCTGAACGGCAGGTCTCGCATCGATGCCGGCATCGGCGAGGGCCGCGTCGAGATGCCCCCAGATGGCCTCGATGAAGGCTAACAAGGCGGGGTCCTGTTCGGTGAGGGCTGCCACGGTACACGGCTGGTCCATCAGGGTGCGGGTCCAGAGGGCGTCTTGAATCCAGGCTTTCGCCTCGAGGGTCGTCATGGGGTCTCCTTTCATTTCCTGGTTGCGGCCTCGCATGCGACGGCCAGCCGCCGCACTGCGTCCTCAAGGTGGGCGATTTGCCGGGTGAGCCGGGTCACGTGACTCAACAGGGATTGTTCCATCATGTGTTGCTGGTTGCTCAGCAAGACCAGCATGACCGCTAACGTGTCTTCGGGCGATTTAGTGGGCATCGAGGACCTCCGTGGGGGCGCCGGGATCCGAGGTCTCCCTCGGTGCGCGCCCCATGGCTAGCAACTCGCGGGGTGACCAGGCCACGCCTTCGGCCGTTTGCGCTAAATCCTGACCGGTCCACAGGCGTACGCTCTGGCGTTCGCACGCGGTCCGGAGTGCCTCGGTGGCATGGGGGGGTGAGATAATCAGCCAGGGTTGCCATGCCCCGCGGCGCCGGCACCCGTGAATGACTTCGTCGACGGCAGACGCCGACACCGAACCCGCCGTCCGCAATTTCGTTTGGATCCCCCACACGGTTCCAGTGCGGGGATCAGGCGCCTGGATGTCAACACCGCCGTCGTGGGGGCCGCCAATCACCGTTGCTTGGGGGAATCCCGCGCGCTGTAAGAGGAGCGCCACCGCCGCTTGAAAATCATCGCCACTCAGACCTGCGGGATTGGCCCAGCTCTCGACGGTCGCCGGGTCCACCCGGAGCCACGCCTCTAGCGGTTCCCACACCCGGTCCCACTCCAGCATCGGATGGCGGATTGCGATGATGTCCCGCAAGGCGTGGAGATCCGTCAAGAGGCCCTGCCGTACCGCGACTGCGGACCGCTCCACGTCCGCGTGGACCGCGGCAGGGAGCGACAAGACATCTTGGGGCCCGGGTCGTCGGGCGTGCAAGCCCCAGGCGTTCCGCCAGAGCACTTCGCCGACCGCGTAGAGCCACATGTCGCGGTCGCGCAGGATACCCCAGTAACCCCGGTACTGCGCGATCAGAGGCTCCCAGAGAGGGCCGACGCGCTGGCGCTGGTCGCGGAGAAAGTGGTGCACATTGACCGAGGGGATGCCCATCCGGGTTAAGGCGTGATACACAGTGAATTCGCTCTCATTGATGATCGGGTACAAGGCGCTCCCCCCCAACACCCGAATGCCGGGAGAGAAGCCATGTCCGGCGTGCGCCGCGATCGGCGTGGGCGTCGCACGCGTCCGCGCCTTCTTGGTGACCAAACCAGGGAG
>DAHWKG010000157.1:0-3686 GCA_027343765.1 Sulfobacillus sp.
ACGGCTTCCAAAATAAGAAGACTCTCAAGATTTTCAGTGCACGCCTGCGGATTGACGACCCAGACACCGGGCATGTGGCGCTCGTGTTTGAGCCGCGTCAGAATCCGAGAAAAGAAGCCTAACCGCTCAAAGAAAGGGATGCCATCATGCCGATCTTCTCACGACCCAAACACACCCCTCCGTCTTCGGCTTCTTCTGGGATTCGATCGTTTGCGAAAGCCAAACCGACCCCGGCCGAGCAAGCGGTGCTCACGGCCCAAGCCTGGCTCCCGTTACGCGACTTGCGCGATGGCTGCCTCGTCCGAAACGATGGCGCGACCGTGGCGGGCCTGCAGATTGCCCCGTATAGCCTCGCCTTAAAGTCGGTGCGCGAACAAACCCAGGCCGTGCAAGCGCTCACCGCCGCGCTGAATGGCATCGATGGGGCCTGGCAATGGCTTTCGGTCTACCGGCCGGTCGATCTGAACCAGTACCTCGCGACGGTGGACGGCACGATGGAGACGATGCCCCAAGGCAAACGTCGCCAGATCTTAGCCGACTATTTGCGTTGGGCGACCCACCTCGTTCGGGCCGGGGAGACGGTTGAACGGAAATATTATCTGTTGCTCACCCGGACGGGGAAAGACGCCGCCCAAGACCACCAGAACATGCTGACTCAGCTCACCGGGGCGCTGCACACGATTCGAGGATTTCAAGCGACCCCCTTGGACGATGCGGCCTGGCGGGAACTGCTTTTCTTAGCGTTCCATGCCGAGCAAGCGACGGTCGAGACGATTCCCGACGGATTCCCCCGGCAAGCACCGGTGTATGACCCCAGAGAGGAGGTTGGTCATGTCGAAACCGATTAGTCCTGCACAAAACTCGACCCTCGCCAACGTATTTGCTCCGGAGGCCCTGACCTTTCACCCCCAAGCGGTGTACATTGGCGCACAGTGGGCGCGGGTGTATATCCTCCAAGCCTTCCCCTCGTCCGTTGAGATCGGCTGGCTGACCCGGCTTGCGAATCTGCCCGGTGTGACCTTGAGCCTCCAGACCCAGCCCGAAGATCCCTTGCAAATCGTGCAGGCCCTGAATCGGCGGATCGGGCAACTCGGTGGGCAACTCGCGACTCTCAAGGGTGGCCCCTTGGTCGCTCAGCGATTGGAACGGCAGATGGCCGACGCAGAAACGCTGATCCGGCAGATCGACGCCGAACAACAACAGGTTTTCCAAACGGCGGTGTTTCTGACCGTCCGTGCTCCGGATGCCACGACAGGCCTGCTGGCCTGTCGTCGACTGGAAGCGACCTGTGCTGCCCAAGGCATGCGAGCCCGTCCCCTGATCTACCGCCAGGAACTCGGCCTGTTGGCCGGGGGACCGTGGGGCCTTTGGCCCAAGGGTCTCCAAGGGGATACGCCCCACACGTGGCCGGTGGCCACGTTGGCTGCGGCCTGGCCGTTTGGCGGCGGGGGCATCAACCACGGCAGCGGCATGGTGTTGGGCCACGACCAAGACGGGGGCTTGGTGCTGATCAATCGCTGGACCCCTCCGGTGGAGACGGGCATTGCGAACAAGAACTTCGCCATCCTGGCCCCTCCGGGTGGCGGCAAATCTCATGCGGTGAAAGTGGCCATGGTGCGCGAATGGGCGCTGGGAGCCAAAGTCCTCGTCATCGATCCCGAGCGCGAATATCGCCCACTCGCACAGGCCTTGGACGGGACCTGGGTGAACTGCGCGGGTGGCGGCACCCGGATCAATCCGCTTCAGGCCCCGGCACTCCCGGTCGAAGTGGATGAGGAGGGGACACCGCTGGCTGGAACGCCCTTGGTGGCGCATGTGCAGCGAGTCTTGGACTTTCTCGCGACCTATTTGCCCGACCTCATCGCGATCCAACGGGCGCATCTGGAACAGGCCGTGGAAGAGGCGTATGCCGCCCAAGGGATTGCGCTGGGGAGTACCCCGGAGCAGATTGCCGCGATTTCCACGCAACAGTGGCCGCACCTGGGGACGATCTACCGGATCTGCCAAGGCCATGCCACCGAATCCGACGACTGGAACACCTTGACCGCGCTCCTCCGAACCGCTGCGGAAGGCGTCTTGGCTGACTTGTGGGCCGGACCCAGCACTGTGCCGGCGACCTCCACGGCGGATTTCGTGGTGCTCGATATTCATGATCTGGCGGATGCGCCGGATCATGTCAAGCGGGCGCAATACGTCAATGTGCTCGGCTATGCCTGGGACTTGGTCCGTGCCGATCGCTCGGCCAAAAAGATGCTGGTGGTCGATGAGGCCTGGATGCTCATTGCGCAGGACGCTCCGGAAGCACTCAAATTCATGAAGAGCTTGTCCAAGCGGATTCGCAAGTACGACGGTAGCATGAACGTGGTCACCCAAAACGTGATCGACTTCCTGGCGCCTTCGATTCGCGACGACGGCGAGCAAGTGTTGACCAACTCCGCGTTCGTCCTTCTGCTGAGGCAAGGCGGTAAAGACTTGCAGGCGCTCACTGAGATCTTCGCGCTGAGTGACGCCGAGCAAGACAAACTCACCAACGCGCACGTTGGCGAGGGACTGTTGATTGCGGGCAATCAACGGGCGTGGATTCGCATTGATACGGCCCCTCATGAGACGGCGCTAATCTATGGGCGTGGACATCGGGGATAGGCCGGTAGAGAAGAAAGGAGGGAAATCGTGGATGATTGGCTCGAACAGCGCCTGAAAGGGGAGGCGAAACGCCGTTTGTGGCTCTGGCTTCTCGGCGGCGGGCTCGTAACCGCCGGACCGATCCTGGGAATCGTCCTGATCGTTATCGTGGCTGCCGTGTTTCTCGGCGGCTTTGGCTCCGGGATCCCAGGCCCGGTTACCGGGACGTCGCCCCCGATGGGCACCTCCACGGCCCGGGCGATCGAATGGCTCCCCGCAGTGGACGCGAGCGCTCCTGGCCTGCCCAATGCACTCGGTTTAGCGGTGATCGCGCAAGCCAGTGGTGGCGCTGTGTATGGGGATCGCTCCTATTGTGTGCAAGGTACCCAGGAGCAATCGTCGGGGCTTCGCTGTCGCAGCGCCTTAGGTCACGGGTGGAAGAATCTCGGCGACAGCTACGGCCTCACCGGTATCAACGGGAAAGACGTGACGCTTCCGAGCCACGCCAGTGGCAAATCGCCCCATACCGTCCGCTGGAATGTGTCCATTGGTTTAGGCCGCTTGGCCCACACCTTGGCGACCGATCCCGTGCTCCACACCGCCCTTTCCCGGTTTCACCGAGAAACGCAAACCCCACCCGGATGGGTGTCATCCGGGTATGCCGTCACCATACGGTCCGACCTCGCATCGTACCGCCATGCTCAAATGGCCGCCTGGGCGATGGCACCTTGGTCGGCGTCTAGGTATGCAGATCCCAACGGGGAACGCGATTGGATCTTCGTGGCGGCCGCGGCCCCGGTGGGACCCGTCTGGGCTCTCGAATGGGCGCCTCCCACAACGGTTTGTTCTCCCGTGCGAAATACCGGAACCGTCGCCGAAACGGTGACGAAGGGTGGGAAAGGGAAGAACGCCACCGGGACCAAACCGGTGTGTCATGTGGTCCTCCATGACCTCACGGGGCATGCATTGGAACTGCCCGTTCGCGTCTACGCTACGCTCAAGAACGGCCATACCGTGGGCTTGCATGATTCTGCACTCGACTCTGCCGTGCCGGTGTGGCCCGG
>DAHWKG010000174.1:0-2436 GCA_027343765.1 Sulfobacillus sp.
AGAAGACCACGGCCAACTCCCCGCGTCCTGGCAACAGATCTTGCGAGTCGACCAATTAGCGCATCTCCCGGGCGTGTGGATGTGGAGCCTTCTCGAGGCGGTTGGCGGAACCTTGAGGGATGTGGTAGGAATGGCATTCGCTATGGGGCGGATCCGGCCTTCCCTGATCGCCAAGGCCCCCTGGCATGCCGCTCCGGATGCGGAGCAACTGACGACGGCGTTGCGCAATGCGTATGCGGGGTCGCAGACCTTCGATGTCGACACGTATCATCACACCCTGCAGACGGTGCCCTGGACCGTGCCGGTGTTGCGAGACTCCCATCCCATACCCGCGCATGCCAAACAAGCTGACGAAAATTTGTCCGCCGTCATTTGGCACCATCTCAACCGCCAGTATCCCGGGATCGCCCTTGTGGCCACGGATGACCTGCTGGCTCAGGTGGTACGCCAATGGGCTGATCTGTCTGAGGAGCAGCAGGCGGCTATCGTGCAGTTAGTCCAAAATCCAGCGTTTCAACGCGTGCGGGATTCTGCGCCATACGTATAGGAGAGTCATGACACTCTCCATGAGGAGGCTACGTATGCAGTCACAAATTGTGGGATCACCCCTGAGCGTTTTAGACATCACCTTAAACCAGGGCGAGGAACTACTCGTCGAAGCAGGGCGGACGGCGTGGATGGATGCCTCCATCCAGATGCGGACGACCGCGATGAGCCATGGCGGCGGGTTGTTCGGCGCACTGAAGCGGGTCGCTGGCGGCGGGCCGTGGTTTTGGAGCACGCTCACAGGCCCGGGGCGAGTGGGTATTGCCGCGACGCTGCCGGGGGCCATTGAGCCCATTGAGCTCCGCGCGGGAAGTTCCGGGATTTTGGCCCATCGGGCGGCCTTCTTGGCGGGGACCCGAGGCGTCCAGGTTGGCGTGGGGTTTCAACAACGTTTGGGTGCCGGGATCTTTGGCGGCGATGGCTTCGTCCTGCAGCACCTAACGGGCGACGGGACGGCCTGGGTGCAACTCGGGGGCTCGTTCGTTCCCTACGACCTCCAGCCGGGCGAAACCCTTTTGGTGCATCCGCAGCATATCGGTCTCTTTGATGATACGGTCCAGTTCGACATCACCATGATTCGCGGGATTAGCAATAAGCTCTTCGGACACGAAGGTTTATTCTTGTGCCGGTTGCAAGGCCCCGGGCGCGTGTACTGCCAATCAATGGCGGTTCCTCAGCTGGCTCAAGATATCGAGCCGTACCTGCCCCAGAAACAGCAATAGTCCCTCGCAGTCTCACCCCCTAGCCGTCCCCTGCGCCGACGTCGAGCCTACCCCGCTCGACCTCGACGCCGGCGGGCGGCTTTTTTGTTGCTCATATCTTTGACAAGACACAGGAGGGATGGCCGTGGAACCACGATCCACGTGCGGATCCGGCGGGTGTCAAACCTGCCCGTTCTCACACAACGAACAGGCCGAACAAGTCGCCAATTACGGGTGTCTCCCGAGTGCGGCTGACATCCTGCGAATGAAGGAACTCAGTGGCCACAATTGGGCGTGCCACGCGGATGAATCGGTGATGTGCGGCGGGTTCGCCCGCTACGTGACCGCGCAGCGGCCGGATCTCGATCTCAAAGTCGGGGGCCTTATTGCCTACACGGTCTGGTATCACGACGGCGAAGACGTGGCCCTTGCGCACGCGGGGTTAACGCAGGAGGTGCCCGGATGCTCCGCTTGATGCACGACCAAGCGCTGGACTTGATCGCAGAGGCCTGGGACGCCGGCGATCGTCGGCTGGTGCTCGGCATGCCGCTCGGTTTCGGGCGTTCGACGCTCCTAAGCCGTCTTATCGCTCGCGCCCAGTTGCGCACCCTATATATCGCCAATCTCGAGAAGGCGGGCTACCCGTGGCTGCTTCAGCGGATGACCGCCCACATGCAAGGCCGAGTGCCGGTTGCGATGCTTTCACCCACCCCCGTCCCCTCGGGGCCGGTGCTCCTGCCGCTCTACCGCGATGATCTCAACCCCGACACGCTCACGTGGCTCCGCCACGACGTGTTCGATTTGGTTGTCATTGACCATGGCGCGCCCTTTCCTCCCGCCTTTTTCGAGTGGGTCGCGCAGGTGCCATCCGCCCGGACCTTGTGGTTGAGCGCCCAGACCCCGTTTGTCACGTGGGACCAGGTGCCCTACGTCGGTCAGGCCTGGATTGATGCCGCGATGAGTCTCTTCATTCACCCCCTCTCCGGCGACACGACCGTGATGACGATCCGTCCCTTGCATCCCTAGTCCTCCCCTCCCCTTGTCGTCGATGCGCATCGCCTGTTATCCAGGCGATGCCCGGCTCACATCAGAAAGGATGATGGCCTGTGGCAACCGCGATTGCCTACACGATGTCCGTACTGCAAGATCACGGTTTTTCCCGCGACGAACTCATTCGATTAGGACGCCT
>DAHWKG010000182.1:0-4521 GCA_027343765.1 Sulfobacillus sp.
ATCTGATTCCGGAATACCAGATTGACTTGATCCACGGCGAAGCGCGATTCCTGGATGACCGCCGCCTTCAAGTCGGAGACCGGGTGATTACGGCTGGCCGCTATGTGATTGCCACGGGAGCCCGCCCGCGCATTCCCGGGATTCCGGGGTTGGATGCGGTTCCGTATTTGACGAGCACCTCGGCGTTGAATCTGACCCGTCGGCCTGATCACCTGATCGTGATTGGGTCGGGATATATCGCGCTCGAGTTGGGGCAACTCTTTCGCCGTTGGGGATCGCGGGTCACGCTGATTCAACGGAGCCCAGTGCTCATGCCGGCATACGACGACGAGGTCCGCGCGGTGATAGCGGACACGCTGGACGAGGCGGGGATTGAGGTAATTCGCGGGGCGGCGTACGAGCGGGTCGAAGGACAGGCGCCGGAAATCCGTGTGCACCTGACCGTGACGGGAGCGGAGCGGGTCGTCCGCGGCGATGCAGTGTTGGTCGCGGCTGGGCGCGACCCCAATACCGAAGCGCTCCACCTCGAGGCTGCCGGGATTCGGGTGGGCGACCGGCGCCAGCCGCTCTTTGACGCGCATTTGCAGACCAGCAACCCCCGGGTGTACGTGGCCGGTGATGTTACCTTGGGCCCGCAATTCGTCTATGTCGCCGCGTACGAGGGGAAAATCGCGGCGCAAAATGCGCTGGCGTTGACCGAATCGCCTGTCGCACTCGATCTCGAGGTTGTGCCGGCCGTCACGTTTACCCACCCCGCCTTGGCCGCCGTGGGATTGACGGAAGCGGAAGCCGAACGCCAAGGTCTCGCGGTGAAGACATCGGTCTTACCGCTGGACGCGGTGCCCCGGGCGTTAGCGAACCGGGACACCCGCGGCGTGATTAAGTTAGTAGCCGACCAGGAGACCGGCCGTGTACGCGGGGCCCAAGTAGTGGCGGAGAATGCCGGCGATGTCATTTATGCCGCAACGTTGGCCGTAAAACATGGCCTCACCATCGCCGATCTAACTGAGACGCTGGCTCCCTACCTCACCATGGCGGAAGGACTTAAACTCGCGGCATTGACATTCGATAAGGATGTGAGCAAGCTGTCATGTTGTGCGGGATAAGTTGTGGTCGTGGGAGCAGGTTCATTCCAGGTCGAGGAGGCGTGGACCGGCTCAGAGTGGGGGGCAATCGTGAAGAACTTCCGAACGGCACTATGGCGTGTCTCGTAGTAGCGGACCAGCATGGGGGTCAACCCTCGGCTATACGCCGAATCGACATTGGCGAGAGTTCGTCGGGCATTGCGACTCTCTTGCCCATCGGTTCTTCTGGACAGGGTGCGGGCGCCGCGTGCGGCTCGTCTGCCGAATGCGGTCACCCTGCAGGTTGGCATGTGGTTGCAGTGCGCGATGCGAATGGCGCCCGGCCTCATCGTGGAGCCCGGTTGGTGCTACAGGACAGCACCGAATGATTTCATAACGTGTAATCGGAGGAACGGCATTGATTATTGTTAAGATGGTGGCTCTCGTGTTATCCCTGGGCATGGACACGGTGATGGTGTCGATTTCGCTGGGATTTCGTCAGACTCGGGGCACGGTCAAAATCGCGCTCGCCTTTGCGGGTGCTGAAGCCGTGATGCCGGTCGTCGGCGTGGTCATCGGGCAGACGGCGGGCCGCGTCATTGGAGACTGGGCGTCGCTGATTGGGGGGCTCGCCCTGCTGGGCGTGGCCGTGTGGCTGATGTTTTTCGAGGATGAGGATGACGAGGAAGAAAAACTGGAGCGCGAGCTGGTCGGGTGGACGCTCATCCTCACCGCACTCAGTATTAGTCTGGATGAGTTAGCCGTCGGGTTCTCCATCGGGATGATCGGCGTTCCCGTGGCCTTAACGATTATCCTCATCGCGGTTCAGGCGTTCATCTTCACGCTCGTGGGCCTCACCTTTGGAGCAAAACTCAAGCGCTACCTGGGGGAATGGGCGGAGAAGTTCGCGGGTCTCATTCTCGGGCTGTTGGGGACTTGGATTACCATCGATGCGATGGTGCATTTGCTTCATCGGTGATGCGGGTTCATGCACGCGCCCCGCGGGTACCTTGGCCCATCATCAGAAAATCGGAGGACAACGATGATCCGAGCGTATGCGTTATTTGTCCTAGCCGGTCTTGCCGAAATTGGCGGCGGCTACTTGGTCTGGCAATGGCTCCGCCATGGTCGATCCCTGGTGGTCGGGCTCCTTGGCGGGGTCATCCTCTTCTTGTACGGCGTCATCGCCACCCGTCAGGAGTTTGCGTCCTTCGGCAAGGTGTATGCGGCCTACGGCGGCGTGTTCATCATCTTGGCTGTGCTGTGGGGCTGGGGCATCGACCATCGCCGTCCCGATGGCTCCGAATGGATTGGGGCCGCCATCTGTCTCGTTGGGGTGACCGTTATGCTGTGGAAGCGGTAACAGCCACCGGATCACCGTTGCGCTAAAACGCGACCCACGCGGCGATCCCTAAGGCTACCAACACGGCGGCGGTGACATGGTTGGCATGCCGTTCCAGCCACGCCCACTGGACCTGATAGCCACCCCACACCGCCGCCAGGGTTAATCCCACCATGGCGACCATGGTTACGAGGGAATAGACCACCAAGACTTCAATAGCAGTGCGGATGTTTACGGCAATCGCGGCGAGGAACACCGGCAAAATGGTGGGGTCCGGGGAGGCTGCGATGCCGGCCGGAATGAGCCACGCGCCCCGGGTGCGGGGATTGTCGTCAGGAGGATGATCGTGCGCGTGATCAGCATGGGTGTGATCGGCCGGATCGGGTGGATGATGGTGGTCGAGGGCCTCCTCGTGGTGATGATGACCATGTCCGTGGTCATGACCGTGCCCCTTCTCGTGTTGATGCGTGTGGTCCGATTCCGCCCCATGCGGATGCGGATGGCTATGCCCTGGATGGCGCAGGCTCCACAGGAACAGGCCGGCCCCGGTGAGCACGAGCACGATGCCTACGATGGGGCCTTCCAAGCGCAGGATGCCCTTGAGCCCATACCCGAGGGCGATGACGATCACCCCGAGGGCAAGGGAGCCGAGGACATGCCCAACCCCTGTCCACAGGGCGACGCGGGTGGTCCGTCCCATCGACCAGCGTTGCGCTCGCGCGACCAGCGCAATGGGCATCCAATGGTCGGGTAAAATGGCATGAAAAATCGCGACGCTGGCACCAGCCAGCAAGAGGACAATCAGCGAGGTGGTCCCCATGGGCATTTCCTCCTAGATAAAGTACCGCGCAAAGGCGGTTTTGATGTCGGCAATCTTGGCCTCGGCGTTCCCCGTCTCGACCGCGTCGACAATGCAACTATCCATGTGGTCCTCAAAGACCAGCCGCGCGACGCCGTCGAGCGCCGAGCGAATCGCGGCCAACTGAATCAAAATCTCAGGGCAGTCGCGGTCGCTGATGAGCATCTCCCGGACCGCGTGGACGTGGCCCTCGATGCGGGCCATGCGGTTGACCATCGGCTGGCGGTTGTGCGTGCGTGACATTGGTTTGCCTCCTCCGTAATCACTGTTCGGCGCGGCCCTCCGTCGTCACCACGGCGGGTGCAGGTGGGTTTCGGCCTCTGTTTCGATTTGAATGGTGAAAGTGTAATCCCGTACGGTTCTAAGACGTCGTGCAACGCGCAGAGCACGTCTTGGGGCGGCGGGGCCGACGCGGTCAGCGTGATATGGCAGGCCAACGCCGGGGCCTCGCTGCTTACGGTCCACACATGCAAATCATGGACCTGATCAACACCGGATACGGCGGCCATCTGGGCGGCGATCGCCGTCAACGGCAGCGAGGCGGGGGCGGCTTCCAGCAACACGCGGACCGTGTCTCGCACCACGCCCCACCCGCCCCAGACCATGAGAGCGGCAATCACGAGGGTCACGACGGCATTAGCCGGGGTCCAGCCAGTGCGCCACAACACGGCCGCGGCCAGCAAAACCCCGAAGGACCCCGCGCTATCCGTCGCCAAATGCCAGAGCGTACTCCGACGATTGAAATCCTGCGGGTCCCGAAATCCCCAAGCTAAGACGCCGTTCGCCACCAGGGAGATGGACGCAGCGATCGCCATGATGCCCGCGTTCGCCGCGGGCTGGCGCCAATGTTGCACGGCATCCCAGCCCAACGCCCCGGCCAATACCCACAACAGCAGCGCGTTAGCCAGTCCGGCCAGGACTTCCAGCCGTCCCCACCCAAAGGTAAACTGGGCGGTCGGCGGACGGTGTCGCTGGCGATCGGCATACCAGGCCAGTCCCAACGCCCCCACATCCCCCAACGAATGCGCGGCATCCGCACCCAAGGCGAGGCTGTGGCCCCACCAGGCGCCGAGCGCCTTGGCGACAATCAGGACCAGGGTGACGACGATGGCGCGGCCGAATCCGCTCGCAGACCCGTGGCTGTGGTGGTGATGCGCGGCCATGGCGACAACCTCCTTCGTCTCAGCGGGTCGGGTCTGGCTTTCTATATCCCCCCCTAGGGGATAATATGCCAATCCGGGACCGGATGCAATCCG
>DAHWKG010000186.1:0-2665 GCA_027343765.1 Sulfobacillus sp.
GATGTTGCCCAGCACCATGCTGAAAAGCACGGTGGCGGAGATGGCCAAGAGGAGATGATAGACGATGGTGTAGAGGACCAGAAGATAGCCGATTGGCTTGGACAGCAGTTGGGCGGCGAATCCGGAAAATGTCTCATTGGGCACGACCCGATCCATCCGAAAGATAAGCCGCATTAGGAGAAAGGCTACGAGAGCATCCAGCCAGAATCCGTAGAGGCCGGCGCGGCCCGCCTCTTGGACCAGCGGGCGCGGAAAGTAGAAGACGCCAAGGCCGGCATATCCGGCGGTAATCATGGTGGCAAACTGGCCGGCGGAAATGCGCGGCATCTTGTTTCCGAACATGGGCCAACTCCTTTGCGGGGTTCTTGTTATTTAAGGTCCCCCATTTTATTGATGGTTACCATGCACTTCACCGTGAAATGCACCTTGGGGTACTCCGCAGACCAACTCGGGATGGCCGAAAATGCCTGGGGGTTGCTCCAAGAAAGCGCGCGGCCGACGCCCAACACGTCGGTGTCGTTTTTTTGGGTCGTATCCAAAAATTGCAGAACCTCCCCCGCCAGAATCTTGGACAACTGTTTACTCAAGACCGACAATTGGCGGGCGGACTCCGTCCCGGTTGAGAGTGACTGCAATGTGGCGATGACTTTGAGTGCAACGGTCGCATCCACCGATCCGCCTTGGGTTCGCGCTGAGACCGTACTGGTGTCCGAGACGGCATTGAAGTCCGCCTGCCAATAGCGCGGCAAGTATAGCCCGGTTTTTTTGCTCATCCCGGCCGCGATTCCATACGCGGTCGTTTGCTTGGGCGTAAGCGTGGTCACGTATTGGAACTTGTGGTAGATGGCGACGCTGGCGACAGCCGGACCCTCGGGGGTGGGTGTCAAAACGGGGAGCACGAGGTCCACGCCGGGGGTCAAGAGCCGATCCGTCATCTGCCATAAACGCACGCCCAATGTGAGCTGCGAGCAAGTGGTGCAGGAGAAGAGTTGCTCGTAATACAGCGAGGGGAACTCCTCTTGGGGCATCTTGACGCCCACGACTTTGTCAAACGGGGCAGGGGATGCCACCACGAACGGGGTCTTGTCCAACGTGCCAATTCGATTCAAGGCGCCGGTCAACCGCCGCAGTCCATCCGGCTTCAGTTTGGTGGAGAAGACCAGCAAAATGGTGTGCCCGAGATAGAGGTCGCGGCTGGTCTTGGCTTGGGCGGCGGAAAATGCCTGAGATAGGTTATTGCCGATTCCCGAGAGCACATCAAAGGGCGGGGTGGAGGAACTGCTTCCGCTGCCGCTGGTCGGGTTGCTGGATGCGAGTCCGCTGGGCGTTGGATATTCGAAATCCACTTGGATGGTTCCGGGTTTGGGACCGGGGTAAAAGCCCATAGCTAGCACCAGTGTTCGGGTATCGAGGGATTTGTCGTCCCAGCATCCGGTCAGCGTCACCAACAGCGCCAGAGCGGTGAGTAAGACGGTCAGGGCCCGTTTTGCCTTACTGACCATGCAGTCGCTCCTCCTGTGCCTGGCCGAGCTTGGGGTTTGGCATGGGGTCGGCGTTCCAGTGAGATGACTTTTTCGGCAGCAATGTGTACAAATAGCTGGGGCGCCGGGTCAGGCTCGCTTCGGGGAATCGCACGAAGGAGTCTTTCATGTCGCGCCAACTATAAGGGCCGAACGGCCGCAGATAGGGAACGCCAAAGTTTTCCAACGTAGCGAGGTGCGAGAGAATCCCTAAGAGGCCGAGAATCAGACCATAGAGCCCGAGCAGATAGGACAAGGCGATCAAAAGCCAGAACAGCACGCGCCACGGCACAGCCATTTCATAGCTGGGCGACGTAAACAATCCTAAGGCGGTCAGGGTAATAATCACAATCATCAGGGGAGAGACGATGCCGGCCTTGACAATGGCGGTGCCCACCACAATCGCGCCCACCGTGCCGAGCGTCGTGGAGAGCTCTTTCGGGAGGCGCAAGGACGCTTCTCTCAGCACCTCGATGACGGCCCACATGGTGAGCACCTCAAAGATGGGAGGGAGAGGAAGCCCGACCCGTGATCCGGCAATGGTGAGCACCATCTTGGTGGGCAAGAGATCCGGATTGACACTGGTGAGCGAGATGTAAAGCGGGGGCAGCAGCAACCCCAGAAAGAGGCCCAGGAAGCGGATCATCCGTTCCAAGGTGGCGTACCAGGAGTTCATGGTGTAGTCCTCAATGGTTTGATAAAAGTCCATAAAGGTGTTTGGCATCAGCATTACAAAGGGCGTATTGTCCACCAAGACGGCGACCTTGCCCATGGTTATTTCGCGCGCCACTACATCGGGACGCTCAGTGCGGCGCACTTGGGGGAACAAGGAGTTGGAGTGGCTCACCAAGAGTGGAATCAACTGTTGGCCGGACTGCACTGAAGCCATTTTCGCCACCGAGAGCTTGCGCTTCACTGCGGCTACCAATTCGGGGTTGGTCAGGCCTTCAACATGGGCGATGGCCACGTTGGTATGGCTTATTTCGCCGAGGCTAATCACGTCAAAATGGAGCTCCGGGCTTTTGATGCGCATGCGGATCATGTTCATTTGGGTGAGGATGACTTCATTGAATGCTTCCTGCGATCCCATGACTGATCGTTCGGTTGTCGGCGTGGAAATGCTCCGAGCCGGATATTTGACAGTG
>DAHWKG010000143.1:0-16561 GCA_027343765.1 Sulfobacillus sp.
GCTCCGCAAAAATGGCATCCAGCACTTTCCGGTGGATTCCGCCCAGCCGCCCTTCGACCGTGACCACGGCCCACGGGGTCTCCCAGGTGAAACGGCCGGGCTGGATGTTTTTAAAGCGCGGCTGGAACACCGGACCCCGGCTGAGGATGGCCGGGGCGATCGGCGGTCCGACCGGCACGGTCCGCTTATCGCGGGGAGAAGTAGTCGTCTTGGTCATTCTGCACCTCCTGGTTTGTGATTACTGAAGGCTGTCCTGGGCGAGACGGGCCGGACGGCCTCTTCTCCCCGTGAACCGTAATCCGTTCCTGTAGCGGCTCAACGCGGCCCCACGCTGCGTTCAGGGCCATCGGCACCACCGTCCCCACGCCCCCGTACTCCCGATTTTTGAGGACGAACGCTTCCAGCAAGATCCACCCGTCTTCTGCCGGGTGCTCATGCCGCACACTGAGCATTCCACTCTGCCGGCCCCTTTCCAGGGCGTCGGGATCCCACGATGCATACGTTTTCGGGTGCGCGACGCCAGCGTTGTTCTGGGCCGTCAGTTGCGCACCGCTCATCGTCTCGTTTCGGAGTCCCAAGACCAACCCGGCGTTTTGTTCGATCCGCCCGCTTTCCCGCAGTTGCAAGAGGTCGGGCACCCAACCGGAACTTTTTGATACGGTGCGGTTGAACTGGGCGGCCGCTAAAACCGGAACGCCCGCCCGCATGCCCCATCGACGCAATTCGCGGGCGATCCAGCCAATTTCGAGTTCGCGGTTGCGACTCACACGGTCAGCCCACGGATGGTCATCGGGGACAGCGGGAAGCTCTTGCAAGTAGTCAATCACCACCGCCAGGAGGCCGTCTGGACCGGCGGCCAGCCGGTCAGCGAGTTCCAGCAATCCCACCCCGGTCGCATCCTCATCCATGATGATCAACCGCTCGCTCACTCCCGCGAAGGTCTGCCGGGCCTGTTCAAGCTCTGGGACCCGCGCTCCGTGGCGACTCGGAGCCTGCCGGATTTCGTTCACCACGTCCCACATGGTCATTTTGGCGGCTTGGGCCAAGAGCTTCGCCCACAGCTTAGGCCGGGGTGTTTCAGCGGACCAAAAGAGAATTTTGCCTGGCAGATGCGGGTCCAAGAGCCACTCGGCCACTTGGGCTATCAGGAATGTCGTCTTCCCCGCACTGGTGGGTGCCGCAATAATGCTCAGCCCCGGCTGATACGCGATGTGCGGCTGCACCCCTTGGAGCGCCGCCAACGCCGGAATGCCGCGCGGTATCCGCGCAATATCCTGCCAAATTTCCGTCATGGATTGCCCCGCTGCTAACAGCTTGGGTGTATTCGTCCGTCTGCTATCCGTTTGCGATGGCGGTGCCGGGACGCCGTCTGCTGACGCGCGCGCCGTGCCCCGTGACTGAGCTTCGTCGACGAGGTTAACCACGTTACCCCGCGATCGCGAGGGATTCATGGCGTCGCGGGCTGGTGCCCCCGCGTGGGCATGGTTGTCATGATGCGTGTCGTCTGTGGTCATGAAGATACCTCCTGGTCATCGCGAGAGTTTGTCGGCCTTGCGATTGGGAGCCGATCATCCTTTGGGACTCTTGTCTACCGCGTTGCCGAAATCGGGGGCCGTCCCCGGCGTTGACGCATGGGGACATAAGCCCTTGGGTGTCGGGGCCCAAAAATCTTGAACGGTAGACCAAACCGGGGCCGCCTGACCCAAGAGACGGAAACGATCACGTTTCTGCGGCCCGTCTCTGCGGCCCGCCGGTCTGAACGCGGGGTGGCCAAGTTTTTCGTGAGGTCGCTTTCCGGAAGGTTGCGAAGCGTGCGGGGATGGCGTGGAGCGTTCAGGGATTTTGTGAAGGGGCGCGAAGTGCATGGGGCATCGTGCAGAATTTCCTGCGGCCCATCCCTGCGGCCCGTCGGTCGGCGCTTGGGCGTCGGCCGATTTTTTCTTTGCGATAGGAGGTCTGGGTCCGGGTCATTCGGGGTGTCACGGTACGTCCTGCGGAGTACTGCGGAATTTCCTGCGGCCCGTTCTGCGGCCCGTGGGCGATTTTGGGGGACGTAAAGGAGCATTAAAAAACCCGCAATCGCTTGCGCGGTGCGGGTTTCAAATGGTGGGCCACGCGGGAGTCGAACCCGCAACCTTGGGATTAAGAGTCCCCTGCTCTGCCAATTGAGCTAATGGCCCGTATAAAATTGCGTTGAATTGGTAGCGGCGGGTGGACTCGAACCACCGACATCACGGGTATGAACCGTGTGCTCTAACCAACTGAGCTACGCCGCCATTGGTTGCGGGGACAGGATTTGAACCTGCGACCTCCGGGTTATGAGCCCGACGAGCTACCTGGCTGCTCTACCCCGCGATGTTCTGCCTCATCAGGAACACTAGATATCATATCGGCTGGCTCAATGAGTGTCAAGGACAAAAATTATCCAAGGAGTCACCATTCCCTGCTCCTATGATACACTAAAACCAGAGTACTGATACCCGGCATTTTGCAGGGAGGGCGAGACGATGGAAAGAAAGGCACGATTGGCTGGCTTTGAATTTGCTGTCGATAAGACGGATCGCGGATACCATTTGCGCATTGAAACCACTCCCGAACATGAGGCGCAGCGAGAACAAGTTTTCGCGCTCTTCGACCAGTTTCGGGCGGAAGCGAGACGGGCCGGTATCACAAGTCCGGAACTCATGGCGCACTGGGTAAGAAATCAGGTCAAACGCTGGAGTCCACCGCGAAAATAGTCGAACGATCCTTTTTTGGAAAATATTGTTGGGAAAACCCTGTTGCGCTACAATAGCTCTACTTCGAAAACGGGGGACAAGCACTATGAGACCAATCCGCAGCACATCCGACTATCGCCAGAGCATCGATGAGATTAGACAGTTAAAACACCGTATGTGGATGCTGGCCTCGCAACGTGGGAACTTGGACCCTGAGGTTATCCGCATCAGTCAAGAAATCGACGAACACATTGTGTCGGTCCAACACTATTGGAAGGAACAGAATCAGGGCGAATCGCTGATCGGATGACAAAAACTGGACAATTCGCGGTAAATGTTCGATGAGACGCACGGCCAAGCCTTAGAATAAGGGGCAAGGTGGTGCGTCTCATGTCGATTAAACTCAACTTGGTCTCCGAATCTTCGGGCGCCGCTTCCATGATCTCGCGGCCGGCGCCGACGTCTTCCGAACAACCTGCCCCGCTGCGCCTCTTACCCTCAGAAGAAGCGCTCTGGCAACAGTTGTCTCAGTCCGAAGGGGCCGTGCTAAATAACCCCACGGACCCCCATCTAAGCCAATACTTAGACACCGTACGCGATTTGCTCAACCAGGCGTTGGCGCGGCACCAGGCTCAGTCTCGAACATACTGGTCCCCCAAGGGGCGGTTTCGTCAAATGGTGCACATTGTGGAGATTAACCGTGCCTTGGACGACCTTTTAGAGGACATCCGGCTCCGCCACCCGGCCACTCAAGTGGCCCGGCGGCTCGATGCCATTCGAGGACTATTGCTCGACTTATGGATGTGAGGCACTCATGATGAATGATGACACGTTTAATCGGGTACTAAGCCATTTGGAAACTTTAGAGGCCATTACCGAGCAAAAAATTCAGGCGGTAATTGGCCGAAAGTCCCAGCGCCTGGTCGAATTGTTGCAAGAACAAATTGACCCGATGTACCGGGTCAACGTTGAGACGTTGGAAATTGCGGCCATGACAGAGCCCCAACGTGCCGAATTAGCCGGACACATCACCCGCTGGGCCCACCGTGAGCAATATTTGGCCGAACTGTTGGAAGAGCACCTGGGCTATGTGGAGTATTTGAAGGCACTATTGGGAATTGCCCCCGACCAACGCACCGGCTTGGATATCGGTGTGTAACGTGACAAGGAGGTCACACGATGGGATTTGAGGTATTGGGCATCGCCTCGCAGGCGATTGCCGCACAACAATTAGCACTGGACGTCACCGGGAACAATATGGCCAATGCCACCACGCCCGGGTATCATGCGGAATCCGTCAACCTCACGGAAAATGCCCCGGCCCCGGACGCGGTAATGCCCACCACGCTCATTGGCAACGGCGTCACCGCGACAGCCGTCACGCGTGCCACCAATACTTTTTTGTCATCCAGCGTACGGAATCAAACCAGCGCGAACAGCTATGCCACGGCACTCAGCCAGGGGCTCAATCAGGTGCAGAATATCTTTCAGGAACCCCAGAGTGGCGGACTAGCCGAGATGATGAATCAGTTCAACCAAAGCTGGCTCACGCTCTCGGAAAACCCCGAAAGTCTGTCGGCTCGAGAAAGCGTGATTCAAGACGGAAAAACGCTGGCCTCTACGTTAAACAGCATGGCTAATACGCTGACCACCGAGGAGGCCAGCGTCAACCAAAACATTGTGAGCCAGGTGCAAAAGGTTAATCAACTAGCCGGGCAAATCGCTCAGTTGAACGGCCAGATTGCCACCGTGAGTACCTCCGGTCAACAGCCCAACGCCCTCTTGGACCAACGGGGCGCGCTCCTGACCAAGCTCAGTAAACTGGTGCATATTAGCTACACCAATGGTCCGGCGGGTTCTTTGGATGTCTACATTGGATCTCACCCGCTGGTCACGGGGGAGAAGACCTATCAAGTCGATAGCAAAAGTCCTACGACGAGCGCCTCGAGTCCTCCGAGCACCATTGGCGGCACGCCCGTCACGGTCCCGACCTGGGCCGACAACCAGGCCCCGGTGCAAATCAAGTCGGGTTCGCTGGGAGCTAATATTGCACTCTTATATCAACTGCCCATTAACGGAAGCCAGTGGGGGACCCCGGCTCCCGGCTACCTCACCAGCTACGGTCAGAAATTGAACAATTTAGCGAAGACCTTGGCCACAACCGTCAACACTGCCCAGGGCCGCGGATTTGACCTCAACAATAACGCCGGAGCCCCCTTTTTCACGGGGGGCACTAGCTCCACCGCGACTCAAATAACAGCCGGAAATATTCAGGTGGCCCAAGGCCTCTCGGCAAGCCAACTGGCCGCAGCCTCCACTTCTGGTAGCCCGGGCGATGGTAGCAACGCCGATGCGCTGTATAATGCCCTATCAAACCAAAAGATGACTATTGGAAGTTCCCAGACCACCCTATCGGGCTACTATCAATCCCTCGTGGGTCAGGTGGGTCTGGATGGCCAAAATGCCTCCAATTTGTCAACCGACAGCAAGAATACCCTCACCTCGCTCCAAAATGATTTGTCCTCGGTGACCGGCGTGGATCTCAATCAGCAGTCGGTTAGCATGATTCAAGAACAGCAAAGTTACGTCGCCGCCGCCAAGCTTATCACCACCCAGCAGACCATGATCCAAAGTCTGCTCTCAGCTGTCGGTTAGAGAGGAGGATTACCATGGAAATTACGCCGATGACCATATCCAATAGTCTGTTGCAGGCCATTCAAAATCAAGAGAGCCAAATTAGTCAGTTGCAACAAGAGGAATCGACGGGGCAACGTTTTCAATTGCCTTCGGATAACCCCATTGCTGCGGAAACAACCCTGGGGCTTCATAACACCCTGAGTCAACTAAAGGCCTACACTCAGTCTGCCCAATCGGCAGAGGGCTGGCTCAATCAGACCAACGGATCCTTAAGCAGCATGATTTCTCTCTGGGATCAGGCGCTTCAAACGGCCACGCAAGCGGCCAACTCGACCAACAACTCCAGTGACCTAAACGCCTTGGCCGAAACCGTCAGGGGTATGCAGAAAAATCTGGGTGCGTTGCTGAACACCCAATATCAGGGGAGCTACCTCTTCGCGGGTTACAACGATCAGACGGCACCTATTTCCAGCGCCTTCCCGGCCAGTGAAAGCGGCACCGCCTGGCCTACCCAAACGGCCGAAGCGCGCCAGTTCGACATTAATACCAAGACCCAGGTGACCGTCAACTTAACGGGCTGGGAATCGGTGGGCCAAAATCCCGCCAACACCTACGGAGGACCTCCGACGCCGACGTCCAATTTTCTTCTACAGGCGTACAACGATCTTGGCACCCTGGCTTCGGCTATTACCAAGGGACCCGCGGCGGTTAAGGGATTGCTTCCGTATTTGAATCAAGATCTGAGTAATCTTACCAGCGCCCAGGCGCTTGAAGGCGGTCGTTTGGCGCGAGTAAAAAATACCCTCTCGCAATTAAAGAATGCCTCATCCGACCTCAGTCAGAATGTCGCCAACACCTCTGGGGCCAATATGGCGCAGGTCACCACCCAACTGGCCCAAGAAGAAGACGCCTATCAGGCGGCGCTGCAGAGCGGCTCCAAGATTTTGTCTCTGTCGCTCTTGAACTACATCAACCCCTAACGGGACGGAAAGGACTACCATGCTGACCATTGACACCCGGTACCACGGACGTATCACTGTGGATGAACAGGATATTCTAACCGTCGACTACGAAATTCTAGGATTTGCCCAGGAGCGCCGCTTTGTCCTCTTGCCCCATCAGCCCGACAGTCCCTTTTTGTACCTCCAATCGGTCTCTACACCGACACTGGCCTTCGTCTGCATTGATCCGCTCTTGAACTTCCCGGAATACCAGTTGCCGGAAGACGAAGTCCCAGCGGCCCTCGGCGCCGCCAGCGAGTGGGCTGTGCTCTGTTTATGCACCATTGGCAACGGGCACACTCCCAGCATGAATCTTCGGAGCCCTCTGGTCTTTAACCGGCGTACCCGCCGCGGCGGCCAGTTTGTGCTATCCTTGCCGTATCCGGTCCAATATCCCTTGTTCCCCCCGGAGGGAACATCGTCGGAGGCGCCTAGTCATGCTGGTACTCACCCGTAAAACAAACGAAGCCCTCCAGTTGCAGGAGGGCACCATACGTATTGTGGTCTTGTCTATTCAGGGCGACCAGGTCAAGTTGGGCATCGATGCCCCCCGGGACGTCTCCATCATGCGCGAGGAAATCGTGCTTGCGGCGAGTCAAAATCAGGAGGCGGCGGAATCCATTTCCCCGCACGAGCTCTCCACCCTTACCCCTGCGAAAGTGAACCCATCTCCTCGCCCGACACCAAAATCTCGGTGATTTTCACCCCAAACTGTTCCCCGATGATGACGACGTCACCCCGGGCCACCAGCCGGCCGTTCAAGTAGAGGTCGACCGGCTCTCCGTAGGCCCGGTCGAGTTCAATCACGGAGCCGGGGCCCACCTCAAGGACATCCTTCACCGTAAGCTCGGTGCTTCCCAAAACCACCTCAACAGTCAACGGCACATCCCAAAGAAAGTCGACGGATTCCGGGCCAGACCCAGGGCGCGGGCCCGCACCCATGTCATCCAGTTCACTGAACTCAACTTTCTTGACCTCAACTACGGCCTCATCGAGCGCGTTTTCCGGTGAATCCGAAGCGTCCACCAGGGCTTGAATTTCTTCGGCCGTCAACCGGGCCGCCTTCTTTGCCATTACTGATCCTCCATTCGAGAAATCACCCGCACCGCGAGCTTACCGTGGCTTTTCCCGGGCAACACCAAAAACTTTTCGCGAGTCGACAGGCGAAGTGTGAGCGGTTGGTCATAGCGGTTTTTGAGCACCACCGCGTCGCCTTCTTTTAGTTGACTAAAGTCCCCTAGAGTAATATCGGTGCGCCCGAGCACCACGGTTCCGCGAACCGGTGCCGCTTCCACGTGGCGCCTCATTTCCTCCGGCTTTGCCACGACGTTGTCCAATGCTCCATCGCGGACCAGCTGATACTTCAGGGCCGCCTCGGCCAGCGGTTGAATGTTGGCGTAGGGCCAAACTAAGGAGAGATGTCCGCGGTGGCCGTCCACGGTCACTTGTTGTCGGGACACCAAGACCAGATCGCCCTCCCCAGCAATCTGAGCAAAACTGGGGTTATGCTCCATCGTCTGGATCTTAGGCTCAATCGGCGCCATCGGCTGCCAGACATCGCGATAGACCGTGATGAGCCGTTCGAAGACGCGTCGAATGATGGATTGCTCAATTTCCGTAAGCCGCCTCACGGGAACATCCCCAATGCCCGGCCCACCCAACGACCGGTCGATCATCGCCAAGGCCACAATGGGGGCGCACTCAATGATGGCGCTGCCTGGTTGCGGCGGGGAGTGGAACACCCCCAAAACGGCCGGTACCTTAATGGTTTGTAGCATTTCTTCGTAAGGCACCTGCTCCACGGTCATATGCTGCAATTGTACAGGCGTACGAAGATACGTTGCCAACACATTAGCCGCACTCCTCCAAAAGGTCGACAGCACCGCTGAGACCGTGTCCAGGTGCCCTCGGCTTAACTGGTGTGGGCGTTGAAAGTCATAGGGCCGAACCCCTTCATGCTCACGTATTAACCCCATGGTCTCTCCCCCCTATTGGGTTAACAAATTGGAAAAGTAAATGTTAGAGACCGAGCCCGGGCCAAAGATTGATTGCAAAATCTCGGACACCTGATCCTTAAACACCGTAATACCTCCCGAACTGGTAAATTCGGTGTATGGCGTGGAACGTGCCAAGGCAATCAGCTGGTTTCGAATCTTGGCATCCAATAATGCGGAGCCGGTTCCGGAACTTCCGCTGGACGCCGTGGCCGTGCCGCCAGCTGATTTCAAGGCTTCGGGCATCACTTCAAACTCTAAGTCAAAGCTGACGTAATGGGAGTTGCTGGCCAAATTACTTTGAATTCCCGTCTCCGTCACCGGGACCGCCTTCTTGGAACTGAAGGGCACGGACTCAATTACCGGGGCTGGTGTGTGGCTCAGCATGGAGGGTTCCATAAAAACAATGCCAAGAGCTCCCGCTGCCAGCCCGACGATAAAGATCACAATAAAGAGTAAAATCTTCTTCAACAAAATCCCTCTCTTGGCTTATGCATGCGATTCCACATTTGGCCGTTGATATATTCCACAATTCGCCACCGTTCGAGGAATTCCTCTGCTGGGCCAGACTTTTTGCCGGCGAAATTGCCCCTAAAGAATCGTGTCGAGGGGCGGCCCCCGCTACACTTAACAGAGGAGGAGAAATCGGTGGACACCTATCTCTTAATTGCCCTCAATAACCTGTTGGACGATTTGCTGGCGCCCCTGGCGACCGCATCGGCCCCATCAACCTCATTTGGGTCGGTCCTCAATAAAGCGTCCGGAACTTCCTCGCCGACGGGTTCCACCAATGTCAACCAGGCTCTGGCGAGTGCGGCCCAAAGCACGGGTTTGTCCCCGGCTCTCTTAAAAGCCGTAGCCACCGTGGAATCCGGGTTAAACCCAGGCGCCGTGAGCTCGGCCGGGGCCGTAGGGCTCATGCAACTGATGCCCAAGACGGCTGCCGCGTTGGGCGTAGACCCAGAAAGCACCGCCCAAAATGCCTTAGGCGGTGCGGAATACCTGAAGAGCTTACTGGGAGAATTTCACCAAAACCTATCACTCGCCGTCGCAGCATACAACGCCGGCCCATGCGCCGTCAACCAGTATGGCGGCATTCCCCCATATCAGCAAACTGATCACTATGTGCGGGCTGTGCTCACCCAATATCAGGCCAACCTATCCCCTACACCTTCAGGTTCGTCGTCGACTGAATGACCTGCTGATCCACCGAAATCACCTTGACATTGACGTTGTAAGCCGTCTCGGCCTGGACCAAGTTGACGAGGCTTTGGGCTAAATTAGTGGAACTTTGGTTGACCGCCGAAGAGGCCAAGGTGCCCGTTCCCCCTTGTCCAGGTTTCACCACTGTGGGCTTCCCAGAGTTGGCCGAGAGCGTATATAGGTTGTTGCCCTGGGCCGTCAAACCGGCAGGGTTGGGAATCGACGCCAACTTGACTTGCCCTACCACCTGGGGGCCGTTAGATCCCTTGATGGTCACCACCCCGTTTGCGGCAATACTAAACTGCACGCCTTGGGGAATCGTGACCGGCGGATACAGCTTGGCCCCACTAGGCAATACCAACTCTCCCCCAGAATCGATTTCAAAGCTCCCCGCCCGCGTAAAAGCGATGCCGTTAGGCGTAGAAACCATGAAAAAGCCATCCCCCTGAATGGCTAGGTTAGACTCCGTATTGGTGGGTTGAATGCCATTGGTGAACGTCGGCGAATTGCCCACTAAGGCCGCGCCCGCGTTCAGCGTAAGACCTGCCGTGAGTGTCTGCCCTAGCAATTTCGCTCCTGAGGGACGCACCACGGTGTTTCCGGTACTGGCCAGTGCCGTTTCTCGACGACCATAGCCGGGGGTGTTGGCATTAGCGATATTGGCGGCCACGGCATTCAGCACGTCACTCTGGGCGGTCAGCCCGTTTGACCCAATTCCTAGAACTGAGAACATCGGAGTTCCTTTCTCGCGTTATGCCAGCACACCCAGTGTGGCCGCAGTGGATAGTCGACGAGATTCCTCATTGACCATGGTGGTAAGCGATTGATAGCGCGATTGGGCATCAATCATCTGGACCATTTCATGGGAGAGGTTCACATTGGAACTATTGAGGGATGATTGAACAACCTGCCCCGTAAATGGCAAGCGGGCAGGACTGGTATAGAGATCGTTGCCAAGAGACGTCAGACCCCGGGGCGAAAGATTAGTGAGAGCCAAGGTCCCCACTGTCTGATTCCCCTGGGTTACCACGCCTGTCGGACCGACGGTAAAGCTTTGGCCCAATTTTAATGAAATCGGCTTCCCATTGGTGCCCAGAACAAAGTCTCCCTGGGAGGTGACCAGGTTCCCGTGAGCGTCCACCGAAAATTGCCCGTCTCGGGTATAGGCAAGACCCTTCGCGGTACGCACCACAAAAAAACCATGGCCTAAGATTGCCAGGTCATTGGCATTGCTTGTCGACGCGACGCCGCTCCCGGCCATGTCCACACCTGACGTGAAGGCCACCCCACTCGAACTTTTACCAAGGACTTTCGGGTTGGCCCCGTTTTCCACCACGGAACCATTCGGGAAAGCTAGAAACGTGCCCGTTTCCTGCAAGTACCCGGGCGACCGCGAATTGGATAGGTTGCCAGCAATCAAGCCTAAATTCTGGTTCTGGCCAATCATTCCCGACGCCGCAATATAAAGTGCGTCCATGTCGTCCTCCTAGATGGTCTCGCGATTCATATCACGAGGCCAGTTCTCCACCAGTCTTCGCACAAAGGCCCCCCATCCGCCACGTCGTGGCGGCGGCACCCGGTGTAGCAATCGATCAGCAATCTCCCCAATGTCCCCCGACGCCTCGCTGTGCGGATAGGCTTGGAAAAATGGCACCTGCCGGATGACCGATCGGGCCACCACCGGATCTTCGGTGACTTGCCCCAAGAACTCGACCGGCTGTCCAAGCGCCTTCCCCGCCAAGTCGGTGAGTCGCGTGCCCATGCGCACCCCTTGCTCACGACTTTGACTGCGATTCATGACCAGCTTCAACGCTACCCGACCATCTTGCTCCCACACCGCCTTGATAAGCCCATAGGCATCGGCCAAGGCGGTGGGTTCCGGGTTGGTGACCACCAGTGCCTCGTCAGCAGCCAGCACAAACGCCAGCACACTATCCGAGATGCCGGCCGAAGTGTCGATTAATAGCCAATCGCACTCGCCTTCTAGTTCCTGAAATCCTTCAATGATGTGCGAAATTTCCACGCTGTCGAGACGAGCAAGCTCGGTGATGCCCGAACCTCCGGGAATAATGCGAACCCCATTGGGGGCGTTCTGCAATGTCTCTTTGAGTGTTACCCGATGCTCGACAACATCCCATAATGTGTAAACGGGTTCATATCCTAGCATAATATTAATATTCGCTAAACCCAAATCTGCGTCGAGAATAACCGTGCGTTGGCCTCGTTCCGCCATGGCCAGGGCTAAATTCAGCACCAAACTGGTCTTCCCCACCCCGCCTTTGCCGGAGGTGACCGCCATTACGCGGGCACCCACCAGTCGTTGGTGGAGAACTTCTCGGGTGGCCTGGTCGGTCTTGGACCGCACCCAACTGCGAAGCGCATCGCCCTGGTGAGCCATTAGTGCTCGCCCCCCATCATCAAGTTCACTAAGGTCTCAGGAAACGCTGCCTGAATGTCGTCGGGTACGTTTTGACCGTCGGTGAGATAGGAGATGGGCCATCCGAGCGTCAGTGCCGTCGTCCATAAGGCGCCCGGGCGCCGCACCTCATCGATTTTGGTAAAGCAGAGTTTGGCATTCAACTCAGCGGCGAAAACCTCGGCCGTTTCGCACATCAAGTCGGCTTCCATGGTCGCTGGAAGCACCAACTGTACATCGGTGGCTCGGGACAACTGGGCGATGGTCCGAATTTCCGACATGTAAAGGGCTTGATTGAGGCTATGTCCCGCCGTGTCAATAAGCACGACGTCCCACTGACGGTCCTTTAAAATATGGGGAATATCCTGGGGACGCAAGGCGATTTGGAAGGGCACCCCGATAATTTCGGAATAGGTTTTTAGTTGCTCAACGGCCGCCACCCGAAAGGTGTCGGTGGAGATCAAGAGCACCGACTTTTGCCGCTCCAAATGACAATAAGCGGCAAGCTTAGCAATGGTCGTCGTTTTCCCCGAACCGGTGGGCCCGACAAAAAGCACGGTAGCCGGCTCCGCTAACCGAATGGGAGCAGGCGGCCCCAACCGTTCTAATAGCGTTTCCCGAATGAGTTCTTTCAGAGAGGCTTCGCTCTCCTGCTGCCTGAGGCGCACGGCCTCAGACAACTTCCGTGACCACGCGTCCGAAACTCCGCGTTCAAGAAAGAAGTGGTAGGCCTCGAGATTCTGATCCTCGACTCCTTCCATCCGATCAAGCCGCTCCTCCATGCCTTCCAGAATCTCCAACACCTGATTCAGGCGATGGTCCTCGGCCGGCACGGGAGCGGCACGAACCATCTGGGGCGCTGCCCTCAACTCCACCACCGGCCGTAGGGGTTCCACCGGCGGCGCCTCCAACACCGTCGGCGCGGCCTCTTGTGATGCCGTCGACGCATGGCGCCGTGGGTAGTCTGTGGCCACTAGTACTTGGAATCCGCTCTGCCAAAACTTCCACCAGTGGTCGCGGGCCTTGCCGGAGGACAAAATGATGGCATCGTCGCCTAATTCCACCTTGGCCATGGCTAGCGCTTCTTCCGCCGTGCGCCCTGAGTACCGCTTGACGATCATATGGAAACCACCCCCACCGTTTTCACGGAAATGTCAGTGCCGAGTTCGGCATAGGATAGCACCGCGAGATCCCGCCACATCCGCTCCGTCAGTCGCTTAAGATAGACTCGCACGAGCGGCGAGGTAATAATGGCAGGAGGTGCCCCCTCCGGAAGCTTGGTCAACGAATCGCGGATGCTTTGAAAAATCTGTTGGGCCTTAGCGGGATCCAGGTTCAAGTAGTTGCCTTGGTCGGTATTCTCAATCGAACTCCGAATTTCCGCTTCAACCTCCGGCGACAGCACCAGCGCGTGAAGAACACCCTGCCGCATGAGACCCCGGGTAATGTGCCGACCAATAGCTTGGCGTGCCGATTCCGTAAGCGCGTCCACATCGCGCGTCACGCGTGCCCGATCGGCTAAAGCCTCCAAAATGGTCGGCAAATCTCGAATGGACACCCGCTCGCGCAGCAAATTCGCCAAAACTCGTTGTACCTCCCCAAGACTTAGCAAATCAGGAATCAGTTCCTGGACGACGACTGGATTGGTCTGGCGCACGTGGTCAATGAGCAATTTGACATCCTGTCGGCCAATGATTTCGTACGCGTGGCGCCGGATGACCTCAGCCAGGTGGGTCACCATCACCGAGCCCGGATCGATCACGGTAGCCCCCGCCATCTCCGCTCGATCGCGCGAGTCTTCACGAATCCAAAAGGCCGGAAGGCCAAAGACTGGATCTTGGGTCGGCACTGCACTCTCAATTCCCAAATCCCCGCCTCCCATCGCAAGAAATCGATCAGGTCTCACTTCCTGAAGCGTCACCTCTGCCCCGCGAATGCGAATCCGATATTGATTCAATCCCAGCTCCAAATTGTCACGCACCCGGATGGGGGGAATCACCAAACCGAGCTCCACCGTAATCTGCCGCCGCAATGCCGCAATTCGCTCACGGAGGTCATGCCCCGCTTGGCCTCCCACAAGGGGTACAAGCCCGACGCCCACCTCCAGCTCGACCGCATCGCTGCCAATGAGGTTCAATGCCGATTCGGGTCGATTCTTCTGCACCTCTCTATCGACACGCTTCTTCTCTTCGACAGCCGTCTTTTCCTTCTTTTGGTTCTCATCCAATCTCCATGCGAGATAAAAGACCCCGCCACCCATGGGAATGAGAATCCAGGGGTCGGTAAAAATCGCCAAAAGCCCAAGGACGATAGCCACGATATAGAGTGCCCGCGGCAGCGACGTCAATTGAGACAGCACGTCGGTATTGAGAGTGTTTCCTGTGCCGCCGGAGCGGGTGACCAGAATACCGGTCGAGGTGGAGAGTAAAAGGGCCGGAATCTGGGTGGTCAGGCCCTCACCCACGGTGAGAATTGTATAGGTGCTCGCCGCCGCCCCCAAAGCCAAATGGCGCTGAACCAGACCAATGATGAGGCCGCCCACAATATTAATGATGACAATGACAATGCCTGCCATGGCATCGCCGCGGACAAACTTTGACGCCCCATCCATGGCGCCATAGAAGTCCGCTTCTCGCTCAATGTCCTGCCGCCGCCGCTTGGCCTCATCCTCTCGTATTAATCCGGCGTTGAGCTCCGCATCCACGGCCATTTGCTTTCCGGGCATGGCGTCGAGGGTGAAGCGGGCAGCGACCTCGGAAACCCGCTCCGCGCCGCGGGTAATCACCATGAACTGAATCACGATAAGAATGATGAAGATAATGATGCCGACAACCACATTGTTTCCGACCACCATCCGACCGAAGGTTTGAATTACTGCCCCAGGATCCCCGCGTAGCAAAATGAGCCGGGTGGCCGTGACCTCCAGGGCCAGGCGGAACAGGGTCGTCAACAGCAGGAGGGACGGAAAGACCGATAGCTCCAACACCTGGTCAATAAACATCGTACTCACCAATACCGTGACCGAGAGAGCAATGTTGACCAAAAGAAAGAAGTCTAAAATCCACGGGGGAACCGGAATCACCAACATGAGGACGGCCACAATCGCCGCGATGGACACAAAGCCTTCCCGCATCATCGAGCGCATGCTAAGCCTCATCGTCCGTACCTCCGCCGAATGATGAAGGCAAGAAGGTCCGCAACGGCTTGGTAATGCTCCTCACGGATAGATTCCCCAAGCGGTACCAGATATAGCGACCGAGCCAACGGTGGATTCTCCACGATGGGAATGGAGTGCTCGTAAGCGATCTCCCGAATGGCCAGCGCCGATTCATCGGCCCCCTTGGCAATAACTTGAGGTGCGGGCATGGTGTTGTCGTCCCACTTCAGGGCCACCGCAAAGTGGGTCGGGTTGGTCACAATTACGGAGGCATTTTTTACCTCGCGCAGGCCCGTCTGAATCAGGCGCCGGTGCATTTGACGACGGCGTCCGCGGATGGCTGGGTTCCCCTCAGTGTCTTTCATCTCATCTCGGACTTCTTGCGTGGACATTTTTAAGCTCTGTTGAAATGAGCGGAATTGATAAAAGGCGTCAATGGCGCCAATAAGGAAAAAAGCTGCGGCAGCCCGGGTCAACACCCCGGTGATAAGCCGCGAGGATTCGGCAAGCGCCTGCCCAAGCGGCATCACCAATAGTTTCCCGTAGATGTTTAACTGGGAGGCAATCGTGATGCCAACTGCGGCACCAATAATCGCCACCTTGAGCAAACCCTTCGCCAGCATCCAGAGCCCCTGGACGGAGAACATCCGCTGCAAGCCTGAGAGCGGATTCAGCCGAGCAAAGTCCGGTGCTAAGCGGTTTAAGTTAAAGCGTAGGCCATGCTGGGCGAACCCGGCAAAAAGACCCACCCCGGCAATCGGTAAGACGATGGGCATCAATACGTTCATCAAGGCATGGGCACCGGTCAAGGCCGCCTGGTCCCAACTCTGCCCAAACCCCGGCGTGGTGCTCAGTGCGAGCACCGAAGCTTCCATGTGGGCCAATTGCCGGCCACTCCAGGGGAGATACCACCTCAGCACCAAGACAGCCACCAAGAGTGCCAAGGCCGCTTGAAAGTCAGGGCTAAACCAGCCCTGCCCTTCCTCGCGGGCCCGTTGGCGCCTCCGAGGGGTGGGCGCTTGGGTGCGCTCAGCCATGAGCCATATCCCCGTCCATGGGTTGGTTGTTACTGCGATTGCCACTAGGTATTTCCTTCCAAATAGACCAAGAGCCGGCTTACATCAGTCCACGCTTGATGCCAAATAGTGGGCATCACCGCTAGCATCGTGGGTAGGATGATGACAAACATCAAGAGACTCAGTCCAAAATTAATCGGCAGGGAGAAAAAATAGGCATTCAACTGCGGAAACGCTCGCGACAAGACGCCTACCGCTAAATTGACAATCAGTCCCGTCATCACGAGTGGGGCCGCCATTAAGAGCGCGATTTCCAACACGGTTTGGAAGAGCCCCGCCACAAATCCAAACGATGCGCCCGGAATAACCAAGGCATTGATGGAGATCGCCGTAAAGCTCGCGTGGAGTGCCACGATTAAT
>DAHWKG010000243.1:0-1987 GCA_027343765.1 Sulfobacillus sp.
CTCTGACCGATGTGAAGTAGCTCATCGGTGGATCCAGCAGGGATACCCGCCTACCCGCGTTTGTCAGTTGGCGGGAGTGGCCCGGGCCACATATTACGCATGGCGCGCTCGAAGACAGCGTCCGGCGTCCTGGACGCCGAAACGCGGGGGAGGTCGACCCCGGCGGGGCTATGTGTGGACGGAAAACGACACCAAAGTGGCGGAAGGGCAGGTCCTGGAATGGCTCAGCGAGTTTATCATGGCGGGAGACGGTCAGGCTTATGGATATCGGAAGTTGACGACATGGCTCCGACGAGAACACGGATTGATCATCAACAAAAAGACGGTCTATCGTCTCTTGCGATCGGCCGATCTCTTACAAGGACAACCCTTGCGGCCCTCCGGCAACCGCCCGCCCCGTGTTCTGGCCGCCAATCGGGTGGTGACGGGCCCCAATCAACTCTGGGAAATGGATTTGAAATACGGATACATTGCGGGAGAAGATCGGTTTTTTTATCTCTGCAGTGTCATCGATGTCTTTGATCGATGCATTCTGGCGTATCATCTCGGATCTCACTGTACCGCTGTTCAAGCCTTAGGCGCCTTGGAAGGCGCCGTGCGAGCTCGCCAAGCCGACTGGGGTCCCCACGTTCCGGTGATTCGCACCGACAACGGGCCCCAATTTGTGGCTCAGCGATGGGCCACAGGGTGTCAGGTCTTAGGGATAACTCACGAACGCATTCCGGTGGCGACTCCTAACAAGAATGCCCACATCGAATCCTGGCACAGTCTGCTCGAAGGAGAATGTTGGCGGAATCAGGTCTTTCAGACTTTGGCAGAGGCGTATACGGTGACTGCCGAGTGGATCCGTTTTTACAATGAACGCCGCATGCATGGAAGTTTGCACGATTGGGCGCCTGCCGTGTACTATGCGCAGTGCCAAAGCGGCACGGCGCCCACGATTCACCCGGTGCGGTGTTAAGAAGCCAGCCCGAGACGGGCTCGTCGCTTCGCTCTTGACCGCGGTTTTTGCCCGGGGGCCGAGGGGGTCCAGAGCGCTGCGGAGCAGCGGCCTCGCGGACTCTGGACGTCCGGCCCGCCGGGCGGTATCCTCGACGCGGCGAGCGAAGCGGAGGAATGTCCCCTGACTGGATTGGTATTTTTCACCATAGCATCGATATCCCGTGAAATATCATGCGAACAGGACTAGTGTCTAGAAATTGGGGGTTAAACCGCTCACCCGAGCGGGATTCCCGGCGCATAAGACCCTCGCCGACTTTGACCGACACGGCGTGCGCCTTCCCAGTACCCTGACGTGGGACGACCTCGACACCGGCGCCTTCCTCGTTGATCATCGCAATTTAGTCTGCTATGGGCCCGTGGGCGTGGGGAAGACCCACCTCGCCATTGCCCTCGGTGTCGCGGCCTGTGAGCGGGGTCAGTCCGTCGCCTTCTTCACCGTGACCGGGCTCGTCGTGCGGCTCACCGAGGCGCGTCGCGCCGGGACGTTGGAACGCTTCTTCAAAGATCTTCAGCGTCTCGACCTGGTCATCTTGGATGAATGGGGCTACCTCCCGATTGACCGCGAGGGGGCGCAACTCCTCTTTCGGGTCGTGGCCGATTGTTACGAGACCCGCAGTCTCATCATCTTACCTTCCGCACGTGGTGAGAACAAAAAATTATTTTTTTGGGGCTGATCGCAAAGGAGATAGTGCCTTGCTTTTAAGCCCCCTAAGAAAACATGACAATCGCGATCTCTCCTGGTAGGCTAACATTGAGTATAAAAAGAAGAGAGAGGAACGAATGAGTCAAACGTATTCTGCCGAATTCAAACAGCAGGTCGTACAAGAAGCCCAGGACACGCACCATGCCACCATGGTGGCCCGACGTCATCAGATCAGGCCGAGCATGGTGCGATGGTGGGTGCGAGAGACGGTGAAAACCCCTCATCATGATGACCCTGATGGATGAAAATGAACGCTTAAGCGCGAAATCGGTTCAGACGGAC
>DAHWKG010000144.1:0-5374 GCA_027343765.1 Sulfobacillus sp.
GCCGAGGCAGCGCGCTGTGGGAGGTGGTGGCCCAAGCCACCCAAGCCGCTGGCACTAACATGACCAGGTAGCTACCGAAGGAGCGCGTCGCCCAAAACAAGATCAAGGAAGGTGCAAAGAACGTCCATCCTTTAAGGCGGGGATAGGTCGCGGCATAAATGATGCCCAGGGCCGCGAGTGCGACCACGCTTAAGGCGGTCACGGCGCTAAGCGAACCGCCCGTGTGCAAAAACATCTCCGCGGTAATCCACCCTTGTCCGGACGGCACCGTCGGAGCCAGCATTGGTGTGATGACACCCCGGACCCAGGCCATCGGGGCTCCCATCAAGAAAGGGATGTTGGGAATAAAAAAGGCGATGGCGGTAATCACGGTATAGCGCACCGCTGACCGTAGGCGGTCCCAACCCCGAAGCCCTTGGCGATGACTCTCGCCGATCAAGCCCATCAGAAGAAATGGCAGCAGCACCCAAGCCGTTTGTTTGATGTCCATGGCGCAGCCAAAGGCGAGCGGGCCGACCCAGGCGGCCCAGCCTTGGGCTCGTCCATAGCGGTCCCAACCCACGGCGGCCACAATCAGAAAGGGAACGTAGAGGGCATCGGTCACTCCCCCGACCGCATAACTGATGTAGATACTGAGGCTGGCGACCGCCGTGGCTAAGGGACGCTGATTGGCGGGAAGGTAGATGGCTAAGAGAATCACACTGATGGCCCAAGCGGCCACGTTCAGGGCTACAGCTAACTGGGTCGACCACCCCAAGGCGAGAAAGGGCACATAGAGCAAAAAGGACAGGGCTGGATAGGAGAGTGCAGTGACGGGCGTGCCGTTGAGCTGAAACGTATAGCCGTTCGGGGAGACTTGAAATTTGGCGAACGACGGCCCCATCGACCGCAAGAAGGGGTCCACTCCGTGCAGCACGAGTTGGGCGGCATATTGGTCAAACGCCATCTCATCCGTCCCGTAAGCGGGGACGGTAAAGACCTGCGTGTAGCTCCAGAGCGCCAAAGCCACGACGGTCAGTGCCACGGTCGCGACGAAGATCATTCGCCCGCGCTTGCCCTGCAAGGCACCAGGCACCCAGGCCGCACTCATGAGAAAGAGCCCCCAAGCGCTTAAGACCAGACCAGGAATGACCACGGCAGGCACTAAGGTGCCATAGCCCCATAGGCGAAGACCCCACAGCAGGCTCACAATGCCCGCCACGGTCCACGCCGCCGTCTCTCTAGGAACTCGCTGCGAGAGCTTAGGTGTGGGTAAAGGGGTACGATGGAGGCGAACCGCGTTGGCCATGGGATCTCCTTTCCGTGATACCTGTCACCGTCTATTTAATGAAAGCGGTAGGCTTGGACATTGCCAAAAGTCGAGGAGCCCGCCCCGATGTATAAGGTGCTGCCGTTAGGCGATAAGCTGAGACTGTTGGCGTTTTTAGGCGCCGGCAACACTTCGGTAACCTTTTCCGTGTTGACATCGACCACGGCCACGTTACGGGTAGACCCCTGACCTTTTAACACATAGAGCGTATTGCCGCCGGGACTGAGCGTTTCGGCGTACCCTGAGTGGCCTACGGTAAAGAGCGATTCCAGCTGACCACTAGGACTCGCAACCTCATCGACATTGCCATTCGGCTCCAAAATATAGAGGCTTTGCTGATTAGGGCTGGAAACGACCGCGACCCCATCTTTGGGAGCCGGCACCGACTGGGTCACCTTGTCAGTGTGGCTGTTAATGATGGCCACCGCTCGGGCAGTGGCATTGCCGTTGAGCGCGTAAAAGGTAACCCCGTTGTCCCCCGCCGCGACGCTTTCCACCGGTCCGCTGACGGCGACGGTGTTAATCGGCGAACCCGTACTACCGTTCAAGAATTCCACGGCACCGCTGGTGGAGGTGGCCATACCCAGGCCAATCACACCGGTCGACGCTTCCGCAATCGCGGACGCCGCGTTGCTCACCGAGGTGCTCGTGCCAATTTTTTTGGAGGGAAGGTTCAACACGTAAATCCCCTTGCTGGATGCATTGCCAGCAACCAGCCATAGTTGCCCATTAGGCAACGGGGCGGTAATTCCCAGCGTGTCCTTGGGAGTGGCATAAATCGCTTGGGGTTTTGCCGTCACCGCTGCCTGCTTTTTTGTCGCCGGGTGATGCGCAGCACTCGCGACGCCACAACCCGCTAAGAGCAACGTCAAGCCGCTAATGAGTCCAATCCGGCCCCACCGATGACTCCACCGTTTTTTCATCCTTCGACCCCGTTTCGTAAAACATTGGTTCTTGGCCGCCTAAAGGCTCCCTACTGTAAGGCGCGTCCTGTATCCTCGTCCTCAGAATCTTGGTGCTCGGTCAGTTGCCACATACGACACTGGGCTCGCACTTGCCATACCAAGCCCACGGCCTCCCACACAATGCCCGAAGACATCTTTGATGTGCCTGCCTGCCGTTCGGGAAAACAAATGGGCACTTCCTGAATGCGTCCGCCAACCGTCCACGCCCAGGCGTTCATCGCAATTTGAAAGCCGTAGCCGGTGGCCGTTATCTGATCCAACGGCATTCGACGAAGAAAACTGGCTCTCCACACTTTAAATCCACCCGTGAGATCGCGGACGGGACAACCTAGCACTTGGCGGCTATACCACGAACCGCCCTTGGACACAGCGCGCCGCCTGGCCGACCACCCGGGTGTCGAGGCTCCGGGAACATACCGCGACCCAATCACCAAATCGGTCGACGGTGCCTCCGCCAACATGTGCACCAGATCTTCCACGCGATGCGAACCGTCGGCATCCATCTGCACGATCCATTCGGCCACTCCGCGGTCTAGACAATATTCAAAGGCGGACAAATAGGCCGTTCCCAGCCCCAACTTCCCTGAGCGGTGAATCACTTCTACCCGATCCGGGCACCGCGAGCGCCAGGCGTCCCACAGGGACGCCGTGCCATCTTCCGACGCGTCATCCACGCCAAGAATCGTGCACTCCACCCGATCCAGCAGATCGGGCAACAGACGCGTCAGCGTGTCGCGTTCGTTGTAGGTGGGAATCACCACCCAGGTCGGTTGCAGGCTAGAAGACATCGTCAACTAGAGCTTTGCACTGGCCGGAAGCGGATGGACCGGACCTACTTTGCCACGCGCCTTGGGCTGCGGATAAATGGTCCAAGGCACCGGGGTAGGCTTATGCCGTCCGAACACGGTGTGCGTCATCTCAGCGATCAGCCAGTCCTTAGAGTTGCTCGGATCCGTCCCAAGATTCCGATAGAATACGGGACCAACCGGCTTCTCGCTCTTCCAGAGGACCGACCCATTTTGTTGCACGGCGGCTCGGATACCATAAGTGTGGTACCCGTATTGCATAGCCGGCGCGACCACCGCCACAGCCGGATCTCCCGTAAAGAAAAAGGTAATGAGCCCATGTTGCAACCGTAAAATATGGTGCTCAACCACCCAGCGATGCGCCGAGGTATACTCGACGACCTGATCGCCTGGTCCAATATTGGGATTGCGGATGCTGACGGAAATGGGCCCATGCGGTTTCACGCTCTGACTGGCGCTTTGCTGAAAGCCCAAGCCCAGTCCGGCCACTGGATAGAAGTTTAAGAGACCAGCGGGTTGACCGCCGGGAGCAACGCTGGGTAGTTGGGGAGCAGTCACCACCAATGTGGCAGGTTGAAGGAAAGCCCCGGGAGAGACCGTAATGCTCACCGAGACATTCACCACACTCACATGAACGGTAACCACTTTGTGTGGAACCACTCCGATTGCAGTCACGACCGAAGAAAATCCTCCGGGCACGTTGACTACGCCTGGACCACCTACCGGAGCGTACCCCGTACCAGCAGCAAAAGCCGCCGATCCACTAAGGGCTAATCCCAGTGTTGCGGCAATGGCGCCAGCTGACGTGAGTCGTTGCCATCGATGCGCCATAAGTTCCCTCCCAACAGGCATCACGGTGAAAAAAATGCCGCGACGCTAATAATCACCTTTCGACAACAAATTACCAAATCCTTCTTCCCCATAGCATAATTTGAGAAATCTTTGAAAAACCGCGCCCGAGTGAGGTAGAACCTCGTGAGTGGAACATTTAAACTGTCGAACTGTGGTAGCTAGCTCGGGGAAAATCGCCCTAACCTTGCATAAAATCCTGGCTCAAACCTCGATCAGGCCGACGTCTTATCGTCAAACCTAGGTGTTCCTAGAAAGCAAAAGAAAATAAGAGAGGAAAATAAGATATGCATTCGACAGATTGGCTGGAAATCCTCCATTTTTAACCAGATTATTTGAAGAATTTGTCGAAGGAACCCGTAAGGATGGTCCCACATTCGTGAATGTCCGTGGTGCCATCGCGTAGTGTCTTTGCGGGAATCTCCCATCACGCTCGTCATGGCTGCATCCAGCTCGTCCTTGCCCATTAGATCCGGCGCCGCCTCCACAGAAGACCAGGAATCGAGGTCCGTTTGAGCTCACTCTTGGGGCAAGGCAGTGCAAGACCTCTTTTGGAGCGGCCGTGGGTTTTCCTTTCACCTATCAGGTCACGATATTTCGACGGGGGCGATGGGTCAGCGCGACCCACCAAACACTAAAGCCGTGGCATTGGGCTGCAAAGGTTCTGCTTTCTAGTTGCCCTAGCTTCAAAATTACCCATCAGCGGGACCTCGAACTGAAGTCGGCGAAAATGAGATTGACCACCTCTACTCCGGCCCCGCGTGCGCTTGTCCGTGGGATAGCAGGGAGACGGCTGGTCGACTTAGCCCCGCAAATTCTTGATTAGCCCCGTCCAGTAACTTCGTCTTACTTCGAAAGGATTTGGCCAATTGTCTCACGAATCAGTACCACCCATCTCATCCATCAAAGAGGGGACATGACGGACGGGCGCCAAGGCGCCGCGTTCATCGAAATCTAAATGCGAGAGGTGTGAGGATAATGGAACCCAAGCCGGCGGTCATGGTATTAGGGATGGTGCATACGGCCAATCCCGGTCGCGATCTGGTCAACAAGGAGTTCGACGATGTGCTCGCAGCACAGCGACAGCGCGAATTCGATGCGTGTATCGAGAAGCTGGCGCGATTTCAACCCACTAAGATTGCCGTGGAGTGGTCGTTCAATGAGCAAGACATCTTGGATCGCGAATATCAGGTCTATCTGGAAAATGCCGGATCAAGCAATCGTAACGAGATTCATCAGGTAGGCTTTCGCCTGGCAGCCAAGCTAAAGCATCCGTGCCTTTATGCGGTCGATAGCCACGATCAAGAAGGTCTCGACATTCATGATGTCTACCATTGGGCCCAGGACCACCAGCCCGCTCTGCACCATGAATTGATGACGGAGATGCAGGCACTCTCTTCCGAGTTCCTGGATCCATCGTCCCAATCCCTATCGATCTTAGACCT
>DAHWKG010000259.1:0-17035 GCA_027343765.1 Sulfobacillus sp.
TCCCTTCAGGCAATCGCACCTGATTCACCTTAAGACCCGCTCCCGCTAAGATAAGATAGGCTCGTCGCATGGCTTCCTGCCCCGCACTATCCTGGTCGAGCAACAAATCCACGTCCTCGCAATAACGAGCCAAGTACCGCGCGTGAAGCTCCGTTAGCGCCGTGCCCAAAGGGGCTACGGCCTGTCCAAGTCCCGCTTGGTGGCAAGCCATCACATCAAAGTAGCCTTCCACCACCAGCGCCGCTTTACCCTTTCTCCACCAGGGACGAGCCAGATGGCCTGCATATAACAACTGCCCCTTGTGAAAGAGCGTGGTTTCCGGGGAATTGAGATATTTGGGCTCTTGGCCATCCCCTAGAGCGCGGCCGCCAAACGCCACCACCCGACCATCATAATCCCAGATGGGAAACATCAGCCGGTCCCGCCAGCGATCGTAACCCCCGCCTTGGTCGCGACGCACCACCACGCCGGCCTCAACCATTTCGTCTAGCGTTACCCCACGCCGCATGAGGTGGCTTAGAAGACCTTGCCACCCGTCGGGCGCGTAGCCTAGTTGGAACTTTTCGACGAGCGCTGACTCTACCCCGCGTCGTTCGAGATAAGGCTTGATGCGATCCCGATTCTCCTCAAACTGGTCCCGGAAGTACTCCTGAGTCCATTCCAACACCGCCCGCATCCGTTGATGCGGATCCTTCGCCCCCGGCCGTTCATCAGGGACAGGTATCCCCGCTTCTTCCGCGAGCGATTGGACAACCTCCCGAAACTCCCGACCCTCCACATGCATGAGAAAGGTAAAAACCGTGCCCCCCTGGTGACACCCGAAACAGTAAAATAACTGCTGCTCGGCATCGACGCTGAAAGACGGGGTCTTTTCCGCGTGAAATGGACAAAGCCCCCACCAGTGTCGGCCTCGTTTTTTTAGACTAACGTGCCGCCCTACCACCTCCACAATGTCGACGGCTTGGCGGACGGTGTCAATCCACGCTTGTCGGCTCTCATAGGGCATGGGAATCACTCCCGTTCGTACCGATCAAAGTTCGTCATTAATCCTGAATTTCCTGCTGCTGAGGAAAACTTCAGGAGGGCTTGCGGGCCACGCCACCTTCGGGAACATTTCGGAAGGACCACCAGTATGTCACCAGATTCAGGCTCATAAAGAACACCGCCCCAAAAATGGGCGCATCCAACAAGCTCTCCATCATGACCCCGCCCACGGCGGGCGTGATCATCGACGTAATTTGTGAGGGTAGAGAGCTAAAGGCAGACACTCGACTGCGATACCGACTTTCCGAAACCCCCATCACGAACGATTGCCGCGCCGGCATGCCGAGCGAGTTAAACACCATCCGCAGCAAATAGAACCCGCCCGCCAACCAAAACGTCGGCATGAGCACCATCATCAGCATCAACAGAAGGCCCACACCCCGGGTCAGAGTGACCGTCTTCACAGCACCTAAACGCCGCGCGAGGTGGGAGGACCAAAGATACGGAAACGCGGCCGCAAGATTAATGGCCGTGTAAAGGATGCCGATTTCCGATGGCCCCACCCCGAAATGGCGATAAAACCAATAGGTGAGCAACGGTCCTAAAAATCCAAAGCCCAACCCGTTGAGGGCGTTGGTTAACCCTAACTTCCCCATTAAAGTCTTCAGAGGGATGGGGGGCGGAGGTTCGTCGGCTGTCTCCCGACGCGACTTTTCGCGAATGGGAAACGCCGTCAGCGCCATCCCCAAAGACAACAAAGCCGCCAAAAAAAACAACAGACGATAGCCAGACACTAAGCTCAATCCGGAGGCGTGCAGCCAATCAGGAAAACCTGCCACGAGAGATCCGGCCGCCCCCGCAAGCACCCCAATAAAGGAGATGCGCCCAAAGGCCGCCGTTCGTTCTTCAGGAGCCACCGACTCCGCCACCAACGGCTGTTCCGCCGGAAAGACCGGACCCCAGGAGCCGCCACTACCAGCGCCGCCTCCGCGACCCACCCCCCCGAGGCCGCTGGCTAACACGGCCCATATTAAGGCGTGGCTCAACCCCAGCACCAGTCCGCCCACAGCCGAAAATAGCGCCAGACCAATAATGGCCCATCGCCTGCCATAGCGGTCGGCAAACAGTCCTACTCCCGCCACCAAGAGCACGGTAATGGCTCCCGACAACGCGACGACGAATCCGATACGGCTTGCGCTGTATCCGACCTTAGCCAAATAGAGAGGGAAGATAACGGTTAAAAATGCAGTAATGAAGCTACGAAGCGCCCGGCCAGCGTATATCCATTGTAGATTGCGATTCGATTTCATGCGCTCGCCTCACTCGTACTATACCACATGTACCAAAAGTACGCTGGCTGGCCGATGACCGCGCTATGATCCTCAGAGGCTCCATGCAACCCGATGAAAACCGGATCGTCACTACTCCCGAAAGAGGATTTCGCGTCTTCATCACGAATATTCAGCAAGTAAATCGCTTGGGGAGGCTTAACATGGCATCCTGGTCCGACTTCGCACCCGACTGATCTCACACCCAAGAAATCTTTGAACAAAGTCCGCTACCCACACTTATTATCGATAACACCTTAACTGTCGCGTTTGCTAACCCGGCAAGCCAAGAGCTGGTGCAGTGTCAACCCGGAAGCACCCTGACCGAGATCATTCACCCCGAGGATCTTGCAAAGGCCTCTATGCTCTTTCAAAGCCCCGAACCCCTCCACGGGTTCGCCACCCTACGTGTGGGCTGTCCGGGCCATTGGCGCTTTTGTATGGCCGTCATCCAAATCGGTCGTCCCTCCCCGGAGCATCGCGTGTTGAGCTTGATCGACATCACCCGTGAAGCCACCACCCTACGCGAACGAGAAGCCTTGGTGGATGCCGGCTCGAAAATCCAATGGTCCACTTGGGCCTATTATCCCGATACCCGCACTCACGTACATACGGCCAAGATTCGAGAGATCTTTACCGGCGACCCTCGAGCCCACGAGGATGCCATTTCCCACGACCAATTTTTAGCCCATGTGCATCCAGACGACCGCGATATGCTGGACGAAACCCTCATGCAAACCTTTCGCAGCGGCTCCGGCTATCGCTTGGAGTATCGCGTCATTAACGCCAACGGTGCCATTCGCTGGGTACATTCCATCGGCACCCAGGTGATAAGTCTGGCGAACGACCGCCCCTACCTTATGGGGATTCTCATTGACGTCACCCATGACCACCAACAAGCGCAGGAAATGGCCCGCATGGAGCGCCTCGAGGCCATTCGCCTTTTCGCGAGCGGCGTGGCCCATGACTTCAACAATCAACTCACTATTATCTCTGGGCTGTTGGTCCTGATGGAGGGAACCGTGGAGCCCGGTTTAGCCGAGACCTACACGCTAGTCGAAGAGGCGGTCTCGAAAGCCGAAGTCCTCGCCCGCCGCATGATGGATGTGGCCCGCGACACCCCCCTGACGCGCCAGTCGGTCCGCTTGGCGTCCATCATGGGCCCCCTCCACCGTTGGGTCTCCCATCAAGGGGTGACCATGACCCTGGACTTGGATCACGATATCGTTGTCGAAGGAGACCCGGTCGGGCTCACCCAAGCGGTCGAAAATATTTTACGAAACGCCGTGGAAGCTCTCTCCGGCAAGGGGCACATCCAGGTCCAAAGCCGGTCGAGGCATAACGAGGGCGAGGCGGTCACCGAGCTCACTTTCGATGACAACGGTCCGGGGGTACCCGTCGAGTTACGAAATCGCCTCTTCGATCCCTACTTCACCACCAAGCCAGGCGGCCACGGGCTAGGACTCGCCAGCGTTCATGCTATCATCCGTCAGCACGGCGGCACGATTGCCGTGGAAGACTCCCCCGCAGGGGGCGCGCGCTTTCGAGTGACCCTCCCAATCCCGGGTTTGCATGGGTGCCCATCTGAGTGATCCGTGCTGAACAGATCCCCTCCGAGGCAACACGCCACGTAGAGCCCGGACGATCCTGGTAACCCTCTAAGGTGAGCCCATTATTCGTAGATTCACCCGTTAGGGCGATGGCGTCGACGTCGCCCTATGATCAAAATGGCAACATCGGGAGAAAACCTTTGGCCGCTAAGTAAATTTGCCACTCTGCCCCATTCCCGGGGGCTTCTTTGGGCGGCGTTTACAGTCCATTTGTTGGGAGACACGGAGGAGGAGCCCGTATTGCTAGACTCCTTGGCGGAGGTGTCCGCTTTTCATCACGACCTGGTTCGTGGAGCGAGTAATTTTATGGCACTCAAAAGCGATTGGGAGCGGCTGGTCGAGCGGTGCCAAAGCATCGCCCGCCCCTTTCTTCAACACGAGTGGACGCAGCTATGGCTTGAATATTTCGGCACCACCTATGAACCTTTGATCTTCCGGATCTACAGGGGGCATCAACTCATAGCGCTCGCACCGTTCTATGAGTATCCCAATCCTCAAGTTGGTTCTCTTTGGACGACCCTTTCGTTGATGGGGGATTTTGGCGGCGATTACCGCGATCTGATTATCGATGCCCATGTCGACAATCGGGCCGCCGTCTATGCATACACGCTAAAGATTCTCTCCCAGATGAGAAGACGCCCGTCTTTACTGCGCCTACAAAATTTGGTGTGGTCAGATGCAGGCCTTCTGATCCCCGAGGCTTTTCCCGGAGCCATCAGCGAAGAGGCATTGCGACCGTACGTTGATACTCGGCGTTTGCCGTGGTCGGAATATCACGGCCACATCCGAGAAGAACCTGCGGCGGGCGCTACAGCGGGCAAAATCTTTAGGTGCCCTCGAATATCAGGTGGTGCAAGACGAGGGACACGCTGACTCGTTCATGGACTCGCTCTTTGATATGCATACACGACGATCGGCTAAAAGCCCCTTGCAATCAGGACAACTCCGCACCGTCTTTTCAAAGTTGCCGCATCACTACATGTCGCATATCTCGGATGCACTTAGCATCCCTCTCGATTGGAGGACCGATGGCCGCTTCAACATACGGATTCATCGAGCAAGGCCGTCTTTATTGCTATCTCCGGGCTCACAATCCGGATTTGGGGCGCTGGTCACCAGGAAATTTGATGATGTACTCCTTGATCTGCCATGAATATGGTCGCTTCCAGAACATCGACTTCATGCATGGAGCCAACGAGTACGCAACGAACCCCTGGGCTAACAGCGCCACACCGGAATATACGCTGAAGCTCTACAAATCGGGCCTACATCGGGCAATCCACAATAAGCTTCGAAGCTAACTTGGGCGGGCAACAATTTTAACGCCTGGGCTGAACGGAGTCCGATCACCGCCTTGGGGAAGAGCCCTGTAGACCGCCGTCATGAAGCCAGGGAGATACCACATGTTGCAGGTTTCCGCATTGGCCAAAGAGGCCCGTACAGCATGGCCCAAAAAGATCCCCCGAGACTTCATAACAGTGGGGAGTGCCGCGCTCGCCAGCAAAGCTACCGGCTATATCCGTGAACTGGCCATGGCCTTCTATTTTGGCACCTCAATGTCCACGGATGCATGGCTCGTTGCCAGCGCCTTGCCCAATCTCCTGGTGCGGACAGTCTCGGGCGCGATTGACGAGCTGGTTGTCCCGCTCATCATCGAAGCCAAGAACCAGACCGATTACGATGAGCACCGATTCATCAACGAACTCTTCACGGTCATCACCGGGGCGGCACTGGTCCTCACCGTCGTCGCGGAGTTGGCTTGCCCCTGGATAGTTCGCGTAGTCGCCCCGGGATTTCATGGCTGGGAATTGGTCTTGGCCACTTTGATGAGCCGCATATTGGTGCCAACGTTTGCCTTCTGGCTCTGGTCAGGCTTATTTTCGGGTATTCTCCAGGCTCATGGCCTGTATTTCGTACCTGCCTGGGCACCGTTGTCCACTAATATCCTTCGAATTGCCTCGATTGCGTTGCTAGGATCACGCATGGGGATTGTCGGGGTGGCTTGGGGATTCTTGATTTCGACCGCTTTTCAGGCAGGAACGCTTACGGCCACCCTCGTCGCGCACGGCTTCCACCCAGCAGTGCGATTGACTCTCAAAGCATCGCCGACCGATCAGTTCTTTCGCCTAGCCACACCTATTTTACTGATCACGTCGGCGGGTAATGTCGGGTATCTCATCGACCGTATCCTCGCCTCATGGTTGCCGGTGGGCACGATTGCCGCGTTAAACTACGGGGCTCTGGTCAGCGCTTTGCCTTCCGTCATGTTGGTACTGCCTCTCTTGACGCCCATTTACACCGCCTTTCAGAGCATGCCAACGGCGGGCGCATGGGCGAGTGGACCCATCTCTTAGCACGTTCTCTGGTGCTTTTGGCCGGGGTGTCCCTCATTCTGAGTGTGGCCTTGATAATGGGTCATAAACCGGTCATTGCGTTCATTTACGGCCGGGGAGCGTTTCATGTGAAGTCCGTGGCTCTCACGGGACAAATCCTCCCATATTTTTCGCTAGGCATTATCCCCGAAGTCCTCAGTCTCAGTTTTACCGCGCCTTGTTGTCATTGAAGTCCACGTCCCGCCTATTCCCCGTGTTTTGCTTCTCTACCGCCACCGCCGTCCTCTTGGACCTTTTCCTCATTCACCCACTCCAGGGTCGTGGACTCGCTCTGGGCGTCAGCGGGGGCCAGTGGGCTCTGGCCATGGGAACGGGCTGGTCGTTGTACCACGCCTACAAGAGTCGGAAAACTCCCGATGGCAGTGAATTTGCATCCCGAGTCCCGCCTTCCTAGGCAGGGCGTCCATTATTGAACCCGTACCGTGTCTTTCACCGTAGACTCGGGCGATACATTCAGTTGCTCACGGTATTCTAGCCGCTCTATCTGACACCGGGGTCCGATAGCCACCCGGTCTCCCCGCACCAATTTCGCTACCGTGTTTTCAAGCCGAATATCGTCACCCGATACCTCCCCGACGAAGAGCCGCGGCTGTCGTCCCAAACGCCAACCAAACCCTGGTCTCACCGTAATGGAAGTGCCAGCCAACTCCCCCATCCGACTTTCGCCAGCGATATGAAATTCCACGGCATCCGCCGACACCAACCCTGGGCATTGAACGGCGCCCGACCATAACAACTGGTCAAGCGCGGCTTCACTGCCGATACGAAGACTTCCGCTGCCCTCTGCAGCGTTTCCGGTAAGTCGGCCACCAATCGTGAAGGAACCCGAGGTCTTACTGCAACCCCGAACCTCAATATCTCCCGACACACGAACAGACCCACTAGTCTTCAGGTCGCCCACGCGTAAATCGCCCACGATGGAAAGACTTCCCGACGTTTCCAACAAGTCCGCCTCAAGAGAGCCATGCCCCGATACCGAGCCGCTCGCATGCACCCGCCGAGCGCTCAAGGCCCCATCGATGCGCATCGATCCCGAGCCTTGAACCTCATCATATTGCCCACCCGCGACGACCGCGCTTCCCGAAACCTTGATGGATCGGAGAGTCTGCTCTGTCATTCTCCTCGCCCCTTTTTCTGAATTTGTAACGCCCGCTCCCAAATGGCATCCGTCGCCTTCTTTGCCTGAGATAAAGAGACCCTCAAGGGGGGAACCGAAGATCCCCACCAGACAGCCTCCGGACGCTCGACGACCAAAAATCGCCAGACTGCCTGGTCATGCCACCCCACCACCCAAGCGGCCGGCTGGTCCATCCACTCCGTTGGCACAGACTCCAGAAACTCGGCCAGCGGATCCACGCCCCCCTCGTCGAGTCCCTGTTGTTCGGCAATCATCTCGGCCAATAGCCCTATCTTGGACATGTCGCCACGATCCCCGGATGCCAACCGTCCCTGAGCTAGGCGCACAGCCTTGATGGGTAGCGTTGCCACCCATTTGGCGGGATTCTTAATTTCTTGGGCCAGTTCATCGAGAGCCGCGTCTGTCTTGGCCGACTGAATCCAGCGAATCCGTTCCAAAATCGCCTCGCGTGGAAAAAATGTTTCCTGGCCCGTAAAGGTCGCCCGTCGAATGAACCAAGCTTCCGAGATGAGGCCCTTGCGCTTCCAGCGGTATAGCTGGCCATAGGAGATGTTTGTCTCCAGCAGCAGATCCTTTTTGCTAATAAGATCCTCCATGGCATCCTCCATTCGCAACATAACACTGTTACATCTAGAAAGCAAGCGGAACAACAGAAAAAGACGGCCGTAGTAGCCTTCAAACCCTGGCCATTAAAATCGTTCGGCACTATCTTCCCCGCCGGGCAAGCTTTCGGCGATATTCTCCATATCCGCGAAGTTCCAGCCAGTCGCCGGTCGACCCACCGACAATCGCCGGCTGATCTCCCACTTCGCTTATCGTGGCAGCCCCCATCAACACGTGCAACATGCGCATGGTCTCATGTATTTCCGCTAACCATTGATCCAAGCGCTGATCGCCATCAGGTTCGGCGGCCAAACGCAATAGCGGCCCCGCTATTCCCACGGCCGTGGCCCCCATTACCAACGCCTTGACCACATCATGGCCGGTGCGGATCCCACCCGAAGCAACGATGGGAGACTTCCCCTGAAGTTCGGCCGCAACCTCGCCAAGACTGGCGGCCGTGGGTACACCCCACCTCAACCATTCTTCCTCCAACGGTTGATGTCGCCGCCAAGCCTCCACCGCGATGAAGTTAGTGCCGCCCAGCCCCCCAATATCGACGGCATTGGCGCCCGCATCGATAAACTGCCGAGCGCTAGGGCCCGTCATGCCCTGCCCCACCTCTTTCGCAATGATGGGGACTGGCGTCGCCTTCTGAAGGCCGCTGAGACGCTCTAAAAATCCACGAAACCGTCGGTCTCCTTCGGCCATAAACATCTCCTGGGCGGCGTTCCAATGAATCTGCAGAAAGTCGGCGCCGACCAGTTCCACGGCTCGCAAGGATCGCTCGATGTCGACCCCCATGCCTAGGTTGGCAATGACCACACCATCGGGATTAATCTCCCGAACGACCGTATAAGACGCCGAGGCATCGGCCGATTGTAAAGCGGCGGTCTCGGATCCAACAGCCATGGCTAACCCATGGCGTTTTGCAAACGCCGCCAAGGTCGCATTGATGCGCCCGGACTCCTCTGTGCCACCGGTCATCGCATTGATGATGATGGGCGACGCCAAATGCCGGCCAAGGAGCTCCGTTCCCAAAGACACTTGGTCGACATCTATCTCGGGTGCACTTCGAGGCAGCAAACGCACGTCAGCAAATCCCGTGCCTCCGACGTCAGGCAGTGATTTTACGGCGGCAATATGTTCGTGCTTTCTCCGCGCACGGTCTTCCGTTTCGCCCATTCCCTGAATCCCCTTTTCTCGACTTTGCAACATTCCCTTCCCCGGACCAACACGCCATTGGAATCTCCCGAGCGTCAGTTACGGGCCCAAAATCAGGTGAATAACCCAGTGGCCCCCGTAAACAATGGCGACCGCCGACCACATCATGCCAACCACGGTCGCGCCCAGGGTCCACGCCGGGCGAAATGCTAATCCCTTGCCAATCGCCACGCAAGCATAAGCGCCGAGGGCGGGGCATAAGGGGATAAACATCAAGGGGCCATATCGGGAGACCCACCCTGCCCGTTTGTTGGCCCGCTCCACGTGGCGGGCAGCCCACGGCCAGTGCCACACGATTAAGTCGAGCCCCACCACGATGACCGGGATGGGCGCCAAGTTCGCCAACAACACGACCAGGGCCCCCAAGAAGCGGGGAAATCGAAGCGCCACCACCAAAGCAGCCGCTGGCTGGCACTCTAACACCACCGAGCTTCCCACCAGGCTAAGCGTCTGAAGAGGGCGACCGCTTAAATGTCCCAAAAAAAGCGCGGACAGCACTAACAATGCTCCAATGCCTGAGGCGGCGATCATGTACTTCACACCCTGATTCCAGCCGCCCTGCATCATTGCGCCTCCTGTCCGCTACGTCATGATGAAGCCCGCACACGGCTATACCGCATGCGGGCCCGATCTTGTGCCTCTATCATCGTAATGCCGCTTGGGCTGCCGCCAGACGAGCCACCGGCACCCGGAAGGGCGAACAACTCACATAGGTTAAGCCGACCTCGTGGCAGAACGCAATCGAGTCGGGATCGCCCCCATGCTCGCCACAAATGCCCACCTTCAATTCGGGCCGGGTCTTTCGCCCTTCTTCTAGCGCCAATTGAATCAGTCGACCGACGCCGTCACGGTCAAGCACCATGAAAGGATTTTCCGTGAGTATTTTTTCCGCCAAGTAGGCGGGCAGGAATTTCGATTCCGCATCATCGCGGGAATACCCGAATACTGTTTGGGTCAGGTCGTTGGTGCCGAAACTGAAAAACTCGGCGTCTTGGGCAATGTCTCCGGCTACCAAAGCCGCCCGCGGCACCTCAATCATGGTGCCAATCTTGTAGGGAAGGGGGACACCGGCTTCCTTGGACACGGCCTCATTGACTTCGGCTACCAAGTCCTTCATGAGGCGAAGCTCCGGGGTCACCCCCACCAAGGGGATCATGACCTCCACATGGGGATGGAGTCCTTCTTTTACCAAGTCCGCTTGCGCTTGGAAAATGGCGCGGGCCTGCATGGCGTAAATTTCCGGGTAAACGATACCGAGACGAACGCCACGAAAGCCCAGCATGGGATTGAACTCAAACAGGTTCCGCGTGCGCCGCAACACCGCGTCTAGGTGCTCCACTTCCGCCTCATCCCCGCCTGCCTTGGCTCGAGTCAGGGCCGCTTGGGTGTCCTCAATGTCCGGCAAGAACTCGTGGAGCGGCGGATCCAAGAGACGAATAGTCACCGGACACCCATCCATGGCCTTTAAAATCCCATAAAAATCCCGTTGCTGCATCGGTAGCAATTCGGTCAAAGCCGCCTTCCGATCCTCGACCGTCTCTGCCAAAATCATCGCTTGTACCACGGGAAGTCGATCTTGACCCATAAACATGTGCTCGGTTCGGCAGAGCCCTACCCCGCCTGCACCTAATTCACGGGCTTTTTCAGCGTCTTCAGGCGTATCCGCATTCGCATAGACGCCAAGCTTACGGAAACTGTCAGCCCAATCCAGTAGTTTGGTGAACTCCGCGGAAAGTTCCGGCTCAACGGTGGGAACCAAGCCGTACATCACGCGCCCCGTCCCCCCATCAATGGTGATCACCGTGTCTTTCTCGATAATCCGCCCATCGACCTCGAAGGTCCCGTCGCTCAACGAGATGTGGAGCGCTTCGCACCCGGTCACGGCGGGTTTCCCCATACCGCGGGCAACAATGGCGGCATGAGAGGTCATGCCCCCGCGGCTGGTGAGCACACCCTCGGCGGCCACGATCCCATGAATGTCATCGGGGGTGGTTTCGGGGCGCACAAGGACGACCTTCTCACCGGCCTGTCCCCGGGCTTCGGCCTCATCCGCGGTGAAGACCACTTTGCCGGATGCAGCCCCTGGGGATGCGGGTAGGCCTGTCGCCAAGACGTCCACATTGGCGTCTGGATCAATCTGTCGATACAAAAGCCGCTGCACCTGTGCCGGGTCTTGACGGCGGACGGCATCCTCCCGACTGATGACCCCTTCCTCAGCCATATCCACAGCGATTTTAACCGCCGCCCGCGCCGTGCGCTTACCGCTTCGCGTCTGCAACACATACAGCGTTTCTTCCTGCACGGTAAACTCGATGTCCTGCATGTCATGGTAGTGACTTTCCAAGAGCCGACAAACGTCTCGGAGTTGCTGAAAGGTCTTCGGCATTTCCTCCGCCATGGCATCAATCGACTTGGGGGTACGGATACCAGCCACCACGTCCTCGCCCTGAGCATTGGTGAGATATTCACCATACATACCGGGTTCGCCGGTGTTGGGGTTTCGCGTAAAAAGAACCCCCGTAGCTGAAGTGTCCCCCATGTTGCCAAACACCATCGACTGGACATTGACAGCCGTTCCTAGAGTCTCGGGAATTTTATTGAGACGCCGATACACAATCGCGCGCGGGTTCTTCCAGGAATCGAAGACCGCTAAAATAGCCATCTCGAGTTGCTCTTTGGGGTTATCCGGAAAGGGGCGCCCCGTCCTTTTCTTCACTAACTCCTTATAGCGGCCAATGACGTCTTGAAGATGGGCTTCGGTCAATTCGGTGTCCAGAGTCACCTGAGCCTCGCGCTTGACGGCCTCAAGAATTTGCTCGAATTCCGCGTGTTCCATGTGCATGACCACGTTGCCAAACATCTGAATGAAGCGGCGGTAGCTATCCAATGCGAACCGTCGATTTCCCGTTCGTCGGGCTAGTCCTTCAGTGGTGTCCGGATTAAGACCCAGATTTAACACCGTATCCATCATGCCCGGCATAGAAATGGGGGCGCCGGAACGCACGGACACCAACAACGGTTGTTCAGGATCGCCTAGCTTTCGATGCGTCTTAGCCTCCAGACGGGCGAGATGATCCCACACATCCTCCATCAACCCATCGGGCACCTTGCCCTCGGCTTGATATTGGTTGCACGCTTCCGTGGTAATGGTGAATCCCGGCGGGACCGGAAGTCCGATGCGACTCATTTCGCTGAGTCCCGCTCCCTTACCGCCCAACCTCTTTCGATCCTTGCCGTCACCTTCTTCAAACTGGTAGACAAACCGCGTCATTCCGCAAGAGCCTCCTTATTGCGCAACTCCAACACGCGCGTGGCCGTCTCTTCAACGGCATGGTTGCTAACGTCGATTACGGGACACTTCAAGCGATTGAAAATATCCCAGGCGTAATCCAATTCCACCATGATCCGCTCCATCGTGGCATACTGCGCCGACGTGCCCAACCCAAGGCTCTTGAGGCGTTGCCGGCGTATAGACATAAGAAGCTCCGGCTCAATAATGAGCCCTACGGCCTTTAGCCGGCCCTCGCGAAACACCTCGCCGGGCACCGGTACTTCAGGAACCAGCGGCACGTTGGCCACTTTCAGCCGATGATTGGCCAAATACAGGCTCACCGGCGTCTTGCTGGTGCGGGACACCCCTAGAAGTACGACATCCGCATCGCGAATCCCTTTCGCGTCCTTTCCGTCGTCATACTTGACCGCAAATTCAACCGCCTCGACACGGGCAAAATATTCCTGGTCGAGGCGGTGGCTCAGTCCAGGGATGAGCCGGGGAGGAGACTGAACCACGCGCTCAAAAGCCGCCAGCACCGGCCCCATCACATCCACATGGGCAATATTGCGCGATTCAGCCTGCTCCGCCAGATAGTCGCGCAGTTCGGGCCGCACCATCGTGTAAACAATCACGGAAGCCCCCGAAACCGCTCGGCCGAGCACCCGATCAATCCCCTCTTGGTCAACCACATAGGGCACGCGTTCCACCCTAATATTAGCCGCTCTCTCAAACTGTATGGCGGCCCCATGGGCCACGCGTTCGGCCGTCTCCCCTAAGGAGTCAGACACGATATACACTCGGGTCTCTTGCATCGGTTTTCCCTTGCCTCCCTCCCTGGCTATAGGTCGTCCCAATCAAAATAGCGTCCCAACGCCCGTGCGGCATGGCCGACCAATCCGAGCCGCTGGCGGCGAACGGTCGGATTGGGATCCATGACCAGCACCGCCTGAAAAAATTGTTCGACAACTGGCACCAGATTTTCGACGGCCGCCCACCAACCGGGGAGATCGTCCTCAGAAACTTCGAGCGCTGCATCCGCCTTCGCCTTGAGCTCGCCCTCGATCCCAGAATAAGCGTTGCCGAGTTCTGTTTCATCGGCTCCGCGCGCGATGCGCTCGAGACGCTTGGCCGCTTGTGCGGCCGAAGAAAAGAGCGCGCTCTGATGGTGGTCAGCCAAAAACCGCAACCGGTCACCAAGCTTAGTCCAGGGAAAGGGCCGCGCCAATACCGCTTCGAGCCATTCATGGGGCCACTCCGCCTCCCACTCGGACATGAGCCGTTGGGTCACCAATTGCCCGACTAGAGCCGCCACCTGAGGGCTCACGGAGGCATTGTCAGCGGCCGCCTCTAATAGAGCGTCAACGGAATGGCTGCCCATTACGGGCGTTTCCGCGGCAATACGCGCCAGCCCCAAGGCTACGCGGCGAAGTCCGAAGGGATCCTCAGATCCTGTCGCCCGAATCCCCGCGCCGTAAAAGGACACCAGCGTGTCGGCCCGGTCCAAGAGCCCTAAAATGGCCGCCACCGGCCGGCTGGGAACTCGATCTTTCGGAAACCCGGGGCGATATTGATCGCGGATGGCCTCTTGAACATCCAGCGCCTCTCCGTTTTGTTGGGCATAGATGGCCCCCATCTCTCCCTGAAGCTCCGGGAATTCCGACACCACCTGGGTCACCAAATCGCACTTATAGAGGTGAATCGCTCGCTTGAGATTTTGCGCCCCGACCTCGTCTAAAGGCCACCACGCTCGCGTTCTTTCGAAAAGCGATTCCACCCGGGCGATTTTATCCGCGTAGCTCCCTAATTTAGCGTGTAATGTCACCCCGTGAAGTTTCCGTTCCCGATCCGCTAGGGGCACTTTTTGATCGAGCTGATAGAAGTAGCGCGCATCGGAAAGACGGGCCCGAAGCACCTTTTCATTGCCCCGACGGACCAGGTCTAAGGCCTCACCCTTCCCATTTCGGACGGCCACGAAGGCATGAATCAACGCCCCCTGTCGGTCCCGCACGGGAAAATATCGCTGGTGGACTTTCATCGACGTGATGAGCACGGGTTCTGGGATCTGTAGAAAGTCCTGCTCAAAGGTGCCAAGAAACGGCGTCGGCCACTCCACCAAGTGGGTCACCTCGTTCAAGAGATCAGCGTCCCAGTCCACCACTCCTCCCGCCTCCTGGGCCAATGCGCTTCCGACCTCCTGAATGGCTGCCCGACGGCGATCAGGATTAATCTCCACCAGCAAGGAGACCATTGTCGATTCATAATCGCGCGCTTTCAACACCTGGGCCGCCTCTGGATGGTCTGTACGGTTTCCATAGGTTAAAATTCCCGAAGAGACACCCAGGGCTTCGGTTTTGAGCACCTGATCCCCATACAAGAGCAAAAGCCAGCGCACCGGCCGAATAAAGCGGGCGTCACCCGAACCCCAGCGCATGCTGCGAGGCTGCGGCAGCATCTCTAAAACCTCAGTCACCAACTTGGGTAATACGTCTTCTCCCGGTCGGACCGGTTTTTCGACGCCCGCCAGGAGGTATTCCTTACCCCCAATGGTCTCCCGCTGGAGCTCCTCGGCCGTTTTTTTCACCCGGCGCAAAAACCCTTCGAGAGCAGGGGTTGACTTGCCCTCCCGATAAGCTACCTCAACGGCGGGGCCCCGCACCGTTTCCACCAGCGCCTCTTGGCTGCGTGCGACCTCGGCGCTGAAAATAAGCCGACGTGGGGTGGATAACGCTCGAGCATGTTGAAACGCCAGCCTTTCTTGCTCGAGCGCCCCTTTCATCATTTGGGCAAAACTTTCGGAAAGCTGCTCGACGTACCGGCTCGGAATTTCTTCGACACCGACCTCGACGATGAATGGTTCAAAGATTATCTCAGGCACCGGCCGTCGTCCTTTCCACGTAGACTTCCGCGGCACGGCGGGCTAATTGCCTTAGACGGCCCACATACGCCTGCCGCTGAACCACCGAGATCGCCCCCCTGGCGTCCATGGTGTTAAACATATGGGAGGCTTTGAGGAGATACTCGTAGCCAGGTCGCTCGAGCCGCAAATCCAAGAGCCGCTTGGCCTCTTTTTCATACACATCAAATAGCTGGCGAAGAACATCGGGGTCTGCTGCTTCAAAGCTGTAGGTCGCTTGTTCCCACTCCACGCGACCATATAAATCGCGATAGCTAACCCCTGGCGCCCACTCGACCGACCAGACGTCCTCCACCCCCACCAAATAGCTGGTTAACCGTTCAATGCCATAAGTGAGCTCCACGGAAACGGGCCGGCATTCTTGCCCCGCCATTTGTTGAAAATAGGTAAACTGGCTAATCTCCATGCCGTCCAGCCACACCTCCCAGCCGAGGCCGGAGGCGCCGATGCTAGGCTGTTCCCAATTGTCCTCCACAAATCGTATGTCATGCTTCTTGCGGTCGAGTCCTAAACTTTCCAAGGACTTCAGATACAGTTCTATGACATCATCGGGAGCCGGCTTTAAAATGACTTGAAACTGATGATGCTGATAGAGGCGATTGGGGTTCTCGCCATAGCGGCCGTCCACCGGGCGGCGGCTGGGCTGCACATAGCCCACGCGCCAAGGATCGGGACCTAAGGCCCGAAAGAACGTCAAGGGACTCATGGTGCCCGCGCCTAACTCCATATCATAGGGCTCCGCCACAAGCACCCCCGCTTGACGCCAATAGCCTTTTAAGGTCAAAATCACATCTTCAATGGTTGTTGTCAATTGACGCGTTCCCCACCTTCTGGACCGTGCTTTAGACGGTCGATGTTTAGGAGAAACTCATAGGACTTTAGCGGGCGGTTGGTCTCATGCAATAAGAAACGAAAGAAGAGCGTCTGAAGCTCGGCCTTCATGGCCCCCTTAACCTCCGCCTGTCCAAACTTTTTCGGGTGTTCTTTTAGCCAATATTGTAAACTATAGAGGCTCCCCAAGCTAATGCGCTCCTCGATGCTGGCCGACCCGCACTGCGTACAATAGAGCGCCCCGTGCTCCACATCGACGGCCACCGGCCCCGCCTCAAACGCCCGCTGACACCGGCTGCACCGCGTCCAATCAGGCTGAAATCCTGCAATCTCGAGACATTTGAAGCCTGCCGCCAACCCCACCGTAGCTGGCGACCGTCCTTCATTTAACGCGGCCAAGGCGGCCCCCAACACGAGAAAGCTCTCTTCCGAGGGTTCACGTTCGGGCAACAGCTGATCCACCACGTCGGCCAACACCATGGCCCAGGAGAGACGCTCGAGGTCGTCCGCAATGCGAGGAAATCCTTGTTGGAGTTCGGCTTCGGTCACCGTGTCCAGCGTTGAACGCCCATGATACAAGGTGGCGTGGCTTTGTGAGAGAGGCGCCATTTGACCGGCAAGCTTACTCTTTGGACGCCGGGTCCCCTTGGCAATAGCCGAAAACTTGCCGTTCTTCAATCCGAACAGCGTCAAAAGCTGGTCGTGGTCGCGATAGGCACGAGCCTTTAATGTAATCACG
>DAHWKG010000010.1:0-2012 GCA_027343765.1 Sulfobacillus sp.
ATATTCAAGACTTCCCGGGAAAACCACAGGATGATCTAATATCCATCGAAATCCTAGTAGAGAGGATCACAGCCATTCGGGAACTAGCGGTCACGGTCGGTATTCCGTTGGTCATTAATGCGCGGATTGATACGGTCTTTCATAGCGGACTTCAGGGGAGTGCCTTGAAGACGACGTCTTTCGGCGGGCGCGGCGATATCAAGACGCTGGGGCAGACTGCATTTTTGTATTTGGCGTTCATGACGGTCCCACAATTCAAAAATGGGCCAGGGTATTAGCGGGCCGCTTAAACAGGTATCAATTTCACTTCCGGGAGTCTTGATTGTGTTGTGGGGGATCCGACAAAACTCTAAGGCTTTAAGAGCGCACCGGGCGGTTGCTGATGACCAAACGCAGACATCAAATTACAATTTATCGAGGGAGCCCGTATGTTAAAACCCCCCTTTTCAAGGGGGTATGCAGCGGCTCCTACACTCGACGGGCTCGACGCCCGGAGAGTGCAAGCATCTTGTCGGTGGAAGCTTCGGCCTTTAGGCCGGAGAGGCTTCCACCCATGTCAGGATGTGCTCACACAGGTGTAGTCTGATCCGAACGTGAGCGAACGAGTCGCTTGCGTTCACGAAGTTTCGCCAGCCGTCGCATGGCTCGGGTATCCGTCACCACGGCGTCACCACGAGTCGATGGATGCGGTCCGTCGGGGGAGAACGGTGGTAGCTCCTGACTCCAGACTATCGCAGCGACGTAATGGACGCGTGAACGTGAGATTTTCGGTCCCCGATTCGCCGACAGGGAGCACCCTTCCGCATGAAACCTGCGGGCCAATTCCTTCAATCCTTGAGGTGCCCCGAATCATGCACATACGAAGCGGTTAGTACATAATTCGCCATGTAAAGCATCCGCTTGCGAGAGGCCGGCCGACTAACAGCCGCGTGTCATGGGGAATCGGAAGGGAATCTCGGCCTAGTCGGTCAGGTGAGAATCCCTCACCCCGGGGAATTTGGGTCTTGCGGGCTTTTCACCGTGATTGGAAGGTTCGGATGCGCGCAGTATAATGAAAGAAACGGAGTAAAAGGGGAGGCGAGCCCGTGGCCACACCAACGACCCATGTCCATTTGGAACTCCCGGCTGATTTAATTCCCATTTTGGATCAATTGGGTGCGGGCCGTACGGTGGACGGCCATGTACGGATTTCGTTAGCGATTGGACTCTATACGAGTCACAGCGTCTCGTTGGCCCGTGCCGCCGATATCGCGCATCAGTCGTTAGTCGATTTTATTGACATCTTCTAGCAACGCCAAATTTCCTGGACCCAGTATGATGACGAAGCGCTGGCTCACGATGTGGCTTTTGTTGCCGAGCATACGCGCGACGACGATGAGGTCCCCCGTCGTTAGTGATTCCAGTCCCCTGATCGCGTTTGCCCTCATCGACCGATTTTCGGTGTTGCGGGCTCTGTTTCCGACGCTGTGGATTCCCGATGCGGTGGTGCTCGCGTCCGGCAGGGTCACCAATCCGGGCGCCGGGCCCGTGGAAGAGGCCGTTCACTCTGGCTGGATGCAGCGACTGACGGTGCATGACCAGGACGCTGTACAACGCCAAATGGGCCGCTTGCATCGGGGGGAAGTGGAGGTGGTTTGGGGTGCCCTCGAATACCGTATACCCGCGGTCTTGCTCGATGATCGATATGCGCGCCGACTCGCCTCAGCCTATGGCCTCGAGTATACCGGGCCCGTGGGACTCTTGCTATTGGCTAAGCGTCGCGGAATGATTGACGCAGTGCGACCCTTGTTGACCCATCTGATGCAGGAGGGCTTTCGGATGAGTGCCTCATTATACCAGGCCGTGCTCCGGTCGGCCCAGGAAATTGAGTCAGTGGAGGACCATCAAGCGTAGTGTTGGTCGTGACGCCACAGGATCAAACCTGGCATCCGTCACCACGGCGTCACCACGAAGGGATGGAATGGGTGTTTTGGGAGCGACAGCGTAGATGCTCCGAAACCCCGGAATGGCCG
>DAHWKG010000012.1:0-9436 GCA_027343765.1 Sulfobacillus sp.
CATTGCGACCGGCTTACGCGTGCTCTCGGTTCTCAACCAAAACGGATCCCCGGTCACCCCCGAAGCGGCCGCGAATGGCCTCAATGCCTCGACGCCGGCCGTCGTGGAAGTGGCGGTTCCCCAAGCCGAAGCCGGCACGATCGCCGTAGCGGCCTCTTCCGGTCGGTTTTGGCTCGCCTTGAATCCCTGGGCCGGGCCGCAAGATCCCACGTCCGGAGTCACGACGACGTCCGCTCCGATTTCGGCGATTTTGCCATCGACCGGCATCGGACGATTGCCGCAAACGCGTCCGTCCATCGGATCATCGATTCCTTCTGGAGGGGCTTTGAAGCCTTCTGGGACCCCTTCGAGCGCGTCGTCCCCTCAGGGTGCTTCTTCGAATGGGACCCATGCCTCCAAGACCCGGTTGGCTTCCCCACCGAAGATCTCATCACCGTCCAAGACATCGAGAAGTCATCATGGGTAACGCACGGCGGTGGGTGCTCACCGTCGTGGTCGTTTCGATCGGATGGGCCGCGTTAGCGCTCCATGGGTGGCGCGGCGATGTCCGCATGGACCAAGCGATGGGGCTCTGGATCCTGCATCATGGGCGATTGCCGTCTCGCAATCACTGGACCGTGGCCGTCCTCCATCATTCCTTTTCGGATACCGAATGGCTGTATGCGGTGATGGTGGCGTTGGTTGGTCGATGGGGCATTTTTCTTCTAAGCGGCGGCGTCTGGACGGCACTAGCGACATGGGTCGTACAGTGGTTAGACCGATGGCCATGGCCGTGGTCCGGCCTGGCGGCGGTGGGCTGGGCACTGCTCATGGTGCCCCTGATTCCTCCCCGGCCGGAACTCTGGAGTTATCTCGGGTGGTGGGGCACCTTGATGGCCCTCATGGCCTATCGTGAACACCAGCGGACTACAGGGTTGTGGTGGATCGCTGCTGCGACGGTGATCTGGGCGCAAATGCATCGCAGTGCCTGGCTCGTGGTGGCGGTGTTGATATGGGAACTTGTGGTGGGTGAACCGACTCGCCGAAAGGGGTTGTGGGGTCCTGCCATCTTCAGTGTGGTGGCCCTCATGTTGCCGCCAGCCGGTGGGATCAGCGGCCTCACGTTTTTGGTTCATGTTGGCAATCCCCATTCCGATGGGGTGTTGAGTACCGTCGCCGAATGGTTGCCACCCAATGTCCGGACAGCCTGGGGCCTGACGCTCCTCGGCATCGTGTGTGGCATCTGGGGCAGTCTCGCAGGATGGCTGTGGCATCGCCATGATCGGGTCGGACTCGGCTGGCTCGTCTTGGGCACCATGGCCGCCATGGAAGCGACCCGCCTTGCCCCGTACGCCCTGCTCGGCTGGATCGTCTTAGCCACGTCCCGCATGGTCACCGTTCGAGCGGCTCGGTTACCACGATGGTGGAACGGGGTGGCAGTGGGAGCCGGGCCCTGGATTGCCATCGCGCCCTGGCTTATGGTGATGAAGGCGGGGATTTTTCAAGCCTCCTGGCCACCGGCAGCGTTACTGGCATTACGTCGGGCCGGAGCCACCACGAATATTCTGGCGTATCAAGGCGATACCTTAGTCGGAACTGGTATGCGGCCTTGGGTCGATGGCCAAGTGCAAATGGTGGACACGGCACCCTGGTGGCCGGCGTGGATCGACACCGAGCAAGGCCGATGGTCACCGGCGGCGTTCGTTATCCGATGGGACCCGAATGCTCATGCGATTGTATGGCCCACGCTGCGACCTGGCTTGCCACCGTTAACATTGTCGGCACCGTGGCACCCCATCTGGCACGGACCCATTCGCTGGGTAGGCACCCAACCGACTCCCACGACGATTTGGGTGCGTGGGATGAGCCGATAGAAATGCAAGAGCCGATACCACGGAGCAAGGACCCAGACGATGAATTTGCGTCGGACGTGGAGGAGACGCGGCCTGGTGCTGGGACTGGCTCTGATGGCTCTGGGGGCGTCAGCATTCACCGACCCGACTCTTCCGGTGCCACCGGGAGTGCAGGCAGAAAGCACTCGGACTCATTACCAACGGATTATTCAGAGTGACCAGCGGACCGTGGCCCATGTCCGAAATATGCGACATCAGACGCCATCTCATGGGTCTCCAGGATCTCCTAGGACGCTCGATCACCGTGCCCCCATGCCTGGATGGGCGGAGGTGGTTCTGACCGGGCTGTTTATCGTCCTCATTACCGGGATGGTTCTCACAGCAAAACGTCGACGCCAGGAAAAGGGCAACGCCCTGTCGTGTCGAATTTTCCCTCTATTAGGAAGGAGCGAGCGAGCATGCGACGACGATTAAGATGGATTCTCAGTAGTCTGACGAGCGTGGCGCTCTTAGGGGCCGGTGCGCCGGTGTTTGCCGCCACCAATGGTTATGCTCCCAACGGATTCCTCTCGGCTCAGCAAAATCCGTACGCAGGAGACCCGCCGATGACGAAGTGGCTTTATTACGGGACTAAGTATACCTCGGAAATTGTCTTCGTCTTTGGCACCAATTCGGAAGCGTTCCCGCTTAATGCCTATCCTCCAAAGAAAGTAAATGCCACGTGGATTGGCTGGGACAATCCAGCCCCGTTGATTTGGTATTACCGCCACTTCGGCTCGAAATCCGATTTTGGCAACAGTGTGTTCGGGAACGGCGTCAAATATAGCACTCGGTTGATTGAAGTGATGAAGCAGGAGCACTTCGCGCCGGCCATGGTCGGCGGAGTGAATCCGCCGAACTGGAACGTGGTGGTGGTGCCGAAGACTAAAGTGACCCCCGTGCCTCCTCCGCCCAAACAGAATCCGAATGAATACCCCGCAGGAACCACCGTGTTGAATTGGCGATGGGCCACGTCGGCAAAGAGCGGCACGATAGATATTCCCGCCCAACCCCATCAGGCGGTCTTCGAGTTCTCGTTCAGCGAGCCACCTGACTCCGGAAGCGCGGTGACCGCACTTCCGACCGTCAAGGGTTCTTGGGTCAAATTTCCCAAGACATGGATGCGCGTGGATTCGGTGGCAGTGCTCAAGGCCCTCGCGGTCCATGCGCCGAAGGTGTTTGATCAGATAGGTCTCGCTCCCAAACATCTCGGTTTGCATTACAGTGCCGACCTCGCAGCGGCCATGACCATCCAGCACTTCAATCCGGGATCGCTGGGGATGCAGCCACTAGCTCCTTCGCCGAAGGCGTTGACGCCGGCGACGGAAACCTGGCTCATCAAGAATGGCTGGGGCGATGTTCTGACCAAGTATGCCACGAGTCACCATCTAACGTTGCCCAGTAGCATCGAAAAGGCCTCCAAGGCCAAGCATTTGTAACCCGTCCAACATCCAACACAGGAGGGACTCGATATGTCTCGCGCTCCGCGGGCCACATTGGCAGCGGCGCTGGCAGGCCTCATGGGCCTGGTCGGCGCCGCTCCCGTGTTTGCGGCCTTGATTCCGCAGTACGATATGACGTTGCAACGCACGCGCGACATCACCGCCAGCGGCAGCCACGCGAACCAATTTTATGATGTCCACCCGGTCTATTTGCAGATCCCCGGGGGGACCGCCTCCAATTCCACCCCGACGGTCATCGGACACACGGCCTACCAATACACCTTCAGTGCTGGAGGGAAGGGATATCTCTCAGCCATTACGATTCCGTCGATGTCCCCAGCGCAGGTGAAAGCGCATCTGACTAGCGGTGGGTACTGGGTTCGGACCGCACAGTATGCAGCGCCGCCCATCCAGTTTGACGTAGGCCAGTCTCCCAGCGGTCAGAACGAAGCCAACGGCCAGGATTCTCTGACCACCGGGCCGTATACGAGCACGACGGGACCGGGGACCTTGGCTGGGAATACCGCTTATCAGGCGATTGCGGTGGGCCACAACTTGTACACTTGGCCACAGGCGGCCTATCCCACGAGTGGCGTGCCGACAGGGCAAAAGACTCAAATTAAAGGCAACACCGGCAATACCGACTACCAAGTCGACATCAGTCCTCTGATTACCCCACCCGTGACGGTGACAGGAACCGTGATTGCTACAGGAAAATCGTATTCATGGACCTCATCCATGGCTGTGGCGGAGTCGTGGGACGGCGGGGCAGTGGCGTATCCGACGTATGTACCGTCGGGCGATATTGCATTACCGCAACGTTACACCACTTCGCAAACCGGCCCAGGGGGGATCGGCACGGCTCAATACCCGAACGCTACAGCCCCCCTTACGTCGGACCCGGTGTGGATTGGATCAGCCGATGGCCTGGGCAATGCCGTGGTGGCGTTTGGAGTGGCCAGCTTGCACCATCCCCGGGTGATTTTGTGGAACGTCGTCACCGGAGAGTACAAAGCGATTGGCGTGGGCCAAATTGGGACGAAGATTTGGGATGCCCCCTTGTATGACGCGGCCAACGGCACCCTCTACGTGCAGGACGCCTATGGCGGGCTCTACGCCTTTAGCGTGGCCACCGGGGCATTAACCGGCGTCTATGCGCCGAGTGGCTGGACGAATACGCACCAGCTGACCATCGCGAAGGATCTGGCGCTCGATGGCAACGTCCTGTACGCGGTCGGGGAAGGCAACACCGCCATCGGGGCGTTCAAGCTGAACTTGCAACCCCTGTGCGACACCGGCACGGGCGTGACCCTCAACGGCTGCACCGATGTGACCGCGGCCTATGGGCCCAACGTGAATTCGCCGACCGTGCTGACCGACAGCAACGGGAACACGACGCTGGTCATCAACAACGCGCAAGGCGACCTCTGGCTGGAATCGTCGCAGGATTTGTTCGCCGTGCACGGAGGAACCTATAGCCAGACCCGGGTGGTGCCTCTGGGCAGTTCCTACATTGGATTTCTGCCCGATGCCGGCAGCTCGGGCGATCTGATCGGCTGGACGAATACCGATCCGAAGGGACAACCCGCGTTGGTGGTGTTCGTGCCAGAACCCTACCACGTATCGATGGCCGGGTCTTCGGCGACTGTCGCGTCGGGTGGCACGGTCACTCTCAGCGCTACCCCGTCGCCTTCAGGCGTGACCTGGGACGACGGGAACAACCCCTATGCCGCGGATGGGGCCAATGCTCCGGTGGCCTATCGCATCGTAGGCCCCACGGGCTATCTCTATCAACCCGGGGCGCCATATCAACGCGTGAATGGGGGATGGAGTGCGACCTGGAGCACACCACCGAATACCACGGCATCGCCTGAGACGTATACGATCACGACCACCGCCATCGACGAGCTCGGGCAGTCCGCGACATCTCCGGCCACCACGGTGACCGTGGAGCCGGTGCAGCCCGCGACGCAGAATTCGACGGTCGGCGATCTGACGCTGACCTGTGGATATGGTGGGGGCGGTCTACCCATTACGGTTCCGCACACCTGCACCATTCCCAGCAGTGTGTCCGGGAATACGGCGGCCTGGTTCGTGCAGAACCCGCAATACGGCGGCAAATTTGGCGATACGATTCAACTGAACCTGACAGTGCCAGCTCCCGCCTTGCCGACCGGGGATACCGTGGACAGCGTGGATCTGACGGCAAAGCTGAACTATACCCAGGGCGTGTCCAATGCACCCGGCAATCGCGGGTACGTGCCAGGCACCGGAAATTTGTACAATGATTTTCCGGCCACCTTGCATTTGACGCAATCCGGACCTTACACGGCCACCGGCCATGTGATCGAGTCCTGGGACGGTTATCCGCCCGATTTGGCGAATGCCAACGTGGGGGATTCGTACACGCTCACCGTCGAGTGGAAGGCGATAGTGCACTACAGCTATCCGTCGGAGGTGGCGTGTCCCACCACCAAGGACCCCCAGAAACAGTGCCCGACCACCGACTATGGGACTGATACGTATACGGGTAGTGCGGATGCGCCGGTGACGGTCAACGGGACCGATTACTATGTGATCGCAACGCCGATCGGCTATTAGGAGCGGGGCTTGCCCCCGGCTCAGGTCAACAATGGAACACCTTGATCGTCATCGGGAGTAAGAGGCATCCACGGGGAATCGGGCGGCCTGTCACCGGTCAGTTCAATCGTGGTCCATCGCGATAAGTTCCAATGAACGGCATACAGGGTGCGAAAGCGATCGTGGAGGAGTGCGGAAACCATTTGGACTTCGTCAAGGTGGACGGCCGATACATTTTCGCCTCGTTGGCAGGCTCGATAGATTCGATGGTTACCGTCAATGACCACGATTTGTTCTTCTAACAGGGGGAAGTCACCGAACAGTACGGTACCCTGCCGACGGTCAACTTGTGCGACACGGCCGAAATCCAGATCGTGCACAACTACGCCCGCGAGGAGGTTTCGTGCCTGAATTTGTCGTGGCTGTAGGGCATGCTGTCGGGCGATCCGCCGAGCCGCATCGATACTCCATACCAGTCGGTAATAGCCCCCGGGAACAAGATCAAGGACTCGTTCGTATACTTCAGCCTCCTGAAAAGACGCAATCGCAGTCTGCGATACATCCCGGCGAAGAGCCCGCCCCAATCATTGTCATCAAGATACATGCCGATCTTCCTTTCCCATTCAAGGAGTTGATATCGTTGAGTATACCAGTGGGCCCATTGTGCGACGACCCCGCCTACCGTCAGTGGATTCGAAAGATTGCCTCCGTGACTGCAGATGCGGAAAACGAGTTTTTCATTATTGGGCGGACTCGATCCGGCTGTGGTCGCAATCGCCGAGCGGACCGCAATCCACCCCGAGAGCGCTGGGCCGACACCGAAAAGTGGTGACGGCACGAAGGCCCATGGAGGTGCCATTTGATCTCACCTCCAGACATGCCAAGCCTGCCATGTGGTCGCGAGGTCGGACAGGGTCCGCCTGGTGACGGAGCCTATATCTCATCCGCTCCACACCCTGCACAGAGGATTAGCAATCCCCGACGCATGTACCACCGCACTCTGCTCCCTATTTGCTGTTTCCCGATTAAATCGTACATGCCTGAGGGTCGATCACGCCCTCCGGTGACTTTTGCCACCAAACAGTCGATGTCAATCCATAGGGGGTGTAGTGCGTACCATGGCCACACAATATGTGATGCTGATGATTCTCATGTTTCTCGGAGTAGGAACCACCGGGTACTTTGCCGCGATGCATTCCGTGGCGATTGCCCGCGCCACGATGAGTCGGGACTTGCAGATTGCGTTGCAACAGACGGCCGATACCGCTGTGACGCTCAATCCCACGACAGGACGCCAATGGACGAAAACCTCGGACCCCACGTCCCTCGTGGAAGACACCTTTCGCACCGCGTTATCCCAAGTGCTCACCGGGACGCCCTGGGCTACCCTGTCGATTGATGTCAAGGCGTTTCAGGTGTATACGCCGGCGGACATCGGCCAGCCGGCGCCGTGGGGCTATCCCGGCACCACGATTAGCGGTCCGGGGTACTATGCCGAAGTCACGTTTCCCTGGAAAGTGCTGTCGTTTCTGCCGCCCGTCACGGTGGCCGTGCCCGAGGTGATGCAGGCCAACAGTCTCGTCGAACCGGGCGGGGTACCGCCCGTGTGGAATCCCCAGGCGTAATTGTCCGACGGAGTCTCTCGTTCTGTTTCCGGTCTGACCACATAGATTAACCCGAGATCGTTCTTGCAAGGGGGGTCCCACCGATGCATGTTGTGATCCGTTTCGTGGATGCGAATGGTCAGCCCATCGACCATCCGACCCGCCAACAATTGGCACGTCTTGCTGATACCTATGCAAGGGCCGTCCTGGCTGCGACGTTTCCTGGTGCCACCTTTCAGAGCAGAGAATCCGTCTCGCTGACCAGTGGCGCTCAGAGCCGCTGATGCACTCGGCGCACCCGACACGCTCAGGTATACTACCGATATGAAGACCCTAACGCCTAGACCGGATCCACAAGACGCGCGCCGCGCCGCGTTGTACATTCGCGTGTCGACCGATGAGCAGGCCGAAGAAGGTCTGTCCTTAGACGCTCAGCGGAAGGCCCTGGAGGCGTTCTGTCAGCAGCAAGGCTACCGGATCGTCGAATGCTTTACCGACGCTGGCGAATCAGCGCGCTCGGATAAGCGTCCAGCGTTCCAGCGTATGATTGCGACAGCCAAGCAGTCGCCCAAACCGTTCGATGTGATTTTAGTGCATAAAATGGACCGGTTTGCCCGCAATCGCGAGGACAGCGCCGTGTACAAGGCACTCCTACGCAAAGAATTGGGTATTGACGTGCTGTCGATGACGGAGCGGTTTGACGATACGCCGACCGGAAAGTTGACGGAGGGCATTATGGAGGTGATCGCGGAGTTCTACTCCGCGAACCTGGCGCACGAGGTCCTCAAAGGGATGCGGGAGAAGGCGGCGCGGGGACAAGCGTTGGGGTTACCTCCGTTAGGGTATCGCGTCGGATCAACCGGCTTCTACGAAGTTGTGGACGACGATGCGACGATAGTCCGCTGGATCTTTGACCAATATGCAACCCATCAACGAGGCTTACAGGCGATCGCCTTGTGGCTGCGCGATCACGGCCACACCCAATTCGGGGGGCGCGTCGGGCAATTGAAATGGTCTGCCCCCGGAATCCGCCTGATTCTTCAAAATCGCGCGTATCTCGGCGAATTTCACTGGCGCACCAGCAAGGGCGAGGAGGTCTTCGTGGTACCGAACGCCCATCCTCCCCTCATCGAAACGTCAGTGTTTGATACAGTCCAGAATCGACTGGCCCACAACGTACGTCCTGCCCGAGGACAATGGGGGGATTATCTGTTGGCCACGCTGGGACGCTGCGCGATCTGTGGCGGAGCGTTAACCTACCGCCGGGATTATACGGGTTGGCGAAAGGGCCAACAGGAGGGGACTACGCCGTATAAGGAGGTACTCGCCTGTTCTCGGTATTATCGATATGCTTGCGAACGTGGATTTCGCAATTGGATCTCCATGCAGGAAGCCGAAGCGACGCTCTTGCAGACGCTCCAACAGATTGTCGACGGTCAAATGTCTGTGAGCGCCGAACAAATCATTTGGTCTGGCCGGGATCGGCTCCAACAGGAACTTACGGCACTCCAACGGCAACTGGATTCGGTGCGTGCCGGGTTTGAACGCCAAATGATCGCGTTCGAGCGAGGCATTTTGGATCTGGATGACTTGCGTTCGGCGAAAGAGCGGCTATCCAAAACGCAAGCGGAGATTCACCGCCAAATGGATGCAACGCGGCGGCAACTCAATGATCAAGCACTTCCCACAGACTTGCTGAAAGATTCGCTCAGCAAACTTCTCCAACGCTGGCAAGAGGATTTGCCTCTGTCACAGCGTCGCGCATTACTCGGACAGGTTGTGGATCACTTCTCGTGGAATCGGCATACCGACACGCTTACGGTCGTGTTTCGCATTCCCGACGTGACCCAAGGGTGACCAACGCAAAACTATCCTGTTTAATTTTCATGCTTTCATTAACGAAATACCGGTGATCCCCTCTTCATGTTTGGGGCCGTGG
>DAHWKG010000020.1:0-10323 GCA_027343765.1 Sulfobacillus sp.
ACCTCGATGAGTCGCAGCTCCGCTCGAGCGTGGGCTTTTTGCCCGTGACTGGGGCCGCCTTGGGCTTCATCCTATGGTCCGTGGTTCGGATCACGAGCCTCATCTTTCCCATAGACGTGGCCGCCCTGATTGGACTGGGCCTCTACACACTTCTCACCGGTGGGCTTCATGTGGATGGATGGATGGACACTTGGGACGCCATTGGCAGTCGAAAGCCCCCTGACCTGGCGCTAACGATTATGAAAGATAGCCGCGTCGGTGCCATGGGAGTGATGGCCGCCGTCATTCTGCTGCTGGGAAAGTATGTGGCCATCCGCCATATCCCGGGACCTTGGGCGCTCTGGGTGGCCGTGCCGGTGCTGAGCCGCACCGTCGCCGTCTGGTCCATGGCTCTCTCGCCTGCCGCGCGAAATGAAGGGTTAGGGGCCCTTTACGCCAAGCGTATCCCCCGCGCGTCGCTCGGATTAGCGAGTCTCTGGGCCCTAATCCTCTTGGCGTTTGTCGCACTGACTGCGTCCCTGGTCACCATGGCCTGCCTTCTCATATCGGCGCTCTTGGTGGCGACCGCCGGCACCGCATGGATCCACCATCGCTTCGGCGGCTCGACCGGCGACACATACGGGGCCCTCATTGAAGCGACGGAGCTCGTCGGATTTTTGATTGTCACGGGGCGGTGGATTCATGGCTAAGATGGTCCCTCACGGCGGACGCATTTTCCGCCTGGCTCAAGCGCTAGGCGTCGCGCCCGACGCCATTTTAGACTTCAGCGCCAGCATTAATCCCTATGGTCCTCCCCAGTCCGTCAAAGACGCCATTATCCGCCATGTTGACCACATTCGCTGGTATCCTGATGCCGATGCCTCTTCCTTACGAAATACTATCGCCACTCGCCACGGTATACCGTTGGAATCTCTGCTGCTCACTAACGGCGCCTCCGAAGCTATCGACTTGGCCATCGGAGCTCGGGAATGGCGGCATGTTTGGGTGCTCGATCCCGCTTTTAGCGAGTACCGGGCGGCCGCCCAGCGACACCGACTAAGTGTTTCCCCCCTCTCGTTGACGGAGGCCTTCGACATTCCCTGGGATACCCTCAAGTCTCAGGTTGAAGCGGGCGACTTGGTCATCATCAACAACCCCCACAACCCAAGCGGCCGCGCCTATCAGGCCATCGACCTCCACGCTCCCATCCAAGCGCTTATCAAAAAAGACGCCGCTGTCCTCATTGACGAGGCATTCGTCGACTTTCTTCCCGATCCCGGCGCCGCATCATTGGTCGGTGACAGAAGTTCCGCTCACCTTCTGGTCATCCGTTCCTTGACCAAGTTTTATGCCATCCCTGGACTCCGCCTCGGCTACGTGGCCGGAGACCCCCATTGGATTGCCGCCATGCGCGAGCACCAAGATGGTTGGAGCGTGAATCAGCTTGCTCTCGAAGCGGGAGAAGCTTCCTTAGCCGATGGGGCGTTCGACGAGATGACCCGACAGTGGCTTGGTTTTGCTCAGCAACAGGTCAAAGCCTTGTGGCCAGGAGAACTTCCTGTCATTCCCACCTTCACGGACGTCAATTTCTTTTTGCTTCGCTGGGGCAGCGTAGCCCGGGCCCAACAGCTAGCCCAATCGCTCCGTCAGCAAGGCATCTTGGTGCGCGAAGCTAACGGATTTAGGGGACTTCACCCCGCCACCTGGCGCGTAGCCATGCTGAGACCCGAGGACAATCAAGCCCTCTACCATGCTGTGTCGGCACTTCTCCACCGACCAAGTGAGCCCCAGTGAGGATGGGTATCCGAAATGCGCATGGGGTGCTACCATACCCCTAATGACATGCAGAAGAGGTGACCGGTTTGTCCGCATATCCAACCCGCATCGTCTCTTTGGCGGCCGAAATGCCCGCCATCTTGGATGCCCTTAATGCCCTCGATCGGGTGGTCGGCATCTCCGCCTATACCACCTATCCCGACCAGGCGCTTTCGATTCCTAAAGTCAGCGGTTTTGAACATGGAAGCGTTGACCGAATTTTGGCTCAGCAACCCGACCTGGTCATCGCCACCTCAACGGTGCAGTCAAAGCTTGCCGCCTCGTTGGCGGAGCGGGGCGCGACCATACTCCATGTGAACCCCCACCGCCTCGATGACCTGTATCAGAATATCGCGCTCATTGGCGCCGTCGTCGGCGAATCCCAGAGAGCCCATGAGTTGGTGCAGGAGCTCCAGCGCCAAGTAGACGCCGTGCGCCAGGAGAGTCGCCTCGTTTCCGCCCGCCCGCGGGTCTACTTTGAAGAGTGGATGGACCCCCAAATCGCCGGGATAGGGTGGGTGAGCGATCTCATCGAGATAGCGGGGGGCGAGGATGTCTTTCGCGAGCGCGCGATTTCGGGCCGCCGAGCTCAAGACCGGGTTGTCACGGAAGAGGAGTGGGCTCAGGCAGCTCCGGACATCATGCTTTTTTCCTGGTGCGGCAAGCCCTTTCAACTCGAAACGGTCTTGAACCGGTCCATGGCCCATGGGGTCCCTGCCGTACGCCACGGTCAACTCTACGCCATCGACGGGTCGATTCTTGAGTGCGGTCCCCGCTTGGTGGATCGCGTGCGCGAGCTGGCACGGATCTTCCGGGAGAACGCCTAATGGAGCGGTGGAAGACCCGAGCTGCCCAAATCCCCCCCACCGATGACGCCGCCCGGAACCGCGCCCAGGCCCGCCTCGACGACTTGACGAAACCGTTGGGAAGTCTTGGCCGCTTAGAAGACCTCATTCAGCAGCTGGCCGCCGCCACCGGCCACGTCATTCCCCGTATCGACCGGCCGCTGGCTCTAATCTTCGCCGCGGACCATGGTATTGCCGAAGAGGGTGTATCAGCCTACGGCCGGGAAGTGACCGAAGAGATGGCGGTGAATGCGGCCATGGGAAACGCGGTGTCGTCTGTGCTGGCACGGGGTGCCGGCATTCCACTCCGGGTGGTGGACGTCGGGGTCCGGCGCTCAGTCCGCCATCCCGCCGTCGTCGTCGCCAAAAAAACCGAGGGCACCCAAAACTTCACCCGGAGCGCTGCCATGACTGAAGAAGAGCTCGACCAGGCTCTCGAGGCAGGTTGGTCTGAGGCGGAAAAGGCAGCCAAAGAGGGCATGGATTTGCTGTTATTGGGGGAAATGGGCATCGGCAACACCACCGCCGCCTCGGCGATGGCAACCATCCTCTTGGATTGGCCGCCGGCTCAGGTAGTTGGACCGGGAACCGGCATTGATGACGAGACGCGCCAACATAAAATTCGCCTCGTCGAGGAAGCCGTCCGATTTCACCATCCTAACCGGTCAGACCCTTTGGAGATTCTGCGAAAAGTCGGAGGTTTCGAATTCGCCGCTCTGGTCGGGGCAATCCTCTCTGCGGCAAGCGAGAAAGTCCCCGTGGTCTTGGATGGAATGGCCACGGGCGTGGCGGCGCTTCTCGCCCACCGGCTTAATCCTGGGGTCGAGTCATATCTCATTGCAAGCCACCGGTCTCCCGAACCCGCTCATCAATGGATCCTCAAAGCCCTTCATCTCGAACCTTTGCTCGACCTCGGCATGCGCCTCGGAGAAGCGTCGGGCGCGCTCATCGCCTATCCTCTCATCCGTGAATCGGTGAGAGTCATGGCCGAGACCGCGACCTTTACGGATGCCCGCGTCAGCAACCCGCATACGAACGCTACTGCCAACCTCACCGTTTCCGTAGATCGTCCGCCTTCGGACCACGGATTTACCCCGGAAGAAATCGATGCGGTCTATAAGGTGATCCAGGCGCGGCGAGATATTCGGGTCTTTTTACCGGACCCGGTGCCCGACGCGGTGCTCGCCCGCATTTTAGCAGCCGGTCACATGGGCCCATCGGTCGGTTTTATGCAGCCCTGGAATTTTATTCTAATTCGGGATCGAACGCTCCGAAAGGCCCTCCAAGAAATGGTTGACCATGAGCGTATTGTCGCGGGTGAGCACTATCCTGACGCGAAACGCGACTATTATCTTCGCCTCAAAGTCGAAGGCCTTCTGGATGCACCCCTCACCCTCTGCGTCACCAACGATCCCACGCGCGGCGGTCCCCATGTGCTGGGACGCAATACTATTCCAGAAACGGATTTGATGTCGACCGCCTGCGCCATCGAAAACATGTGGCTCGCCGCTCGCGCGGAAGGTATCGCCGTGGGGTGGGTCAGCATGTATCGAAAAGAGAAGGTGCGGGCGTTGCTCAACATTCCAGCCCCCATCGATCCGGTGGCTCTTCTTACGGTGGGCTACACGGCCCACTTTCCGCAGATCCCAGTCCTCGAGCGGGTGGGATGGGGACGGCGCCTAGACCTGACTGACCTCGTTTTTACTGACCGGTGGGGAGAGCGTGCGTCCGTACCCGCGCTTGGCGTGCCCCCCTCATAACTCTTGCGGCGACGTTCGACAGACGCTACACTGAGAGCATCCGAATTGCAGGTGCATAACAGGGAATCAGGTGAGAATCCTGAACGGCACCCGCCACTGTCACGGGGAGCAGTCGTGGCCACACCGAATGGGTGGAAGGCCCGTCTAACGCAATGAACCGGAAGTCAGGAGACCTACCTGCAAACATTCGGGCGAGCCTGCGGGTTGTCGGGCGCCGCCTCATTTTTATGCGGCCCTTCTCGCCTAAGGTTCAACTTATTCGAGAGAAGGACAAAAAGCATGTTGCGAAGCTATCAAATCGCCGCCCTGGCCGGCGTTATCGGAGTATCAGGACTTCTTGCCGGGTGCGGAAGCTCATCGGCCAGCACGTCTCATCCGGCTGCCTCAACGAAAATTCGGTTGGTGGACGATGTGGGACACCACATTACCTTGAAAAAACCGGCAACGCGCATCGTCGTGCTCGAGCCCAGCAATGCAGAAATTGCCTTGGACCTCGGCCTCAAATCCTCCATTGTTGGGGCAGATCAGTCAATTTTCCAATATACCCCGGCTCCGTGGAAAAGCGAACTGCAGGGTCTAAAAAATATTGGCCCCTCCTATCCCGGCATTAACGTCGAGGAAGTGGTGGCGGCCAAACCGGATTTGGTCATTGCAGCGACGGGCATCAAAGGCATCTCCAGCTTATCCCAGTATCATATCCCGGTGCTGACACTAAATCCGACCTCCGTCAAGGGGGTATACCATGACATGAGGCTCGTAGGTGAGGCCACAGGGCATGTGAGTCAAGCCACGTCTCAAATCCAGAAGATGAAGCGTCAGATGGGGCAAATAGAAACGGTGGTCAAGAAAACCAAGACCCACCCGACCGTCTTTTATGATCTGGGAGGGCTTTATACGGCCGGCCCCCACTCTTTTGTCAACTCGCTCATCGATATGGCCGGGGCGGTTAATATTGGGGCCAGCCTCTCAAGCCAGCAATACCCCCAGGTGACGGCTGAACAAGTCGTGAAGGCCAACCCGGATGACATTTTAATCGATCCCTCGGCTGGAACCACGATAAGTCAGGAGGATCACCAGGCGGGATTTTCGGCCATTACTGCCGTGAAACAGGGGCACGTCTATGATGTCCCCAACTCGTCTTACATTAATGAACCCTCACCGGCCCTGGTGATGGGGCTACGAGAGCTGGTGCAGGTGTTGCATCCCGGGCTATTAAGCGGGAAATCCTGATGACACGCACCAAGCGAACTCTAGGGAATTTCCTGGGTGCGGGGCTGGCCCTTTGCCTGGTTCTCATTCTCGGCGTGATGCACGGCCCCACGGCCATTCCCTTGCCTATCATCCTCGATCGCTTGGTGCACCCCAATGGGTCCGTAACTAGCGTGATTATTTGGGACATCCGGTTGCCTGAGGTAGCAGCTGCGGCCTTAGTCGGCGGGGGACTCTCCGTCGCTGGGGCCGTGATGCAGGCGTTGTTAAAAAACCCGCTGGCGGACCCGTATATTGTCGGTGCGTCCGCGGGTGCCGGACTCGGCGCCACGCTGGCAGAAGAATTTGTCCCCTTACTGAATATGATGGCGCCGGGTGCCTTTATTGGGGCACTCGCCGCCGTTCTTCTTTCGTATCTCTTGTCCCGCGGACGCGGGACCACCAGCATGCTCACCCTGATTTTAGCCGGCTATGCGGTGGGGGTGATATTAACCTCCGTCACTACCTTTCTCATGCTCATGAACCGCCAAGACTTAAGCACGATCTTTGCTTGGGAGATTGGCGGGATTGATGGAGTGACCTGGACCCATGTCGTCCTAAGTGGTGTCCTCATGGGGATATCCCTCATCGTCATTTGGCCCTTCGCCCACGATATGAATGCCCTCCTCTTAGGGGAAGAACAAGCCCACCACCTCGGCGTTCCGGTACGCCGGGTTCAGTTCATCCTCCTGGTTGCAGCCAGCCTTCTGACAGCTGCCGCCGTCTATATCAGCGGGCTCATTGGCTTTGTCGGGCTTGTCATTCCGCACATCGTGCGGCGACTTAACGGGTCCAATCACCGCCAGTTGCTTCCGCTAGCTTTCCTCGTAGGGGCGGTTTTTCTTGCTTTGGCGGAAATTCTAGCGGAAAGTATTCCCGTCGTAGGCCCCATCCCGGTCGGTCTTGTCACGGCGTTTCTCGGGGGACCCTATTTCCTCTACTTACTCGTCAAGCAAAACCGTCAAGGAGCGTGGCCCGCATGACTACCATGCTAGAAATTGACCATGTCACCTATCAGTGGCCCGGTGGCCAAGGTCAACTGGGTCCCATCACCGCCGCCATCGACCGTGGGCAACTCATTGGCCTAATGGGCCCTAACGGAGCGGGAAAGTCGACGCTATTAAAGTTAATTGGATCATTTTGGCCCAAAGATGCCGGTCACATTCAGATTCTGGGACAAGACGTGAGGCGCCTCTCGGCACCAGAGCGTGCCCAGCGCCTAGCTTTCGTGCCGCAGACTCTCAGCACCCAATTTGATTTGACGGTGCGTGAGGTCGTGGAATTAGGACGGTTAAGCCAACGATCGTGGCGCGATCGCTTCCTCTTTCGGGGACGGATGTCCTCAGGAGGCTTGGACGCCATCTTGGATGCGACGGAACTTCGGGGACTCCAGGACCGTCCCTTCAATGCCCTCTCAGGAGGTGAAGCCCGTCGGGTGCTATTAGCCTCGGCCCTCGCTCAAAAAGCTCCATTACTCTTGTTAGATGAACCTACGGCCCACTTGGATCCGGGACACGCCGTGAAGTTTCTCAATCTGGTACGTAAAATGGTGGACGAGGATGGCATGACCGTCCTCATGGCCTACCACGACCTTGCCACCGTGGGCCTCTACACCGATGCCTTGTGGGTGATGGACCAAGGACAACTAGTGCTTCAAGGCTCGCCTGAGACGGTCTTAACCGATCCGAAAATCCGCGCCATCTACCACGCCGACCTCCTCCCTATGCGTCATCCCACCACCAATCGCCCCATGCTCATTTTTCCTTAATGCTTCGGCTTTCCCACAGCCCTTCGGTACACTAGAACTATCGGATTGAATCGGAGGTTGCTTATGAACGGCTTACTTACCGTGTCCATGATTGTGAAGAATGAAGAACGCTTCCTTCCCGAATGCCTCGCATCCGTCAAGGAGGTGGCCGATGAGATTGTCGTGGTCGACACCGGATCCACGGACCGTACCGTTGAAATCGCCCGCTCTTTTGGTGCACACGTCATCGAAATCGAATGGCCCAACGACTTCTCCAAAGCCCGCAACGTAGGACTAGACCAAGTGAAAACTCCTTGGGTACTCGTGATGGATGCGGATGAAGAGTTGGTGCAAGAAGACATTGGGGTGTTGGAGGCCGCTATCACCAAGCCCCTCGGCGACGCGTACAATATACGCATTGTCTCGGTCATGGACCGGGCCGATCAAATTAGCGAGAGCTACGTGTCCCGACTCTTTCGTTCCCATAAAGACGTCCGTTTCGAGGGTAAAATCCACGAGCAGATCTTTCACTCCCTAACCCAGGCCAACATGCGTCTCGTGCCGCTCAATATGCGCTTAATCCATAAAGGATATTTGGAAGCGGTCGTCAACCAACGGAACAAAGCGGAGCGCAACAAAAGCCTTCTCGAGATGCACCTGAAAGAAAATCCCCAGGACGGTTACATGTGGTGGCAATATGCACAAACCCTCATGGGCGCTGGTGAATACGAAGCGGGCGTCAACGCCTCCCGCCGCTCCTTAAAGCTTATTACCTTCGACCAGCCCCTCTGGGTTTTAGCCCAAGTAACGTTCGCTCACCTTCTCGACTTAACAGGACAGCGGAAGAGGGCATTGAAGGCCCTCCATGAGGGCCAGTCCGCGTATCCGAGATACACCGACTTTTGGTACGTGGAAGGTCGGCTTCACCAAAAGAGTAGTGGATGGCAAGAGGCCGAGCAGTGCTTTCGCAAATGCTTGGCGCTGGGCGAGGCCCAGAACTTTCTCATGACTGAAACCGGGGTGGGGAGCTTTAAGGCGCTCTACCAACTCGCCGAGTGCATGGCTCGACAGGATAAACCCAAAGAGGCCACGGCCACCCTACTCCTCACCATTCAACGACACCCCACCTATCGAGACGCTTGGCAGGGCCTCTTCCATCTCGTGGCCGGCTCAAGCTTCGATGCGGTGGTCGAAAGCGTGATGCTGGTGATGAAGCCTGAAGCCATCGTGGCGACCATTCAAGCCTGGCCCAACTTAACGGACAACGAACGGGGACTTCTCGCCGCCGCGGAACGGCACTTGGCGCCTACCCCGCAAAATTGATGCTGGTAGGGATGGCCGCACCGTCAGAATTCACGCTGGTTGAGGTTCCGTAGCGTTCTAACCCAGAAATCAAGTTGCCGAGCACCTCTTCCACCGCCATTAAATCATCCGGTCGGTTCTCCGTGGTCGCTTGCAAAACTTGACGCCAACAAAAGAGATACAGGTTTCGCATCAACACGCCATGGGGATGTTGCATGTTCACGTCGTCCGCAAGTGCCGACAAAATGTCTCGACTCAATTGCGATTGGGCGAGTGCTTCGCCTGGATCGTTTGGGCGATGAAGTCGACACTCGCGCACGTTCTTAAGCGCCCCCTCATAAAGCATCAGCGCTAGTTTTTCTGGCGTCGCCGTGTTAATACTGTCCAACAGGTACTGATTGAGCCCATCAATCGTGTTCGCCATAACCATTAGCCTCCGCTGCTATTCTTGTTGCTGTTGGAGTTATAGAGCGCATTATATAGCGAGTACTGCTGCGAGTATTTCGCCAGTTGGCTAACCCATTTCCCGTATTGGGTGACCGCGTTTTGTTCTTCGGCGGTCATTTGTTGCTTGAGCAAGGAGATTTGACTATTGTCCTGACTTTTTTGCTGATTCAGTTGTGCTATTTCTTCACCGGTGGTGCTGGTGACGCCTTTGGAAAAACCCGGGATCATGCCGGAATTGGCTGCGCTACCAAGCGCCGAACTGAGCGAGGCAAAGACTTTCGACACTTGATTGGGATGTTGGCTCAACCCGGTCGTTAACGTTCCGCTATTCAATGTCATGGAACCGTTAGCATTGAAGGTGATGCCCAGGTCCGCCAAGGTCTGATATGCGGTCCCCGATCCATCACTGGTCTTCGCCAACACACTTTCCACTTGGTTCAAGACGGAGACGGGAAGCCCTGAAGTAATGACCTGATTGGAATTCGACTTATACGAATAGACCGTCGAGGACCCGGTCCCCGTTGACGTAACCTTACCAGCCTCTGCCAGGCCCTGGGTATCCTTCACCCACTGGTTCCACGAAGACACGAAGTTTTGCACCGAAGACTTCATGGAGGACACATTAGGCCCCACATTGATGGTGGTGGTGCCTGTAGACTGTGCCGTGACCGTCACCCCAGGGATTAGGTTGGCAAAGGTATTCGAAGAGGAGGTGATGGCGTTCGACGAATTAAACGTAGAGCCGAAGCTCACCTGGGCAGCACTTGGTTTCTGGAGCACATTCGCCGCGGAAGCCCCAGTCACAGAGCTAGAAGAACCCACAATCCCTAATTGATACAAGGGTCCCGAACTGCTATCGGAATACTTTATTGAGGAATCCGTCTTTTGGGCCTGAATTTCTAACGTCCATTGACCCGGCTGCTTTTGCACAACGGTGGCCGTAACGCCACTGTTCGAATTATTAATTTGGGTGGCTAACCCATTAAGACTTTCCCCCGCTGTGGGAATGGTGATTGTAGAGCCTCCATTGATGCTAAAGCTTCCCTGGAGAACGGTGCCACTCGAGTTCTTCAGAGTCGCTGTGGGGCTACTCACGGTCGTCACGGCACTGGACCCGATATCAATCTCGGATTGAGCCAAAGATCCGACGCTAATGGTATACGTACCGGTTTGGGCACTT
>DAHWKG010000024.1:0-4700 GCA_027343765.1 Sulfobacillus sp.
GCGGGACAGGTTTTGATCGTCATGACCCCTGGCATAAGTCCCTAGTCGGAAGACTAGGGGCATTTTCTTGTGCATGATATTTTAAGGAGGTGGAGAGTCTGGCTGGCAAATTACCCCCAGGCAAACTCCAGTTTATTCCCCTGGGCGGTCTTGGGGAAATTGGAAAAAACATGGCAGCCGTCGTTCATGGCAACGACATTATCTTGATTGACTCGGGGCTGGCTTTTCCGGAAGAGGACATGCCTGGCATCGATATTGTACTACCCGATATCACCTATCTTTTGGAGAACCGTGATCGGATTCGCGGTATCTTTTTGACCCACGGCCACGAAGACCATATCGGCGCCTTACCGTATGTGCTTCGGCAAATCAATGCCCCAGTCTATGGGGCACGGTTGACCTTGGGAATGGTGGAATTGAAGCTTTCCGAGCATCAATTAAGTTTGCACCCATCCTCCCGCCCCCTTGAACCGGGCGAGGTCGTGCGCGCCGGCAGCTTTTCGGTCGAACTCTTCCGCGTCAACCATTCGATTCCTGATGCCTGTGGTCTGATTATCAAGAACCCTGTAGGCACGGTAGTACACACGGGCGACTTTAAATTTGACCACACACCGGTCGATGGCCGGGTGGCGGATTTTCACCGCCTTGCCGAGGTGGGCAAAGAAGGCGTGCTTTTACTGTTGGCGGATAGCACCAACGCCGAGCGACCGGGATATACCCCGTCGGAAAAAACGGTGGGTAAGACTTTTGACCGGGTGATGGAAGGGGCCGACGGTCGGGTAATTGTCGCTTCCTTCGCTTCCCAGGTTCACCGTGTACGCCAGGTGGTGGAGGCGGCTGTTCGGCATCACCGACGGGTCGCGGTCATTGGGCGAAGCATGGAAAATGTGGTGCAAAAGGCCATTGAGCTCGGCTATTTGGACTTTCCTCAGGGTACCTGGGTGGACATTGAAGAAACCAAGAAACTGCCCGCCAATCAAATCGTGATTGTCACCACCGGATCGCAAGGAGAGCCGATGTCGGCTCTGACTCGTATGTCGACTGCCGATCACCGCAAGGTGACAATTGTCGCGGGAGATACGGTGGTAATCTCTGCTACCGCCATTCCCGGTAACGAGAAGTACGTGGCCCGCACGATTGACAACCTCTATCGATTGGGTGCCCATGTTGTCTATGGGTCAGCGGCGAATATCCATGTCTCCGGCCACGCCTGTCAAGAAGAGCTAAAATTGATGCAAAACCTCGTCCGGCCGAAGTATTTCGTTCCCGTGCACGGAGAGTATCGCCATTTAGTGCACCATGCGCTGTTGGCGCGCGAGGTGGGGATGGATCCGAGTCACGTATTAATTGGTGAGAACGGGAGCATCTTTGAATTTACCCGGGATTCGGGCACCATCGTGGGCACAGTCCCGTCCGGCCGCGTGCTGGTGGATGGTATCGGCGTTGGCGACGTGGGCAACATTGTACTCCGGGACCGGAAGCAGTTGGCCAACGACGGAATCTTAATTGTGGTGGTAGGCATGGACGCGCAATCGGGGCTCTTAGTCTCGGGGCCTGATATTGTCTCCCGGGGATTTGTTTACGTGCGGGAGTCAGAGGCATTGCTCGACGAAGCACGCCAACGGGTCAAGTCGGCGCTAGCACAACTGGAAGGAAATAATCTCTCCGAATGGTCATCGATTAAGTCGGCGGTTCGAGAGACGTTGGGGCGGTTTCTCTGGGAAAAGACCAAGCGTCGTCCCATGATTTTACCCATTATCATGGAGGTCTAACGCTAACTTTTGTGAGCTTGCCCTAAGTGCACCAGTCGTAGGAGCACGGTGACGTCAGGACTCACTAAAAGCGCTTTCACCTCAACACGGTAGATGTGCGCGCCAAGTACCAGACGCCGGCCCTCAAAGAGTTGGTAGACCATGGCCAGTTTGATTTGGCTTAGGGACAGGCCCAATATCGACTCGGTATAAGGCTCCAGTGCTGCCTCAACGTCAATGAGCGGCACTGGACTTTTTACGACCTCGAGGTTCACTGATTGCACGAAGGTCTTGCGCTCATTCTTCCGATTAATCTCGGCAATTTGGTCACGCAGGCGCAAGGACTCCCGCCTCCAGTGTTGCGCGTCCAGTTGGGTGAGGCGTGATTGGGTGAGTAGCATGTTCTTCATCTGATAGGTGTGGGCTTGAACCAGAGCCCCCCCGAGGACCACCCCCAATAGGAGACCGGCCACGGAACGTGTGTTCAGGCTCATGAGAGCGTCCACCAGCGAACCAGAAGATATCCGAATTCGGCGCCGGCATAGGCGGCCGTTAACGTGAGGCCCCCCTTGGCCAGCTCCACCAAGGCCTTCGTGGACAGACTCCGTTCAAAATTCTCCAAAGCCGTCAAGGCTCCTCCAATGGCCACCGCCACCGCCCAAATACGAATTTTAAACGCGATTTGACCGGCGTCCGCTTCAACCGTTTGACCGACCAGCCAATGCCCTAAAGCTCCCATGAGACCGCCGCCGACGGTCACCCCAAAGGCAAGAAATAATGGTGGGCCCACAAGTCTCAGGATACGCGTGAAGAACATCTGGCCATCCCCCTCTATCAGATTTATGTGAGTGCCTGTCTTATAACACCGCCAAGTGGGACAGAATACGAAGGAACTTGAGAGGAGGCACAAAATGCGTCAACACCGACTCATGATGGAGGCCGAGCCAGAGCCGAAAAAACGTTCGAGCAAGCCGGATGCCGTCGAGAACATTACCGAACTAGGCACGACCCGCGTTCCGACCCAGAAGTCGCCGGTGCAAACGTTGGTGATTATTGGACAGATTGAGGGGCACGTGGTGCTCCCGTCGCAGAACAAGACCACCAAGTACGAGCACGTCATTCCGCAATTGGTGGCCATTGAAGAAAATCCGGATATCGAAGGGCTACTCTTGGTTCTGAACACGGTGGGCGGCGACGTGGAAGCGGGATTGGCCCTCTCCGAAATGATTGCCAGCCTGTCTAAGCCGACGGTCTCGTTAGTGCTGGGTGGTGGGCATTCGATCGGGGTTCCCGTGGCGGTGGCGGCTGACTATAGTTTTATCGCGCCGACCGCCACCATGATTGTCCATCCTATTCGCATGAATGGGCTGGTCATCGGCGTTCCTCAGACGTACGAATACTTGGATAAGATGCAGGACCGCGTCGTGCGTTTTGTGACGCAGCACTCGCGCATAACGGAGGAGAAGTTTCGCGAACTCATGCTCAGGACGGGCGAACTGGCCCGCGACATCGGGACCGTGCTGGTGGGCCAGGACGCCGTCAATGTAGACTTGATCGATCAAGTCGGGGGATTAGACGAGGCAGTGAAGAAACTCCACAGCCTTCTGCCTGAGCGTCCCAGCCGAACCCGTAAGGCCCATCGCCAGCCCAAACCCCATTAAGGACGAGGAGGTTCATAATGGTTCTCTATACACCGTTAAGCCTTGACGACGTGTTTTCGGGAAACCAGCCATCTGAGGATGTATTTGAGGCGGTGATTCAGGGACGCCAGGTCCTGTTGCGCCGGGGCGCGGATGGGATGGCTCGGCTGGAGAGACTTCTCTCCACCGAGCCAAACGACTACCTCGACCCGGCCTTTAGCCCGGGCACGGTTCTTAACCCGTAGCCTGACCCAATTCGCACTCATAAAGTCCGCTCCTGTCCCGATATAGGTAAGGGAGGGGGCGGAATATGGGAGCGATATTAGTTTTGGGGGTTATCCAGGGACTCACCGAGTTTCTGCCCATAAGCTCGTCGGGCCACTTGGTGGTCATGAAGGTGTTGTTCGGAGTCGCTTCGCCAGGAGCAGGATTGGAAGTCGCGCTTCATGCCGGCACGCTCATCGCGGTGCTTTGGGCCTATCGGCATTGGTTAGCGACCTTTCTTAAAAACCTTTGGCATCGTCAGGGGGGAGCTTGGCCCCTATTGGGTAAATTGGCGGTGGCGAGCCTTCCGGCCGGTCTGGCCGGTCTCCTGTTGCAAGAGGTCCTATCCCGCGTCTTTTCTGTGGACGCGGTAATTGTCGGATGGCTGGCCACCAGTCTCTTACTCTATATCACGCCCAGGCCTGGGGAAGGAACCCGTCAGCTGGCCGACATGGGATTCGGATCAGCGCTTTTAGTGGGCCTCGCCCAAGCGTTGGCCCTATGGCCCGGGCTATCGCGTTCCGGGAGTACCATTGCCATGGGGCGGGTGGCGGGTTTGAAACCGGATGACGCGGCTCAATTTTCCTTTCTCCTGGCCATTCCCACCATTCTAGGGGCATCGCTTCTCGAAACACCGGACCTTTTCCGGGGTGCCATTCCAATCTCTTGGCTCGTTCTTTCCGCGCTTTTGGCTGCGATTACCGGGAGCGTTGCGATACAATGGGTGAAAGGGATTGTGAATCGTCCGCGGCTCTGGCGTGGATTTGGCCTTTATACGGCCTCCGCAGCGCTGGCGGCTTGGATTATTGGGGGATAATGGTGGGATCACTGTTGAAGCAAATCACCGGGGACATGCGCCGGGAAATGGCTGGCGTCCTCTTGGTGGCCTTGGGAGCACTAGGCTATCTATCGCTCCTCTTTCCCGCTAGCGGCATTTTGGGCCGGGACCTAGGTCGGGGCCTCGTGGTGGTGTTCGGTCTCATGGCTTGGGTTGTTCCGGCAGCCATTATGGCCACCGGTCTACTGCGTCTCTACAACAAGCCAA
>DAHWKG010000027.1:0-6206 GCA_027343765.1 Sulfobacillus sp.
TCATTATCCCAAACGTCCCGCCAAAACATCGAATCATCACCCGGAAATAGTTTGGCCACTCGAGCCACAATCGGAAATGGCGAAAGGTGGACGAGTAAGTTTCCCGCATCACCCAAGACAACGGGTTTGATGTTGAAAAAGCCCAAACTGTCAGCAACCGCTAGAACAGCCGAAATTAACAGGGACGTTCTCCTCCTTGCACGCGCCTGATTCGTACTTCACAAGCTTCCTCTATCAGAGTACCTCAACTTGGGACACAGCCCCTTATGGGAACAGCGCAAAAATCTCCGGTGCGGGTTCCGCTCAATCGCCAGGCCCGGATTCGCCGGTATACTGGCGGTCTAATCAGGCCCATCATTATGCAGTCGGAGTAAGTAATTCGACTAGCCAGGAGAATCGTCCATCCCACCGCCCTCTTCCCAGAGTGCCAGCAATTCGCTTTCAGCATTACGCCGCAGTCGTTCGGCGCCCCGTTGCCGCGCATCGGCAATCACGCCCTTGAGTTCATCCAGTCTGCGGTGTGAGGCTAAGTGTTCTTGAACTAACCAGACCATCAGTTGGCCGGTCACGGCGGTATCAAACGCATCTCGAAACAGGAGCTTGCGCAAGGCATCCAATTCGGTGCGAATGACCGGTCGTACCGTACGGGCCACCACCGCACTCCCATCAGCCGCCGCTTCCCCGGCCAACCCTTGTTTGACTAGGCGGCGAATGAGAAGGGCCACCGGTTCATCGCGTCGGGTGGCCATGGCCAGCACCGCTTCCCAGGTTGATTCTTCCAGTCGGATATGAAAATCCCGCATGTGATCCCGCCTTCTTTCGCATCCCCATCAGGAATATTGGCATCGGTAATCCCGCTTGAGGGATCGCCGTTTCCCCGATGATCCCGCCTCAAAGCGTTGTTCCATGCGGCTCGGCCGCATGCGTGATCCCGCTCCCTTATCCTGCATTCATGAAAAGAGCCCAGTATTCCACCCCGGATGACGCCCTTCCCCCACAAGAATTTCCGGGGGGAAGGGGGGAGACGGTCCCGAGTCCACGAGCTCGGGACGGTCGGAGGGATGGGGGTCCCACAATCTCACATAGTCAGCTTCGCTATCCGGCCACTAATCGTTTTTGTGCCAAGAGGACCCGGTAGTCGACGCCCGGCACTTCCCACACGGGCCCCATTTCCATAAGCCGGCTGACGATGCGGACACCTAGTCGCTGTTCGAGTTGGCCAGGAGAGCCATTGGAAGTGACCAAGAGTGGCTTTTCGGCCTCATAGCGGGCATCCAGCAGGAGATACAAACGGTCGAGTGTCCAGTCTGTGGGTTTCTCCGCACCCAAATCATCCCAGACTACCACATCCGCTTGGGTCATGGCTTTTAACACCGCCTCCATGTCCGCGCCGGTCGGTCCGCGAAGATGTTCCAGTAGATAGGGAACGGAGGTGTATAGCACGGTGCGATATTGAGCCCGCAACTCGTGGGCCACGCCGCGAACCAGATGGGTCTTGCCATTGCCGACCCGACCTGTCAGCATGAAGCCCTCCTTTTGGTCGACAGCATCGAGCCACGCCCGCAATCGTTCCAAAAGTCCCCGCATTTCTTTGTCCGCCACGAAATGATCCAGCGTCTGGCGCGGCACCTTGGCCGATTGGCGCCATTGGGGAAAAAGCGCATCCAAAGCCTGCTGTTGTCCTTGCCAGCGTTCACGCCTAATTGTATCGTGCTCCATCTGCTGGCGCGTCTCCTCAGCCACTGCCAAGGCCTCTTGCATGCAATCGCAATACTGCCATTGCCAGACCGTAAGCGCACCCTGAATAACCGATCTCTGTGTGCTGGTAATGGCTTTCCCACAGCAGGGGGCCATAAAACTTTCAGGAGGTGTCGGCGCGGACGACCAAGGCATCGAGGGCACCTGAATCAGGGTGCCGTCCCGCTTGGGTAGTCTGCGAAAGGTGGGTCCCATGCTGTGCCTCCTTTGCATGCAATTGCCACTCCCCTGCCAAATCGGCCACCTTATCCATTGTCGTCACTTTGTTGCGCCAAAATGGATGGGCGAGACACCAATCGATGAGCGTCATGAGGTCCTCTGCCGTCCACCCGTCCTCGACCATCTGCTGCACCCTCCGCTGCGTCTGCGTCATCCAATTACGCGGAAAGACCACCATACCCGCTTGGCGCAGCTGCCCTTGAAAGTGCACCGTAATGGCTTGCGCCGTAGTCGGCTGGGCCCCCTCCCCGGAAACGGGCGGATGGCGATGATTTGGTGACAAGGGCTTACCTGGATCTTGTTTTCTTGCTGGCTCTGGTTGATCCTGGATCTTGTTTCTTTTGCGTTCGGGGTTTCCCAGTTTGGATGAAGCCAGTTTGGACAACTGCGAACTGGTGACCAGTTCGGGATTTCGGGAACTGGTTGAATCCCTTACAGAGTCTGGGGTTCGACTACCAAAGGACAGCGGCGTCAACGGCAAAATGGTGTACACCTGACGTCCTAACGTGCCATTCGCCCGCCGATCACGCGTCGCTGCCACAATCGGTTGGTCCTCCCAGCGAAACTGCAAGAGCGATTGGATGCGATTACTAGCCGTACTCTTATTCACCCCCAAAGCCCGAGCGATAGCCGGCAGGGACGGATAACACTGACCCTTCGCATCCATGTGCAGCGCGATGACACAAAGCGTCTTCCAATCCCGGTCGGAAATCGCCGCCAGAAACCCGGTGTCGAGGGCTGCCGTGTAAAGCTTGATGAAGATTTGGGGGCTCCAGGCTTTCTCGATGGGATTAAAGCTCTGATTGACCTCGACCGTAAACGGCGCCTCGGGCACAATCTCCCTCCTCCCGACGTAGGACTTTTAGTATTGAGGCATCAGTCTGTCGCGGGAATGCCTTCGGTCACCAGCCGCGTCACCTCTTCGGCGGATATGCGGACAGCACTCCCGATGCGGACACTCTTTAACGCCCCCTTTTCTATCAGGCGATAGACAAAGGCGCGGCTCAAGCCACTCATTTGGGCCACTTCTACCGGACGAAATAACTGACGCTCGGTAATCCTGGCCATCTCCATCGACATTGCCATGCAGCATATCTCCTCTCTCTTGGGGGGCTAAAAGGACTCCTTATCCTCGTGGCCGTCTTACCACCGAATCCGTGCGAGGGCTTCGGTCCAGGCCGAGCACGTCGAACCAGACATCACCGCCGTCACCGCCTGGCGCAACGTGCTGGTCTCGATGAGTTCGGGATTCAACCCGAGTTCAATCCAACTGAGCCAATAGGGAATGGGACCCTTCCCGCACTCGCCTTCCAGCAATAATTGCACGCCATGGGGATAGACCCCACCGACCTTCGCTTGGCGCCGGCTTTGGGCGCTCCATTCTAAGGATTCCACCCATTGAATCGCAATCGGGTGGTCTTGCCATTCCTCAAAGATGTGTTGCAAGGCCGGTTCCACTTCGACCTGCCGATAGGGCATGACCATGGCCATGAGAACCCCCTCCTCTCTCCACGTGTCTTACGAAGTCGTCGCCCCATAAACAAAGCCCGCATACGGCGGGCCTCACGAATAGGTTTCTCTGCCAATCGCTTAGTTGTCTCCAGACGCCGGATCGTGAAAAACGCCGACCACCGCTGAACCGCGGCCATGCGCCACCAGCCTCGGACGTTTGATTCGACGGGGTAGAGAGAGCGCCATCAATGGCACGTCTAACCGGAGATCGCGCGCCCGTAAGAGCTCCACCTCTTGTTGCCGGATGCGGCAGGCTAGCGCCCGCTGTGCTGCGAACTGGGCTGCGCTCCGTCGCCTGTCCGCTTCATCCAATTGCGCGTTATACCGGACTTGGGCTTCTTGGCAAGACCGCCCCTGGCGCTCTTGTTCTTTCCAAAAGGCCCAGGCCGCAGACAACGCGTGTTGCTCTTCTGCTGCGGTTCCACACCGAATGTAATAATCCGGTAAGCTGGTCCTCCGAATCCACCCTTTGTTCAGTTTGCGACGAATAATACTGGGTGCCACGCGCACCACCGTGCCGTCTGGTTCACAGAGATAGGGCATACGTCCCCCCTTTCCGCCTACGTTCATCCGCCGCGCGGCGAACTCCCGCAAACTACCATGCTGCAGCATTTCCCGGTAAAGTAGAATCCGCCATACCCCACGTCCACCCCTCAGATACCAGCCCTATATGCTATACTCCAACCAATACCTGGGATCGCCCCCATAGTGGATCCCAATAGCGTAACGGTTTTAGGGTCCGATGTCGTCGGACTTATCCGGGATGTTTTCTCCCACCACCTCTGCCAAGGATACATGTAGCGCGGTGGCAATCATTTGCAGGACAGCCTGAGTGGGATTGGCGTTCCCGGTTTCAATTTCCGAGAGGAATGATCGTCCGCATCCCGCGGCCAGCGCTAATTCGCGCTGGGTCATGCCGCGCTCTCGACGTAACTGTCGAATGCGATTCACGGACGCTCCTCCTTTCCGTTAAGGAGATGTCGGTATGAGCGACACATCTAGACGTATTATAGTGTCGGTATGAGCGACATGTCAAGGGCGTCTTTACCCTTTTCTCAAGCCTTTGGTGCGCGACTTAAACAGGCTCGTTTAGACCATCATCTGTCGCAGAGCGCTCTAGCGCAGCAGCTCGGCATCGGGCGCAGCACGTTGGTCGAATATGAGTCCGGTGCCACGGTTCCCTCGCTTGCGGTGGCGATCCGTCTTGCCGAGTCCCTCAATGTTTCCCTGGACTGGCTCTGTGGACTGTCGCCACGCCACTAGGTTTACCCGGGTCGCTGTCCGCCTGATGTGGATCCGACCGATTCCCCATAATCCTCTCCTGGTTCCTTCTTGAGTACCCGGCACGTCTCTTGCGATGGGTGTGAACCGGGTCTCTGCCATTACCCTAAGCCGAACTGGCCGGCGTGAACAGGGAGATTCTTCGAGATATCCCGCATCTCCCCCGGTATACCCCGACCTCTCTGCCTTCTGCGCGCGCGTTTTTGTGCTATACTCTTGGGTAAATATTCCAAGGGAGGATGGTGCTCTTGTCAACCGAAGAGAAGACCGCACGCATATCCCTCTATGTCACACCAGCCTGCCGGGCCCAATTGGACCATCTGTGGCGCGAAACGGGGCGTCAAAAAAGCGAGATTGTGGCCGCCGCCCTCGCTCACTATTACGACACCTTGCGTCAGCAAGGACAAATCCGCACGTCACCATAACCGACCATGACCATTGCAGCCGGCTAAAGGGGGGATGAACCATGCCCGGCGCACCATCTCGACGGATTTTTGGTCTCTTCACTGTTTACCGCTTCGCTCTGGCCCTGCTCATTGCCTGGATCGTCCTTGAAGCACCCCACTATCATGTGCCGCTACCGATTGGGTGGCCGTTGGTGGGCTTCCTCCTCGTCTATGACGGCGTTCTCTGGCTCACCGGGCGCTTTGTGGATTTCGTGACCTATGGTACGCTCTTAAGCCTCATAGCCATGGCTCTGGATACGCTGTTGGCCGCCCTGGTGCTGTTGCAATTTGCCTTTCCCACCAACACGGATTCCCCGGTCCTCCTCCCTCTCTTAGCCTTCGAAGGATGGGCCTATTGGAATTGGGTCGGCGGTCTCTTTGGCACCCTAGCCACCGAACTCTTGCTGCTGGGCACCTGGTTCTATCAAAAAACGGTAGGCCACGCCGCGTTTTCCTCCGGACTGTTGATCTTTTGGGCGCTGGTTCTGCTCATCATCGGCCTGGTGCCGGTCTCCGTGAGCCTTGTCTCAGACTCCAAGAAATCCGGCATTCCCAGGGTGGCGCCTACCGAGACCTCACCCACAGATCTCCACAGCGTGGACCGATTGACCGAACGGGAACGCGAAATCTATGAACATCTCAAGGCGGGGAAGAAGCTCACCGAAATTGCGGAGCTCTGTACCATCGAGTATGGCACGGTCAAAACGCATACGCGCCACATCTATCGCAAATTCGGCGTGTCCTCTCGCGAAGAGCTGCCATAGACGGGGAAAAATACCCCGGTATACCCCCTCATCTCTCCCTGTCCAGAGACCGGAATACCGCCCACAATAGACAGGAAGAACAGGAACGACGAAAGCGACAGGAGGAGAGACCATGAGACCGCAGGCACTTTGGGCGACCCTCATCGCCTTGGCAGCGACCATGAACCCATGGCCTGCCCTGGCCGCCACAACCCCATCGGTGCCGTGGCAGGTGACGGGTGTGTCT
>DAHWKG010000072.1:0-3714 GCA_027343765.1 Sulfobacillus sp.
GCCTCCTGGTCCAATGAGACGACTATGGGTGTTTCGACGGATCCCTCGGCATTATTCGGGCCGCCTGCGTTCCACTGCGAACAGACGTGATCACGCTCGAGGACGTGTCGGGATGGCGGCAAGAGTTGGAGGACGCGGACCTCATTTGGCGGTACACGGTGCAAGGCAGACCCTGCCTGCAGTTCACCAAGTGGCGGGACCACCAACAACAGCGAACCCAACGCCTCAAGCACCCCGAGCCTTCAGCCATTCCGGGTCCTGTGGATGCTGTGGATAAGTCTTCAGTGACTCACCTGATATCAGATGATATCAGGTGCAATCCACCGCTGTCGGATGACATCAGATGCCCCGATGAATCCCAATCCGAATCCGCAGCAGCAGCCGCGGTGGACTACGTGCTGCCGCTGCTGCGCCGGACCAAACTCAAGGGCACCGCGTCGAACGCGGAGATCCAAATAGGAATCCGCCAGAACCCCAGTCCCCTCGGTCCCCTCAGCGCCGTGCACGCCCAGCGTTTTGGCCTGCGCAGCGGACTGGCCACGCCGGGAGAGAGGGTGCGGGAAACCGCGTGGGATGGGCCGTGGGCATCTTTTCTGTGGTGGCGACGGTGGTTGGGGTGTTGCGGGTGGCCGTTGAAGCGCGCGATCGGGAGGGAGCCGAATGGATCGACGAATCGTGATGGTGAAATTGGTGAGTGTTGTCCTGCTGGTCCTGGGGTTTTGGGGCCGGGTTGGCCGAACCGACGTGCCGGGGATTCTCTCCGGGGACCGGGGTGTTTCAGGGGCTGTATTGGACTGGAATGGCGGGATTTGTGGGCGCGATTATGTGGCGGATTTGGACGGATAAGGGATGAAAGGGGAGACGGATGATGAGTAATCGCGCGCGTTTAACGTATTGGCCGGACGAGGCCGTGGTGCAAGTGGTCGAGAACGCGGTCACCGGGATTGAGGCGGCCCTGCAAGCGATGTAGACGCCCCCGCGGGCCGAAAGGATTATGCCCGATAGTTTTAACACCCCGAGGATTACGCGAAATTTATTCGCCTGGGGCAGGAATTGGGCAGGGCATTGGACGCCCTTAAGGCATGGCTGGGACCGACGCGGGAAGAAAAACTGGCACAGGAAGTCGAACGGTAAAGCGCGGACGATTGGCGGAGGTTAATATGAACAGACCGTTCGGAAGTTGGAAACCGCCCAACGCAAAGTGCGGGTCTACGAACGGTGGGCGGCGGAGTTGGGAGCTCGGCTAAAGGAGGGCAACCGTGATGAGTAACTTCACCCAATGGTTTACGGGTACCGATACCGATTCGGCCCTGCCGTTCCCTGATGGAATTGGTGTATTGGCGGAGCACTTTTACCTTGGGCGCTTGGGCGGCGAGACGACCGCCAATAGTTACGGGTTCGATATCAAGGCGGCAAAGGCCGCCACTAAGACGTTTGGGTATTGGGACTTGGCGGGGGCACAGTATCCGGGAGCGCACTCCGACGCGGCCACATGGGGGAGGGAACAGGCACACGCCGCCACGGCGGCGGCCGAGGTGGCCCAGTTTGTGACTGGACAGACTATATTCCTGGACATCGAGCCCAGCAACGGGGGCTGGACAGCGGCCCCGACGGTAGACAACGTCCAGGTGCTCGAGGGCGCCCTGGCCGCGGTGGTATCCGCAGGATGGACGCCTGGTATTTATGTCAGCGCGGATATCTGGGCTGCCTTGTTTGGCGTGGACTACCGCCTCAAGACCCCCTTCGTCCTGTGGGTGGCGGGAAATGCCAACCAATCCCTCGCCGAGGCCATCGGGTTTTGGGATCGCCTCCCGACCCTCGGGGGCCAACGCCCGATGATCTGGCAGTACAACAGCAGCGGGTCCACCGCGAGCCCAACCCAGGACCGGAACCTCACGCCCTATGCCGGATGGCTTACGGGCCGATGGAAACCGACGCCTGTTCGGGTGGCGACCCCACCTCGCACGCCAGCAGAGCAGGCGCTAGCCTTGCTCAACGCCGCGGCCGCCGACATTCAGCAGGCCGCGACCGTGCTCGAACAAGCGGTGCGATCCCAACCCTAGCCGTCGGTCTTGCTGCGCCCCACCCTCTCGGAGCGCTCCCGGCCTCGGGGGGTGGTGTTCGTGCGCAAGTCCGGCGGGCGGGCGGCGGCCATGCTAGGCTTAGGCTAGGGAGGTGGAGAACGTGCCCGTTCAAGTGATCGGGGTCGGAGGCCACACAGTGAGTGATGCGCCCAACGCAGCCCGGGATATCTACCCACTGCATGCGGCGCTAGAGAAAATCTTTGCCAATCGACATGATTCTGAATGCCTATGGTCAGATGCTGGGTCCGGGAGCCGGTAAGAACTGGCCACCCGCCTTGGTGGCGGACTGGATGCGTGCCGGGAAAGTCTGGGTGGACTTATGGTGGGTAGCCAATGTTCTACCAGGCAGGTAGACTGCGTTTGGCACGGCTCAGGCGGGCCTGCGCATTATCAACGGCAACGCAGGGTTTCAGCGGTTTGCGGAAGCCGTAGGCTATCCGGTATTGTCCGGTGCGACGTTCGATGTGCCATTTGGGACACGCAGCCTCGTCTACCTGAGCCATCCGAATTTCTACCCCTTTCCCCGCGGATTGCGCCTCACCGGCCAGTAGGCCGGTATCGCCATCAATATGGGGACCTTTACGATCTCAACGTTGCTCGGGACCACCACGTGGCCTATCCCGGACAGCGGATACACGAGCAATTTTGCGTTGCATCCAGGTTCGAAGGCTGGCTATTACTTCTACGGCACCTTCATGGAGGCCGGGGCGAGCTGCTTGCACGATACGCCGAACGCGCTCCCGGTGCCGACTTACGTCGACTTCATCACGGCGGTGAAAAACGGGGGATCGGGGCCACCACGGACATTCTCTGGACGCTCTATTCCGAGCTTGGCAAGCAGATTAAATCCACGCCGCCCAAAAAGACGGTGCAGATTTTCAACAACAAGGACAGTTAGTGTGTCCGACCGATTTGTGCAGTCTGGGAATATCTGTGTGCCCAACGGTTCTAGTAGTAAGAAGATCCTGAGTTCCCTGAAGGATCAGTCCAATTCCGGCTTTCCAACCCGGACCGTATGGGATTCGCGGACGGGCTAGCGGCCGTCGGGTTGATTGCGTATGGAACGGCGCGGGTCGTCCGCGCCCTGAGAGGAGGGCGCGTTTGATGAACAAAGCAACCGTCACGATTAAAGGGCAGCTGCTGGCCGGGGTCCAACTCGGGGCCTTGCTGGTGGTGTCCGATTGTCTGTCGGTGCCGATGAGCAGACAGTGGGTGTGGACGGTCGGGTGCGAAGCGCAGGTCGTCAACATCAGTCGCTAGGCCGTCACGCTGGCCGGGACTACGGTCTTGCCCCAAGGGCAGACGCCAACGGATCATCTAGGGACCACGGTCGGGCCGGTCATCTTGGATCCCGGGGAAATTCTCACCTTGCCGAGCTCCGGTGCGGGGGTGGACTGGGCGATTGTGGACCTGACGCGCAGTCAGATGGGCGACGCCGCGTGGCCCGAACTCTGGATTTTGGCGGCCGCGGGCGACGCTTACCGGATCGCCGACTGAGCTGACGGGCATCATCACGCCGACTTTGACTGGCAGCGGGGCCCAAGTGGTCTTTAAAATAAAACACCTCTGCGAGTTGTGGCTCCAAACAGCGCATGGGCGGTCCCCAGGCCGAACATGGTCTTCACGGCAT
>DAHWKG010000076.1:0-2994 GCA_027343765.1 Sulfobacillus sp.
CCCGGACCCATGCCTTATGGCGCTTGGGCCTTTGGGCGTTGACGCAAGGCGGGCTCTCGCGGCGCGCCATCGGTCGGCGACAAGCACATTTCACGAATCACATTCCGCCCGTTGGGGCAGCACTGGCCCCAACCTACCCCGTTCCGTGACTGCTGAATCCATAGGATGATCGCCCACCCCACAATCCATATTTCGATGGGGGCAGGCGTGAGCCTGCCCTGATGGCCGTTTGCGGCGTAGCCGATCAGACATTCCGATTTCGGCGTAGGGTGTGTGACCGATTGCCACATGGATGGCGGGATCGAGTAGGCCAGAAAGGCTGAACAGACGGGTTTTAATCATCTAGAGTGGTAAAGACTGGGGATCACTCAGGGGGCCCTCCAAATCGCAGGATGGGTGGATTGACCTCCTGCTTCGACAAGGAAGAGCCTTTTTTCTTTGCAAAGAATCATCAGTCTATTCAGATGCAAAACTGGGGCTTGTTGTTTATGCCGCTCTTTAAAGCCCAAAAGTTGACGTAGTTGCCTGTCCCTCATTTGCTGGATAAAATGACCACAAGACTAAATTTTAGGAAAGGAAAACGCCCAGGCTCTTGAATGCTTGCTAAAGGCATTCCCCGGGCGTCCCACAACAATCGCCGTGGTCATTATAACAGCTTATGCGCTCGAAGTGAGCGCTGATCCGCTGACTTTTATGTACGGAGTACAGAAGTGAACGGTTGCCCGCTCTGTCATGGATCGCTCACGGTCATTGGTAGCCGGCCCCGGACGCGGCGACCTCCCGATGGCACGCGCCAGGTCCTGATCATCCGTCGGCTCCAATGTGAGACCTGCGAGCGGATTCATCATGAGCTTTCCGACTGCTTGGTTCCCTACAAACGATACGACGCCGAGAGCCTCGAAACCTTCGCCACGGAGGGGCGCACGGCCGCAATCGCGGCCGACGAGTCCACCCTGCAACGCTGGGAGGCCTGGTTTCGCGCGTGGTTTTTGTATGTCAGCGGATGTTGGGCAGCACTCGATGCGCGGCAGCCGGGGGAAACGGGCGAGGCCCTCCCGTTTTCTCCTGTACTCTCGCGTCGGGCCCCTTGGCCGATTGCTGCCGCCGTCGGTTGGCTGGCACGCATTGTCCACCGCCTCGTCGCGGCGGCCCTCTGGCGACAGACCCGTTCGGCGTTGGTGACCTGACGCGGCCGCTTTACCATGAGGCGAAGCCAACCAAAAGGAGGGTTTTGCCCATGAAAGACCGTGACAAGGCGGAGGCCATCGCAACCGAGCGGATGCAACTCATTGCCCCGCTCTTGGGCGATCATGTCGATGCAGCGCTGGCCCGCGAACTGAAAGCGATGATGAGGGCCCAATCCGGCCTCTCCGAACGGACCATCCGGCGCTACGTCGCGCGCTATCAAGCGGAGGGATTCCGGGGATTGCTCCCCTCGAGCCACACGAACGCCCCACCCCCCTCGGGCGCGATTGCGCCCGACATTCTGGAGCAGGCGATTCAACTTCGACGAGAAGCCCCACATCGGAGTGTGCGTCAAATCATTCAAGTGCTGGAATGGGAAGGGCGTGTCGCCCCCGGCCAGATTAAGCGGAGCACCTTACAAGACCAATTGACGGCGCGCGGCTATAGCGCGCGCCAGATGCGGCTCTACAGCCAAGCTGGAGTCGCCGCCCGCCGCTTTCAGCGACGGCATCGCAATGACTTGTGGCAGAGTGATCTCAAATATGGGCCGCGCCTCCCGATTGGCCCGGACCATCAGCTGCAACAAATCTACTTATCCGCCATTATCGACGATGCGACGCGGTATGTGGTGCACGCCGCTTGGTATCCCACGCAAGATGGCGTGATTGTGGAGGACCGTTGACGGACGGCCATGCGCCGCTATGGGATCCCGGCGCGCCTGTACTTTGACAATGGCAAAGCCTCCAAATCGCACCAGATCGCCCGGATGGGCGCGAAACTAGGGATTCGGATTGTCTACACGAAGCCCTATGCGCCCGAATCAAAAGGTAAAATTGAGCGATTTAACCGGACGGTGGATAGCTTCTTGGCCGAAGTTCGTTTGGACAAGCCCACCACCTTGGACGAGTTTAACGAAAAATTTCAGGCGTGGCTCGACGTGTGCTATCAAACCCAGCCGCACAGCGCCCTGCCGGATCATCCGCATCCGGAAGCGGCCTTTCGGGGAGACTCGGAACCGTTGCGGTGGGTCGATATCGAGACGCTGACGGCGGCGTTTCAACGCGTGGATACCCGCCGGGTGGACAAGGCGGGGGGCATTAGCTTTCGCAACACCCGGTATGAAGTGGGAGTCCTCTGGGTCGGACAGACCGTGCAGGTGGTCTACGATCCCGCCGACGTCTCGGAGCTGACGATCGAAGTCGCGAATCACGCGCCGTGGACGGCGCGGCCCTTGGAAATGGGCGAATATGCGGGGCGGCGGCCATGAAAAAACGGGCGGAACGTCACCCCGTGAGCTCCCCGGCGATCTCCTTTCGCGGCTGGTCATCCCCAGAGGAGGAGGGGCACGATGTTTGAGGCGTTTTACCACATGACGCGCACCCCGTTTACGCGCGACCTCCCGCCGGAGGCGCTCTATGTGTCGGCCGATCTGGAGGAAATTCTGGGGCGCCTGCACTATGCCGCCGAGCGCCAATGGTTTGCGGTGGTCACGGGCGATTGCGGGACCGGCAAAAGCACCGCCATCCGGCGGTTACAGGCGGCGTTGGACCGCACGCGGTATCAACTGCTCTACGTGGCCGATTCCAAACTGACGCCGCGGCACTTCTACAAGGGATTGCTAGAACAGCTCGGATATGAAGCCAAGTTCTACCGGGGCGATGCCAAACGCCAATTACATCGGGAAATCGAGATTCTGCGCGGCGTCCATCGCGTGCGTCCGGTGACGATTGTCGATGAGGCGCATTTGCTGGACCGCGAAATGCTGGAGGAATTGAGATTCTTACTCAATCTCAAAATGGACTCGGAAAG
>DAHWKG010000093.1:0-3880 GCA_027343765.1 Sulfobacillus sp.
CGGCGCCGCTTCTAAACCTGCACGGCACGGCCGACGAGTCGGTGGAATTTCAGCATCTGGACGCGATCGTCCGGGACCTGACTCGTCTGCATAAGCGATTTGAGCTCATGTATTACCCGGAGGAATCCCACTTCTTTCACCGGCGGGAGACCTGGGAAGACGCATTTACGCGCATGGAGGAATTCTTCGCTCGTGAGCTTTCCGGGGGCGCAGGATCCGAAAGCCGCTAGCGTTGACGGAGGGGACAACGGTCCATTCCCCACTCCCGTAGCGGTACGAGCTTTTTGAGCAGCTCACGGCAAGCACTCGCGCCATTGCCTGGCAGGAGGCGCCCCGCGAGCTAGCTCTCGAAGCATGGATCCGCCAGCACCCCACGTCATGAGAAGGGTCTTGGATGTGGCGGGCGGGCTCTTTGTGCGCGGGGAGTCGTCGACAGCGCCTTCATGGCACTCCTGGGCGAGGTCGCATGGTTTCGTGGGACATGGCCTTCGTCCGGGAGTGCGGTACAAAACGGGCCTCCACTTAAAGAATCCCGATTAAGGAACCCCAAACCGGAGGTTGGCGGCCGGGCCGCATCCGACCGATCCACGAGGCAAGGCTTGCCGACCTTGTCAAGCCAGGCGGGCAGCTGAGCCATTTCGTCCTTGTAACAGGCTCTCATCCCGCCTGGCCAACAAGCGGGGCGAGCGGGTACGGACGCGTCGCGCCTCCGTTTTCACGTAGCCACCGGCGGATGGCTTCTGCTCCACGATCGGGTGGGGCGAAAGATCCCCGCCCGATCAGTCCATGCGGCTCCGACGTCGGTCACCGCACGGCTACGAGCAACCGCGACCGCCGTTCCCCCGCTCGTTCGCCGATGACAGAGGTGGCCGGCGTCCCGCGGCCCCGGTCTTCATGCAAGCGTGCACCTGCCTGACGCGGGTACTTTTTTCGCGCTATGCAACTTTCGTCCCGCCTGCCCCGTTGTAGGGGCGGGCGGGGGAGTCTTTGGCGAATCAGATCGGTCATATTAAGGACTCGGATGAGTTTGCCTGGTGGGTTCGGAAGTGGGCCGATCGCATTACCCAGTTCGCCCATAGCTATACCGGCAACTGGACTGCCGCCGAGGATATCGCTCAAGAAACCTTTCTCCGTCTCTACCAGCATTGCGAAAGGGGCAAACCGGTTCATCCCGGCTGGCTCTTCACCGTGGCCTATAACCTCGCTATGGATTATCGGCGTCGCCCCCGTGACACCTCCCTGCCCGAGAGTCTGCCGGTCAGCTCCAAACCGGTGGATCGGCAGGTAATCGTCCGGGACGTGTTGGACCATATGCCGGCCCGAGACCGGGAAGTGCTCTGGCTCTTCTATTACGCCGACCATTCCATGGCGGACGTGGCCCAGGCGCTCGGGATCCCCCTGAGCCAGGTGAAGACCCGCCTCTATCGCGCCCGGGAGCGGTTTCGAAAGATCTGGGAGGATGATCGTGATTGACATCACCGAACGTGAGGAACACGCGCTTCGCGCATGGTTTGAGGGCCACGGTCCGCCCCGACTCGATACGACGCGGGGGTTTGACTGGGACCGCTGGCGCCGTACCTCCCTGAAACCGGAGCGCCCGCAGCGAACCTGGGCCATCGGCGCCATGGCCGCCGCCGCCGTCATCGTAGCGGTGGGGACCCTCGAGAGGATTTCACCGACCGTTCCGGTGATGCGACCGACATTCGCATCGGTCAACGGACCGGCATGGCATGGCATGACACTCGCGAAGCTTGCCGCCAGCATGGCGGCTGCCTCCAACGATCCTAATCCCCACTGGGCCGCGTTTGTGGACACAACGATGGAGCTCTACAGCCGGTGGAGCGGAAACGTCGCCGGCGACCCCTCAAAACCGGTCATCGTGTTGGTGATTGCCGGAGACTTCGTGAACCCAAAATGGGCCAGCGAGCCGCCGGGAGTGATCTTGCAAGGCCACTACGTGGTCGTGGTCATCGACCCGAAGACCGGGGTTGCAGGCACCGTTGGTCTCCTCCCATCACTCCCGAAGCCGATGAGCGCGCTTGGGGCCGTGCACACCTTGCGGGTGCCCCAGTCCCCCAATCCTTAGCCGGACTCGCTGCCGTTAAGGGGCCCATTTGGGTGGCCGAGGCCGCGACGCACGCATCGTGCGTCGTTTCGCGGGAGTGTTTTCGGCAGATAGCGACGTAACCTCCGACATGATTGGTCAGGCGCCAACGCGGCCCACGTCGTTCGGAAGGGACGCATTTCGCGGTCGGCGCAGTCCCTCTGCGAGAGGGTGACGTGGTAACACACAAGGGATCTGCCGGTCTCGGCGCTATTCATGAGCCTCGTGTATGGGTGCCGGGTGTTATGAGACACGGTAGTGCTCCGCTTCTCGAGAGAGTCCGGCAGGCAATACTTTACGTCACATCACGGAGCTCACCACGCACAGGCCATCCAGCCAGATCTCCATGGAGCCCGGTATGTCAGGATCGCCGTCCTGCAACAGCGCAAGGTAGTCAACAACCCCGCCCTAAAGGGCGGAGCTTGCAGGTGCCTGTCGAGAGACAGACCCCGCGTGCGGCTGGTTGACGGCAGCCCTACGGGCAATATTGCCCGCAGCGATGGTGTCGGCGGGGCCAGCGAACCCGCAGCCGATACACCGAAAGGAGGCTTGGTTCGGACGATGGCGCTTATCGATCAATCCACAGTGGGGACACGTCCGCGAGGTATTGCGGGGATCCACCAAAACCACGGGGACGCCCGCAAGTGCCGCTTTGTACCCGATGAACTGCCGCAGTTGAGAGAACGCCCAACTGTGCTGGCGACGCCGCTGCGCCCGTCGAACCGTGATCCGGTCGCGGATGCCCGTCACGTCTTCCAGGGCCATCCCGCGCCTCGTGTCTTGGGCTGTCGTCACCAGTTGTTTGGCGATGCGATGGTTTTCGTTGGCCGCAAACCGTTGTTCCTTACGACGGCGTTGCTTGAGCAGGCGCTTGGCCGACTTCGTGCGCTTCGTTTGCAACCGTTGGCGCAACGTGGCATGGCGCCGACGCAGACCGTTCACCGGGCCCCCCGAGTAGGTCTGGCCGTCCGAGTCGGCGGCGATGTGGACGATCCCCAAATCGACCCCCAACCACTCGTTCGGTTGGATCGGCGGCGGTTCGGGCACATCCACGACGACCGCCAAATAGAACTGGCGCTCGCGGTAGATCAGATCGGCTTGGCCCCGAATGCGATCCATCCGCGGCCGATGATAGCCATCCATCACGACCGGGATCATTTGCCGCCCATCCAGGGTCAGGATCGAGACCCGATCCAAGCCTTTCCACGCCAGAATCCGTGGGTCATATACGATCGCTCCCTGCGGACGAAAGGTGGGTTGCGTGGCCTTGTCGCGCTTATAGGCCTCCGCCGCCTTACGGATGGCCCGCACGGTCATTTGCGCGGACAATCCGAAGGACGCGCGAATGTCGGCGTAGACCAGCTTTTGCCGTCGAATCTTGTTGGCCGTGTGCTCCCGCAAGGCCGTTTCCGCAATGGCGTTGCAGGCCGCATTAAACCGGCCCATCGTGGTCAAGAGCGATTGGGCTTGCGTGCTACTCGGTTGGAGTTTTACCCGCAAGGTCAGGTTCATGACAGGAGTAAAGCACACCATGTTCAATGATGCCATGCGGCTGGGCGGCGGCTTCCTCCCCGCCCTGAAGGACGGGGCCTCCGCGCTGGGATTCAGGTGATCCCGGATTCGGCTCCAGATTCCATCCCCGTCATCCGTCACCGCAAACGTTCGCGACACAGCTTCCCACACCTCCTTGGCTTCGTTCATGAGGTGGAAGCCCTGATCGGCCACTGCCGACACCGAACTTCGACTTGTCATCGAGTCGCTTTTAATCTACATTCT
>DAHWKG010000095.1:0-2220 GCA_027343765.1 Sulfobacillus sp.
GGGTCGTCTGCGGGCGGACCCGAACGAATTTTGGCCGACGCTTGGTCCAGCGGGATGGCAAATACCCGGGTGGTACGTACCTCAATGTCATTAGGCATGCGGGCGTCTTCCCAGCGTCCCAGAGCGATACGGTCAGCCAAAGCGTGAAAGACCGCCATCTTTTCGTCGGCATCGACCACTTCCCGGGCTATGCCAAAAATCACCACCGAGCGATAGTTGGCGGAATGGTTGTAGAGCGAGCGCGCCAGCACCAGTCCGTCGAGATGGGTGATGGCGACAGAAATAGGCGTTTCACGTCCCATGTCCTTAAACAGTCCGGCAGCTACTGCGCCGTGAATATAGAGTTGATCGTCGATGCGAACGTGAAGCGTGGGAATGACGACAGGCAGGTTGTCGCGAACGGCGGCGACATGACAGTGCCAGGCTTCGTCAATGATGCCATATATTGTTTCGGGATCATAGCGACCGCGTTCTGGATGACGCCGTACCCGGGTGTTGGGAAACTTTGAGCTCACAATATTCCTGCCTTTCTAAACATGGGGTAAACATGTTTAAATTCCTGAGCTTTCGCTTAGCACATCGTCCCTTTCGGGATATGGCCCTAGCCGGACAAGAATGTTGCGGCCGGTGATACGTCCGCTTCCACAACGGCATCTCTTGGCAATAGCCACACCCGGAACACTCTTTCGAGGTATATCGCTCGTTAATGATAGAGACCTTTTTGCCGTTGCGCCCCCACTCATATTGTATCACATCGAAGGGGATATCCATGTAGGTAATACCCGCCCAACTCGTGAGATAGGCGGCCAAGGTTTAGCGGAAATTCGAGCGCAGGGAGGGGACGCGGTATGGTGTTCCAAGGCCGAGTGCTTCGGGGCATGGTTCTGGCTGTAGCGGGCCTATTTTGCAGGCAAAAGGCGGCAAACGCGTGTCAAGAGGCGGAGTCGTCCGCGCCTCAATCTGGGGTCAGTGCGGCCGTTCTATCTTCAGCGTCGCTAGTGCCCTTGGCGGTGCGGGGGCACCCCAACATACGGTTGCAGGAGAGCTCGACGGGTGCGTATAAGAATCATTGAGGCCGCACCTAGTGCCGCCGTCGATCCGGGTGCCCAATCACGATCTTCAAGACCCAGCAACTTGGGAGGCGCTCCTCCAGTGGTCGCCCCAATTGCCCGCGAGCCTCACAATGCCGGCCCCATCCGAAACAACCAAAAAAACCATCCGCTAAGGTAGTCCCCACCGTCCTGTGGGGTTTTCCTCGCTTCCATATCCGGGAAATCGGCTCTTGCGCAAACTCAAGCAATTATGGCTGCCCATGCGGGGGAGGAAAAGGTGGGCGCTATTTTGCGCTTACCTTGCAACCACGGGGCACCGGATCCCCTTCCCCTATACGTCAATGGGGAAATGCGCGATGAAGGTGCCTCCTTAACTTGAACTTGTCCTGCCTGCGATCCGATCGACCACGCACTGGGCACCTGTGCGAAACCGCTATCTCTACGAATTGACGGGCCCAGGGCCTCGATGTCGCTCTCCTGGAGGGCAGCAACTCCCTCTATTTCCCTCTTATGGAACCATCATGCTTCAGAGCTGGACAGAAACAGAAACTCCTCATCCTTGGACCATGAAGTCATTTGTCCGCCTCGGGAGGCCGACGGGCACCCGAGGACATCGTCGCGAAAAAAATTTTCCGACGCGCATCGCGTATTACCCTACCAAAAATCATGAGTCGACCGCGTTTGCGGTCGGCACGGCAAGAGATCCCTCTGATGAAAGTCTTTATGTCGTCTGGAGTCGCCATCGCCCGGTCCAGGTCGTTCGCATCGCGCCCAAGGCTTCCCGCGCCATCTCGATCCACTCAATGCGGGGCATCTTTTTGCACGCGGCACTGACGGTTTTCCGCGTGGTCCACCAAATCCACCACGTCACCGCTATCAGTTGAGCCCGACCAAGGCTTCGATAATGGCGGGATCGTGGCCGAAACAATGGGCGAGATGCCCGGTCGTCTTGTCTTGCCGGAAGATACAATTTTCCAGATCCCAGCGATGATGCATGATGTGATAGACCGTCAGGGCCGAGACGGCGCCCCCAGGTCGTCAGGGCCCAGCCCTTGTCTTGGTCACCCTCTGCCGCGGATGGCGACGCCCCCGTTTCCGGGTGGTCACCGTCCGTTCCCCGTAGATGATGCGGAGGTGGGCCAGGGGGCCCCGGCTGAGTTCGGGAAAA
>DAHWKG010000145.1:0-5338 GCA_027343765.1 Sulfobacillus sp.
CCTCCCCACGATTAGCGGTACATCCAGTGGGCTAAGGCCACGGCAGCCACGAAGCCCGCCAAATCGCCAATGAGAGCGACCGGTAAAGCGTAGCGAGTACGGCGCACGGCGATGGAGCCAAAATAGAGGGTGATGACATAGAAGGTGGTGTCCGTAGAGCCTTGTAGGGTCGAGGCGAGGCGCCCCACAAAGGAGTCGGGACCGAAGTGGTGCAAGAGCCCGGTGGTGATCCCCAAGGCGGCCCCCCCTGACAAGGGGCGGACCAGCATCAGGGGAACCACTTCGGCGGGAACCCCGACATAGTGGAGCGGCTTCGACAGTACGTGAATGACTGAATCCAGTGCGCCTGACGACTCGAAGATGTTCAGGGCTACCAAAATTCCCACCAGAAACGGAATCATGGTGATGGCCATGCGGAACCCTTCTGATGCTCCCTCGACAAACACGTCATAAATCTTGACGCCGCGAATCCAGCCATAGAGGGGGATCGCCCCCAACAAAAAAGGAATCGCCCATACGGACACGGTATCGATGATGTGATTCAGCATTTGTGCGCCCCCGGACATGTCCCAAACGCCATGCGCCTGGTATACTGAACCCACGTTGGTAAATGCTAAACAATGGAATCAAGGCCTGTCTCAAACATATACAAGAACGGCCCGTTCCAGAACGGAAGGAGCGTTTTCATGTCTCTCGCCAGTCGTTTAGAAGAGTTGGGGCTCACGTTGCCCCCGCCGCCTAAAGCAGTAGCGGCCTACATACCCGCCATTATTAGTGGGAATTGGTGTCTGACCTCCGGTCAATTGCCATTCAAAGAGGGGCATTTAATCGCGGAAGGGCGCGTCGGAAAAGAGGTTAGTACTGAGGCGGCGTACGCCGCCGCTCAACAATGTGCTTTAAACGCCCTGAGTGTGGCGGCCGATGTAGCGGGCGGATTGGACCGTCTCCTTCGGGTGGTCAAGGTGGTCGGCTTTGTACAGAGCGACCCCGACTTTCACGGGCAACCACAGGTCGTCAACGGGGCATCCGAATTGCTCCAGAAAATTTTTGGCGACCAGGGTCGGCATGCCCGGTCTGCCGTGGGCACCAACGCGTTACCGTTAAATGCAGCGGTAGAAGTGGAGATCATGTTCGAGGTTCAGGGATAAATGGAGATGCGCGTCCAACGTATTTTGCAACAAGCAGGGCTGGCATCCCGGCGGGCTGCGGATGAATGGATTCGCCAGGGACGTGTAGAGGTGAACGGCGAGCGGGTAGAGTTGGGCCGAACGGCCGATCCCAGCCGTGACCGCATCACCGTAGACGGCAAACCCGTGGCCATGCCCGAGAGGCCTTTGGTCTATTTGGCCCTTCATAAGCCGCCGGGCTATACTACCTCCTGGAAAGATAGGCATGCAGAGCACCTGATTAAAGAATTGGTGCCGGACAAGTTCGGCCGCGTCTTTCCCGTGGGGCGGTTAGATCGCGACAGCGAAGGCCTCATTTTATTGACCAATGACGGCCAGTTGGCCCACGCTCTGATGCATCCCTCGAGTCAAATCGAAAAAGTGTACGAGGTATGGGTTGACGGTATTCCCCGCAAGTCTCACTTGGCCCGGATCAAGCACGGGATCGAATTGGAGGATGGGCTTGCCAAAGCGGACCAAGTGTCGCTCATCAAAAAAGAAAACCAGCGAGCACTCCTACGGCTCACGCTTCACGAGGGCCGTAAACGGGAGGTGCGGCGTATGTTGGACAGTATTGGCCACCCGGTGCAGCAATTAGTCCGGGTCCGCTTCGGTAACATCCGTTTGCAGGGGCTGGAGTCCGGGAGCCTTCGGCCGTTGACCCACCGGGAGGTACGGGAGTTAAAAGCATTGGTGCAAGCGGGCCAGGAAAGGACGAGGAAGCAGGGTGGATTCGCTCAGTCACGTGGTGAAAAGCATTTCGGAGGTCAGCCAGTATCGCGCCGAGGATCGGGGCATTCGGTCGGCGACCCCCGACGAAATCAGAGCCGGCCTCACCGCTGACGTTTACTTCGTCGGGACTCAGCAGATTTTAGAGACGCTAGGAAAGAATGATGAAATCGTCACGGCGGAGATTTTCGCTAATCATGCGGGGATTCTCGCTGGGGTTGAGGAAACCTTGGCGCTTTTGGCTCCTCTGGCCGTTACGGTGGAAGCCCTGGAGGACGGTCGCTCAGTGGCGGCCAAAGAAGTCGTCATGCGTGTGACGGGACGGTATCGGGACTTCGGTCTCTTTGAAACGGCGATCTTAGGGATCTTGGCCTCCTCATCGGGATGGGCGACGCGCGCTCGCGAGGCTGTGCTGGCTGCGGCCCCGGTCCCGGTGTCATCGTTTGGCGCTCGCCACGTCCACCCGGCGGTGGCGTCGGTGATGGATCGGGCGGCGCTTCTCGGTGGAGCGAAAGGGGCGAGCTCAATTTTGGGTGCACGGCAGGCCGGGGAGGTTCCCTCTGGTACCATGCCGCATGCCCTGTTGTTGATGGTCGGGGATACCGTCGCGGCCGCTCGCGCTTATGATCAGGTGATGCCTTCGGAAGCTCCGCGGATTGTTTTAGTCGATACTTTTAAGGATGAGGCCGAGGAAGCCATTCGGGTGGCGGAGGCTCTGTCGGGAAAACTGGCGGCCATTCGCTTAGATACCCCCAGGGAGCGCGGCGGGGTTACCCCAGCCTTAGTTCGCGAAGTCAAAGAACGTCTTAAGCAGGCCGGTCACAGCGACGTCGGCATTTTTGTGTCGGGAGGGCTGACTCCGGAACGAATTGCGGCTCTGAAAGAGGCTGGAGTGACCGGATTCGGCGTGGGCAGCTACATTGCGGCCGCTCCTCCGTTGGATATGACCATGGACCTCAAAATGGTGGCAGGCCGTCCCGTAGCGAAGCGAGGACGCATTCCTGGACTTACGGAGAATCCGGCCCTTCAGGTGAAACTTGCCAACGCTCCCGAAACGCACGGCTAAAAAGATTCCATGCATCGGAGTTCACGGTATCTTGGACCGCGATGGCCCAACTGGATTCGCCGCTTTCAAGCGCTAAGGCTAGTCGGTGGGGAAGCGCCTCAGCCGGGGAAAGCCAGGCAATGAGGCGCGCCCGGACTTTCCTACGGGCTTCGGGATCCTCGGGCAGATGCTCTTCGAGAACCCGGCAGGCGCCGGCCTGATCCCCGGACAGGTAAAGGGAGTCAGCTTGGGCCAGTCGGTTGGGATCATCGCTTCGGAAGATGTCCCAAAAAGGCGTGGCCGTCAGGCGATCAACGACGGTGAGGGCTCTTAGCAAACTGACCCGCCGGAAAGGTGTCGCGTGCCAGTAAGGTGAAGGAGCCATCAACTGTTGCAACATGGCTAAACGCGCGTCTCCGTTGCCCGCGAAAGTCATCCAAACAGGAGTCAGCGGCAAGGCGGGCTGGAACCAAGCCAGTTGAACCCAGAGATAGGCCTCGTCGCGTCCTTGGTCCAAACGTTGCTCGATCCAGCTGCCTAGGCGACGTTCAACGGCCGCGTTTTCCAGCCATCCCGGATGCATTTCGGCAAATATCGGGGTCGCTCCGTCTCGGGATAAGGGTGAGCGGGTGTCGCCGGTGGGGAGCCAATGGGGCGCGCGACCGTCCGGCGGCAGTCGCCACGCGGGGGCCTCCTGTGGAATGCGCTCCCAGGGAAAGGGTTGATCCAAAAGCCACGCGGTGGGACTGGTCTCCAAGACGTTTCGAAGGGCCCACGGGAGTTCCAGAAATAGGTGCAAGACCTCCGCCAAGTCCAGTAGCAGGGCGACCGCGTGCGCGCATGGCATGCGACGAGAGCAGGTGCAGGTGGCGCTTGGGGAGTTACCGTCAAAGCGGACCGCTGGGTGATACCGGTCTTGGTAGCCGACCAGTTCGGCCGCGTAAAACTGGGTGCCGACTCTTAAACGACGGACCAGGCGATCATCGCGGCGGTAGTCGCGCGCCTGATTGAGGGTGCGGATAGGAGCTTTATCAAGAATGTCTACAAGCCGGTCGGTGTGAGAGATCCTGGTCACGCTCCTTTAACCCTCATTGTAGCAAACCCTGTGGGAAGTCTTGCACAAGGAGGAGAATCCCGGCACAATGGGAAAGATAGTCGGGAGAATCCCAAGGGAGGACTTTTGATGGAAATTAAGTGTCATATCTGCGGGCAGGCCTTCGAAGTGCCGACCTGGTCCGAGGAATACCAACGGCTCAAATCCCAGGACGACCCGGCATATATTTGTACTGGATGTCAGGAAAAGGTCCGCTTTGAGGCGCAGAATAAGCAACGTTGAAAGAAAGGGTGGAGGCCGGTGATTCGGGGAATTCGGGGGGCCACAACGGTTGAGCGTGACGACGCGGAGGAGATCTTAGAGCGTACTGAGGAACTCTTAGAAGCCATGGCAAGCGCCAACCAGATCGTTCCGGAGGACATGGCAAGTATTTTCTTCACACTTTCCCCGGACCTACATGCGACATTTCCGGCCGAGGCCGCGCGTCGGATCGGCTGGCAACATGTGCCGGTTATTTGTATGCGGGAGTTGGATGTGCCGCATGGTCTGAAGAAGACGGTGCGGGTCTTAATGCATGCGGAAACAGTGTTGGGCCAACGTGAGGTGCAGCATGTTTATTGTCACGGTGCTGTCGTGCTGCGCGAGGACCTGAAGGCCGATGTGGGTGCCTGTGACTAAACGGGAAGGGCCCGGCGTGATTGCCGTGGACGGGCCGGCAGGGGCTGGAAAGAGTACGGTCGCTCGGCGACTCGCGGCGGCGTTGGATTTTCTGTATCTAGATACCGGCGCCATGTATCGGGCGCTAGCCCATAAGGCGCTTCGCTTGGGCGTTGATCTGCGTGATGAGGACGCCTTGGCGGCCCTTTTGACGGAGACCGTCATTGATTTGTTTCCGGGTATGGAGGGAAGACCCCGGGTCATGTTGGATGGTGAGGACGTGACCGAGGCCCTGCGATCCCCGGAAGTGAACGCGAGCGTCGCGTTGGTCGCAGGATTTCCGTCCGTGCGTAGCGAAATGGTGTCTCGGCAACGCGACATGGCACGCCAAGGCGGCGTGGTCATGGATGGACGTGATATTGGCACGTTTGTGCTGCCGGACGCGGAGGTTAAGTTCTTTCTCACGGCGTCTTTGGATGCGCGGGCGGAGCGGCGCTTCCAGGAGCTTACACGACTCGGCTACGAGGTGTCGCTTGATCATATTCGCGAAGAAGTTCAACACCGTGATATGCTTGATTCCAGTCGCCCCTATGCACCGTTGTCAAAAGCCGAAGACGCCGTCTCGATTGACACTACCCACATGGAGGTTGACGAAGTCGTGGCGCGCATGTTGGAGATTTGCCGCCG
>DAHWKG010000153.1:0-9521 GCA_027343765.1 Sulfobacillus sp.
GGCGCCCACGATCAGGGTCTCGCGGGTGTGGAGTACCAGGAAAACAAGATTTTGGCCGGCAAACCGGGAACCTGGACAGTCCGCCAGGATGCCTATGGGAACCCCATGTTGCAATGGCAACAGGCCTACACCCCCCCCAAAGCGGGGGATACCGTGCAACTGACGATCGATGCCAACATTGAGTCCCAAGCGCAGCGATGGCTCAAGTGGGGCATTAAGCGGGCTCACGCGAAGAACGGCACGGTCATCATTATGAACGTGAAAACCGGCGGGATTGTGGCGTTGGCCAACTGGCCCAATTACAACCCCAACAACATCGCTCACGCCACACCTGAAGAGGAGAACGATTTTGGCGTGCAATATCTGTTCCCGCCGGGATCGATTTTCAAGCCTGTGACGGCCGCGGCGGCTCTGACTTTGGGGTATTACACGCCAAATAGTCTTTTTTACACGAAGGGCTACAAAATCGTGGACGGAGTCCGCATTAACGACTGGAAACCCAACGGGTGGGGCTGGATTACGCTCACCAAAGGGCTCGAAGTTTCCTCGGACCAGGTCTTTATGGACGTGGCTTTGAGGTTGGGCGTCAACGCCTTGTACCACTTCGTTCACCTTTTTCAGTTGGATCATGCGAGCAATGTGGGGCTTCCCGGGGATGCCGCTCCGCTCTGGATTCCGAAGGCCAACGTGAATCCGGTGGACCTGGCGACCGAAGGCTTTGGGCAGGGGTTTGCCACGACCGCTATGCAAATTATTGCGGCCGACAATGCCATTGCCAACAATGGCATACTGGTCCAACCCCATATCGTCAAGAATATTATCAGTCCGACGGGTAAGGTTACGCCGACGCCGATTAAAGTGGCGTCAAAGCCCATTTCTCCTCAAGTCGCCCAAGAGATTCAGCACATGATGACGCTGGAGGCGACTTACGGCACCGGGGTGCCGGCGCAAGTGCCGGGATATATCATTGCCGGAAAGACCGGCACCGCGCAGAAAATTATCAATGGCCGCACCTCTAATTCGAACTTCGTGGCCTCATATTTGGGCTACGGACCGATGCCGCATCCGAAATTTATCATGCTGGTGTCGATTAATCACCCGGTGGGGAAGCTCTTTTACGGCGATCAGGTGTCCGCCCCGGTGTGGAAGCATGTGGCGGAGTACCTCTTTAAATACTGGAACATTAAGCCCTACGCGGGTCCAGACAATGGAGCAAAGGCGGGGCCCATACCCTAAGTTCTCGGGTGGACGGGTTCATCATAAACATGGGGAGTAACCAGCCCGTCCCTTCGGGGAGGGGTAGGGAGGTCTCTCGGATGAACGACCGTCCACCGCTGACGTTGAAACGGCGCAATTTTGTGGCCATGATGGGATTCGGACTGTTTGATTTGTTGATTGGAAGCCGGTTGGTGACAATTCAAAGTCTTGATGCACCGAAACTAAAAAAGCTGGCAGATAGCATCCATTTCCGGTCGGTGCCCCTGGCGCCGTTCCGGGGCAATATCGTCGACCGGCACGGCCGGCTACTGGCGGGCGCCCACCACGCGTTTTCGGCCTACGCCATTCCCGCTCAGACGAGGCGTTCTCGGAAGACGGAGAGCATCCTTTTGGCCAACATTCTTAACGTGGAAGAAAGTCGACTGATTCGCCGTCTATCCCGAAAGCAGGGCTTTACCTGGATTAAACGGCGACTTTCTCAAAAGGAGCTCACCACCTTAAAGAGTCAATTGATGGCATTGCCTGGCATTCACTTGGTGACGGAGACCGCCCGCTATTATCCTGAGGGGGAGTTGGCGGCAGGGGTCGTAGGTTTTACCGGTATCGACAACCAGGGGCTAGCCGGGCTGGAAATGGTTTATAACAAATACTTGCAGGGCAAGCGGGGCGCCATTCAAGAGGAATACATGGCTAATGGGGAGAGCATCTCCTTTGCCCGTCAGCGTATTGTTCCCTCAATAAAAGGCGACACCGTCGAACTGTCGATTGACGAAAACATCCAGTGGATGGCGGAGCGGGCCTGTGAGCATGCGATGATCGCCACGGGGGGGCGGGCGGTAATGGTTACCGTCATGCATCCCCAGACGGGCGGCGTTTTAGCGATGGCCCAACGGCCCACATTCAACCCCAATCAATTTCGCGATTATCCTGCAAAAAACTATCGCGAGCTCGTGGTGACCGACGCCATTCCTCCGGGCTCCATCTTCAAGCCGGTGACCTTGGCGTCCGCACTCGAGGCGGGTACGACAAGTCCTGAGGCGGAGTTCTGGTGCCCAGGGTTTAAGGTGGTGTTAGGGCGGCGGGTGAATTGTTGGCGACCTTCGGGGCACGGGGCCGAATCCCTAGCCGATATCGTCAAGAATTCCTGCAACGTGGGATTTATGGAGCTCGGCTTAGGGATGGGCTTGGACGGGTTTTATGAGTCGGTGGAGCGATTTGGGCTCAGGGAGCGGACGGGCATTGACCTACCCGGCGAAGCTCTCGGACTGTTACCGCGAAAGGCTCGGGTCACGGCCCTGGACTTAGCCATTATGGCCTTTGGTCAGACACTGACGGTCACTCCCATCGGCCTCTTGACGGCGGTCAGTGCTATCGCCAATGGCGGCGAACTGTTGAAGCCGCATGTGGCGCGGGCGATTAAAACTCCAGACGGCCAATTGATCAAGAGTTTAGATGGCCAGCGTGTGCGAAGAGTGGTCTCGCGCGACGTGGCCCAACTCGTCCAGCGAATGATGGTGGGGGTGGTCCGGGAAGGGAGCGGTAAGCTTGCACAGGTTCCCGGCTACCAGGTGGCGGGAAAGACCGGAACCGCACAAAAGGTGGTGAATGGCCGGACCGAAAAGGGGCTCTATATCTCGTCCTTTATCGGATTCGCTCCGGTGCCCAATCCGGCCGTGGTTATTCTCGTTTCCGTGGATGAACCCCAAGGCGCTTTTTATGGCGGTCAGGTGGCCGCGCCCGTGTTTGGCCGGTTGATGCGGGACATTCTTCGTTATTTAAAGATTCCCGCGACCGAGCCGATTCCAAAGCCCCGGGTGGGCGAAGCCGCCATGGTGCCGGATTTGGTTGATTTGTCTCCTGATGTTGCATACCAGGATGCCGCGGTGTTCGGTTTTCCGGTACAATTTGAAGGACAGGGTAAATTTGTGGTGGGCCAGTCGGTGACCTACGGAGGTTACCGACCGGTTGGCACCCGGCTCACGTTGACGTTAGGAGATCGGACGCGAGATTACCTCCAGTGGGTGACCGTGCCGAACTTCCGAGGGCTCACGGTGCCAGAGGCCCACCAGCTGGCCTTCGAGCTTGGTTTAAACACGGCCGTGAAGCATCGGGGGGCGAAAGGACGGGTCCGGTCTCAGTCTCGCCGTCCGGGGGAACAGGTCAAATCGGGGACCACAGTCGTCATTGACTTGGGATAAGGCCAGAGGATGTGAAAGTGGGGAAAGGGCATGACGATTGAACAACTCGTGCAATTAATGGGGCAGGGACGTGTGGTGGGACACGGTGGGGTCCGTATTACCGGCATACAGCATGATTCAAGGCAGGTCAGCTCCGGAGACCTATTCTGCGCGATTCCTGGTTTTCGCACCGACGGCCACCTCTATTGCCCTGAGGCTAAAGCGCGGGGGGCGGCGGCGTTCCTAGTTGAGAAAGAAGATGCGATTCCCGCCGGATCGAGCGGCATCGTCGTCGACAATGCGCGGTTGGCCCTGGCCCATGTGGCCGACGTGTTTTATGGCCACCCCTCCGGGCGCTTGTGGATGGTCGGGGTCACGGGGACCAACGGTAAAACCACCACGACCCATCTCGTACGTGCGGTGATGGAGGGTAGCGACGTGGCATGCGGACTCACCGGGACGCTCCACACGCTCATTGGCACGGAGACCTTTAAGGTGGTGCGCACAACCCCGGAAGCGCCAGATCTGCAGCGCATTCTTCGTCACATGGCCGATCGGGGCATGAAGGCGGCGGTCATGGAGGTTTCTAGCCACGCGTTGGCGCTGTCCCGGGTCGATCATGTGGACTACGATGTCGCTGTTTTCACGAATCTAACCCAAGACCATCTCGACTTTCATAAGGATTTCGAGAGCTACTTTCGGGCCAAGGCCTTGTTGTTTGAGCGTCTTGGGCAAGGGGCCAAGAAAGGGCCCCAAGCGGCAGTGATTAATGGCGATGATCCGTATGCCGGGCGCCTCCGGGACCTGACGTCGGTACCGGTGATGACATACGGACTAGGTGCGGGCAACGACCTTCGGGCCACCCAAGTCCGGGTGACCAGCCGGGGTGTGCAGTTTCTGGCGCATTTTCCCAACGGGGTTCAGCAGCCAGTAGAGTTCGGTATGCCTGGAGGCTTTAATGTTCTGAATGCGCTTGCTGCCATGGGGGTTGGGTACATCTATGGATTGACCCCTGAGAAGATGGCGGAAGCGTTGGCGCGCTACGGGGGGGTCCCGGGTCGATTTGAACGCATCGACGAAGGGCAGTCTTTTAGCGTCATTGTCGATTATGCTCATACACCAGATGGGTTGGAAAATGCGCTAAATACCGCGCGGGAGTTTGCAATGGGCAAGATTGGCGTCGTCTTTGGTGCCGGAGGCGATCGTGACCGCGGAAAACGCCCCCTCATGGGCGAAGTCGCCGGGCGGTTTGCCGATTGGGCGGTGCTGACGGCGGATAATCCGCGATCGGAAGATCCGCTCGACATTATCCACGAAATTGAAGAAGGGCTGGGCCGGGTTAACGGAAAGTGGCAGGTCGAACTGGATCGGGAACGAGCCATCAAAATCGCCCTCACCCAAGCCCAGCCTGGCGACGTGGTGCTGATTGTCGGTAAAGGGCACGAAACCTACCAAATTTATCGTGATGGAACCATCCACTTTGATGACCGTGAGGTGGCCCGTCAAGTGTTAAGGGAGCTCAAACGTTCATGATTTCACTCACCTATAACGACGTGCGCCGATGGACCGGCGGTGAACTTGAACAGCTTCAGCCGGATGCGGTGGTGGGGCGTCTCACCATTGACAGTCGCGAAGCGGGACCGGGGTACCTGTTTGTGGCCCTTCCGGGAACAAACACGGATGGTCACGTGTTTGTTCAAGAGGTGTGGCGGGCGGGTGGGGTGGCGATGGTCCGACGAGACTTCCGGGAAGCGGGTGGTCCACTGGTTCGGGTGGATTCACCGCTGGAAGCGATGGGGGAGCTATTACGGGGCTATATCACGGAGCATCAGGTGACCGTTGTGGGGGTTACCGGCAGCGTGGGAAAGACCAGCGTTAAAGAGTTGACGGCGGCCGTCCTGTCCCAACGGTTTTGCACCTCGGCCTCATTGGGCAATTACAACACCGCCATTGGCCTTCCCTTGTCATTTTTTGTCGGCCCCGAGGACACGACCCATTTCGTGGCGGAAATGGGCATGAGTGCTCGTGGCGAGATATTAAAGATGACGGGAATTGCGCCGCCTGATGTGGCTGTCATTTCCACCATCGGCCCGAGCCATTTAGAAAAGCTCGGGTCGATGGAAGCAATCCAAGCGGCTAAAGGTGAGATATTGGTGGGGCTCAAACCCGACGGCCTGGCGGTTTTGAATCACGACAACCATTGGGTTAGGGAACTGGGCGAGAAGACTCCTCGACGTGTGGCTTGGTTTGGTACAGATGCGGCTTTGGATGGTCAAGTGCTAGGGGCGCAGGTGGAGGAGGACCACACCCTCATCACGGTACGCATCCATGGAGAAAAGACGGTTGTGCGCCTACCTTGGCTGGGCGCGCACCAGGGCCATAATGTTGCCGCTTCTTTGCTCATCGGCCGTCATCTGGGATTGACCTTAGAAGAAGCGGTGGCCGGCATTGAATCAGTGGATGCAGGCCGGTCTCGTATCCGGGTGGTGTCGTCTGGGCGCTGGACCCTGTTGGAGGATGTGTATAATGCGAGCCCACTCTCGATTGAGGCGGCGCTTGATGTTCTCAAAACACGGCCTGGGCGTCGGGTGGCGGTTCTTGGGGACATGTTGGAACTGGGCGATGAAGAGGTTCCCGGGCACCAGAGAGTGGGCGAGTACGCAGTGGGTCGGGCGGACCTTCTCTTGGCCGTCGGAGAACGCTCCCAATATTTATACGAACGAGCGGCCGCGAAGGGCCTTGATGGGGCGTGGGTAGCGACGCGCGACGAAGCTTTGGCTTGGCTTAACCAGCATCTTCGCCCGGGTGATGTGATTCTTTTGAAGGCATCACGAGGTATGCAATTTGAATGGCTTGCCCATCGGTTGGAAGAACGGGGGCAGGGGGCATGAGACTGGCAGCGGCGGGTGCCTTGGGGCTGGTCGTGTCTTTATTGATGGGGCCCTTGGTGATTCCGGCCTTACGACGCTTGAAATTCGGGCAACAGATACGAGATGTCGGCCCTGAGGCCCATTTGAAGAAACAGGGAACGCCGACGATGGGTGGGGTAATCTTTTTAGTGGCTTTGCCCATCGCCGTGGCCGTTTTCGACCCCAGCAGCGCTCGGGCTTGGGCGCTCACGTTGCTGACGTTAGGCTTTGGCGTCATCGGATTTGCCGATGATTTCCTAAAAGTGGCCTTAAAGCGCCCGCTGGGGTTGAAGGCCCGAGAAAAATTGTTGCTGCAAGTGATTTTGGCGGTGGCGTTTAGTTGGTACGTATACCGCTATCTACCGCCACAAGGATATGTGTTGCCGTTTCATTTAGGTCATTTTCCCTTTGGTTGGTGGTATGGACCGATTAGCGTGCTGGCCATTTTAGGAGCGGCCAATGCCGTCAACCTTACCGATGGTTTGGATGGGTTGGCCGGCGGTGCGTCGGTGGCCTCGTTTGCCTTTTTCGCGCTTTGGGCGGTGCGCGTGAAAGATGATCCGGTGGCCATATTTTGCTTGGCTCTAGTCGGTGGACTGGTGGGCTTCCTCAGGGTTAACCTGCACCCAGCTCGCGTGTTCATGGGCGATACCGGGTCGTTGGCTCTGGGCGCTGGTCTAGCTGGTGCTGCTGTCGTGACCGGCTCCCCCATCTTGCTTCCGGTGGTGGGCATTTTGTTTGTGTTGGAAACGTTATCGGTCATTATCCAGGTGATAAGCTTTCGCCTCACGGGGCGCCGGGTGTTTCGCATGAGCCCGTTGCATCACCATTTCGAACTCGGTGGCTGGTCGGAAGAAAAGGTGGTCACGGTCTTTTGGATTGTCTCCGCATTGGGCGCGGTGTTGGCATGGTGGTAGACAAGCGAGAGATAAGGGGGCAGCGGATGGAACAGCGAAGCGGGCATTTTGACTATTTGTTGTTGTTTTCCGTGCTGGGGTTGTTGGCAATCGGCACCCTTGTGGTGTTTTCTGCCAGCGCTCCGACTGCCTATCATACGCTCCATAATCCCTACTATTACTTGGAACGGCAAATCATGTGGGCCATTTTGGGCTTAATCGTCTTGGCGGTTGCCTCTCGCTATGATTATTGGCGTTACCAAAAATGGGCTTTGCCGTTATTTGTTGTAGCCGTGGTATTATTGGGACTGGTACTCGTTCCGCACATTGGAATCTCTATCAATGGTTCGCGGCGATGGCTGGGGGCCGGGCCTCTCCAACTGCAACCGTCTGAGTTGGCCAAAATCGGCATGATCTTTTTCTTTTCGCGGCTTTTCAGCTTGCATCAGGACCGTTTGTCCGACTTTTGGCGGGGGGTCATGCCACATCTCGGGATGGCGGTGGCAGTATTCGGGCTGGTGTTGGCTGAGCCGGACTTAGGCACGACGATGGCGATTGCGGGAACTTTTTTCGTGATGTTGTTTGTAGCCGGGGCTCGGAAGCGCCACATGGGAGTACTGTTCGGGTCGGGACTGCCGGTTTTGGGAGCAGCCATTGCTCTCGAGCCCTATCGTTTGCAGCGGATTGTCGCATTCACTGACCCGTGGAAGCATCCGTTGGGCGAAGGGTTTCATACCATTCAAGCGCTGCTCGCGTTGGGTTCCGGTGGGGTATTGGGATTAGGTCTCGGCTATTCGCGACAGGCCCTCGGCTTTCTGCCCGAATCGTTCACGGACTTTATTTTTGCCGTGCTAGGAGAAGAATTGGGGCTCGTGGGGACGCTCACGGTGGTGATTTTGTTCATGATTGTGGCCTGGCGCGGATATCGGATTGCCATGCGCGCCCCAGACTTGTTTTCGAGTCTCTTGGCGACGGGGTTCACGACCATGATTGCTATTCAAGCCGCCATCAATATGGGGGTGGTGACGGCCACGCTCCCGGTCACAGGCATTACATTGCCGTTCATTAGTTACGGAGGCTCGTCGTTGGTGCTTAGTTTGGCCGGGGTGGGAGTTCTGCTCAATATTTCTCGGCACACCACGTAAGGCTCTGCATATGGTAGGGATTGCGCCTCCTTTTGTAGGAAGGCGACAATAGAGGGGTTGAGGGTGTCGAAAGCGATGCGCGCAGTGCTCTCAGGAGGCGGCAGTGGCGGTCATATCTATCCCGCGCTGGCTATCGCCCGGCGATTACTTCAAGAAGAGCCCGACGTGGCGCTCTTATATCTAGGTACGAATCATGGGTTAGAACGCGAGTTGGTGCCGCGAGAAGAGATTCCCTTTAAGACCGTCCACGCTCAAGGGCTGATGGGTCGTGGGCTGGGTGGCAAAGTTCGCGGCGTCATTGCGTTAGCACGCGGTGTGACGGACGCGTGGAGGATATTAAAGCGCTTCAAGCCCGATGTGGTGATTGGAACCGGAGGCTACGTGTCGGGACCGGTCGGATTGGCGGCAAGTTTGTTGCACATCCCCTTAGTCATTCAGGAGCAAAATGCCTTTCCTGGTTTGACCAATCGCAACTTGGCTAAACGGGCGTATGCGGTCTTTGTGCCATTCGACGAAGCGCGTCAATATTTTCCACCTACGGCGCGGGTGTTGAAGGCTGGGAACCCGGTGTCTTTGCCGAAAACATTCATCACCCGGACCCAAGCACGGGAACGGCTGGGCATACGCCCGGAGGTTCGCCTGTTAATGGCCACGGGGGGTAGCCAGGGGGCGGGGGCGATTAATCAAGCGCTGTTGAACCTCATTCCGGTTGTCGCCGACTCTCCCGACTTGGGTATGATTTGGGCCACCGGCAAACGATACTACCCCCAAGTGAAAAGAGCCATTGAAGAGCGGTGGCCGGGCGGATTGGACGAAAGCCGTATTCAGGTTTTCGAATACTTCTATCAGATTCAAACGGTGTATCAGGCAGCCGACGTATTTTTGGGCCGTGCTGGCATGGGAACCATTACGGACTGCCAAGCTTTTGGAATCCCTGCCGTGCTGGTCCCTTCACCAAACGTCAGCGAAGATCACCAAACCAAAAATGCGCGGGTGATTGAATCTCGCGGTGCGGGAATTTTGGTGCCAGAAAAGAATCTGGTCGGCGCGACTACAGAGGTGCTCAATCTCTTGCGAGACGCTGAGCGCACGGCTCAAATGGCCGCCAATATGCGCGCTCTGTTTGATGCGGACGCGGTGGACCGGATTGTTCAGGTCATTGTGGAAGCATCCAGG
>DAHWKG010000154.1:0-2835 GCA_027343765.1 Sulfobacillus sp.
CCATGGTGGGCGGGTGGGCACTGATCGGCAATGAGATCACCGCCATCGCGAGCACATGCGGCCCCGACGAGATCGCCCGACGCCGACGATTGCAAATTTTCCTAGGGATGATCGTGCCAGGCATGGCCCTATCTCTGCTCGCTTTACTGTGATTACGAGGGAGGTGACGTGATGAAACTGCCGATGAAGAAGGCTACCAAACCGGCCAAACAGCCCGAGCCCACGTCCGCCCAAAAGACGGCGCAGTCGTGGCTGCCCATTCAAGATTTGCATGATGGGTGTTTGTTCCGGCCCGATGGCGGGGTGGTGGCCGGGATTCAGATTAGCCCGTTCAGTCTGGCCTTGAAGTCAGAACGTGAACGGACCCAAGCGATTCAAGGATTTCAGGCCGCGTTGAGCGGTCTGACCGTTCCCTGGCAACTGCTGAGCTTATATCGTCCGGTGGACCTCGACTCGTACCTGGCGTCCCTCGACACTGCCACCGACGCCGCCACCAGCACCCGGCGCCGGGTGTTGGGCGACTATGCCCGGTGGGTGCGCCAGCAGGTGCAAGGCGGGGATTCGGTCGAGCGGCGCTACTATCTGCTCCTTACCCGGACAGGCAAAGACGCGGTGGCCGAGCACCAGCAAAGCCTGCGGGGCCTGACCGATGACCTAGGGCGCATTCGCGGATTCCGGGCTGATCCGCTAACCGATGCCCTGTGGCGGGAGTTGCTGTTCTTAATGTTCCATGCGGGCCAAGCGGCGGTGGAAAGCATCCCCGATGGCGGGGCCCGGCCGACGCCTTTGTAGGGTCGAAAGGAAGGATAGCGATGGACACGACGCCCGGACGCGCATTGCGATTAAAACCGGGATCGGGCTACTGGGGCTAAGCATCATCTTGTCGGTGATTGGCGGGCTGCTGGGAATCGTACTGTTTGTCCTCCCGGTGATCGTGCTGGCGGCCGGCGCGACGATCGCGCTGGTGCGCGGGATGCTTGGCCTGACGACCGACGGGTGTTTCCCCGGTGCACCTGCGATGATCAGAAGGAGAAGGAGGCTCGATGAGCATGGCTAAGAAATCTCACGCGGCCTATCCCACGCAATCGGCCTTGGCCAACGCCATGGCGCCCGAAGCGTTGGAGTTTTTTCCGCAGTATCTGCAAGCCGGCCCGGAATGGCGGCGGGTGTACGCCATCTTAGCGTATCCCCCGAGCGTGGAGGATGGGTGGCTCACCAGCGCGGCCAACTTGCCGGGGGTGACACTCTCCCTGCATGCGGCTCCCCAAGACGCCTATCAATTGGTCCAAGCCTTGAATCGCCGCATCGGGGCCATCAGCGGGCAACTCGCGATGGGTAAAAATGCCGCGCTGACGGAACAGCGGCTGACGCAAGAATTAGAGGACGCGATGGCGCTCATGCGCCAAATCGACGCGGAGCAGCAAGGGACGTTTCAAGTGGCCGTGTACCTCACCGTGTCGGCCCCCGATGCTGAAACCGGCATCCGCCGCGCCAAGCGGCTCGAAGGGCAACTGGCAGCCCAAGGGATGCGCACCCGCCCGCTCGTGTACTACCAGAACGAAGGGCTCCAAGCGTCAGGGCCGTTCGGATTGTGGCCGAAGCCCATTCAGGGCACGCAAATCTGGCCGGCTGCGACCATCGCGGCCAGTTGGCCGATGGGCAGCGGGGGGATCAATCATGGGTCCGGCATTGTGCTGGGCCATGATGCGGATGGCGGAATGGTGCTAGTGGATCGCTGGAATCCCCCACCCGAGGCGGGGATCACCAACAAAAATTTCGCCATACTCTCCCCGCCCGGAGGGGGGAAAAGTCATGCCACCAAGCTGATGATGTTGCGAGAGTGGGGCCTTGGGGCGCAGGTGTTCGTGCTGGACCCGGAACGCGAATACCGGGGACTGGTGCGGCAGGTGGATGGCACCTGGATCAATGCCGCGGGGGGCGGCACGCGGATTAACCCCCTGCAAGCGCCGAGTGTGCCGGACGACACGGACGACGAGGGCAGCACCGGGAGTGGGCTATCGACCCACATTCAGCGCGTGTTGGACTTCTTTCGGACCTACATCCCGGACCTCACCCCGATGCAGCGGGCGCTGTTAGAGGAAGCCGTCGAGAAGAGTTATGCGAACAACGGTATCACAAAGGATGCGGACGTGTCGGGCATTCCGGCGGATGCTTGGCCCCACGTCGGCGACATGTACACCTACTGCCGTGCCCAAGAGGGGGCGGAATGGGAGACGCTGACGGCTTTACTCCGAACCGCCGGTGAAGGCGTGCTGGCCGACCTCTGGGCCGGGCCGAGCACGGTCCCCCCCACCACGGACACCGACTTTGTGGTCCTGGACATCCACGATTTGCAAGATGCCCCCGACAACGTGCGCCGGGCCCAGTATCTCAATGTGCTGGGCTACTTGTGGGATTTGGTTCGGGCCGACCGGAGCGAACGCAAGCTGCTCGTGGTGGATGAGGCGTGGATGCTGATTGATCCGCAAGCCCCGGAGGCCCTGAAGTTCATGAAGTCGCTCTCCAAGCGCATTCGCAAATACGGCGGTAGTTTCATGGCCGTCACGCAGAACATTGCAGACTTCCTGGCTCCTGCGATAGCCGGGGACGGCGAGCAAGTGCTGACCAATTCGGCGTTCACGTTCCTCCTGCGCCAGGGCGGGAAGGACTTGCAGGCCCTGACGGGGCTCTTTGCCCTGTCCGACGCCGAACAGGACAAGCTGAGCAATGCCCGGGTCGGCGAAGGACTCTTGATAGCGGGCAACCAGCGGGCGTGGATCACGATTGATACCGCGCCGCATGAGAGCCAGATCATGTACTGAAAGTAACCGTTCG